>DASUCS010000328.1:0-2911 GCA_036275935.1 Acidimicrobiales bacterium
CCTCGACCGCGGCCTCGATCCCCTTCTTGAGCGACATCGGATTCGCTCCGGCGGCGACGTTGCGCAGGCCCTCGCGGACCATCGCCCACGCGAGCACCGTGGCGGTCGTCGTGCCGTCACCGGCGACGTCGTCGGTCTTCTTCGCCACTTCCTTGACGAGCTCGGCGCCGATCTTCTCGTAGGCGTCTTCGAGCTCGATCTCCTTCGCCACCGACACACCGTCCTTGGTGATGGTCGGGGCACCCCACTTCTTCTCGAGGACCACGTTCCGGCCCTTCGGGCCCAGGGTCACGCGTACGGCGTCGGCCAGCTTGTTCATGCCGGCTTCGAGCCCGCGCCTGGCTTCCTCTTCGAAGGCGATGATCTTCGGCATTCGGCGTCCTCCGTTGGCACTCTCGATATGCGACTGCTAATCCAACCAGATCGCGCTGGACTTAGCAACCGGCAGGGCCGAGTGCTAACCATCTGATCGTGCGGGTTGTCGTCGTCGGCGCCGGTGTGGGCGGATTGGGAAGTGCGCTGGCGCTGTCCCGGCAGGGGCACGACGTGACCCTGTTGGAACGGGATCGCACCCCGCTCCCGCACGACCCCGACGAGGCCTTCGAGTGGGATCGCCGCGGGGCGCCGCAGGTCCGGCACTCCCACGCCATGCTCGCTCGGCTGCGGATGATCCTGCGGGACCGCTACCCGGACGTGCTGTCGTCGCTCTACGACGCAGGCGTCACGGACTGGCCGTTGACCACGCAGCTCCCTCCGACGATCGACGACGCGTCGCCGAAGCCCGGCGACGAGGACCTCGTGATGCTCGCCTGCCGCCGCACGACGTTCGAGTGGGTGTTGCGGCGCACGGTGCTCGAGGCACCGCACGTGCGCCTTCTCGACGGCGTCGCCGTCGACGGGTTGATCGGCGGGGACGGCGTCGTCCGCGGCGTGCACACCGACGCCGGTTCCTTCGAAGCCGACATCGTCGTCGCCGCCAACGGACGGCGCGGTGACGTGCCGGCGTGGCTCGCGGGCATCGGCGCCGAGTGCCCGGAGACCGAAGAGGACACCGGAATCATCTACCTCTCGCGCTTCTACCGGCTGCACCAGGGCGCGGAGGTGCCGCCGCAGATCGGTCCGGTCGGCGGCGACCTCGGCTACCTGAAGTACGCGACGTTCATCGGCGACAACCGCACGTTCTCGGTGACGTTTGCCGTCCCGGTCGACGATGCCGAGCTTCGGGCGAAGCTGCTCGATGCGGCGACGTTCGAGCGCGCCGGATCGGTGTTGGTCGCGACGCAACCATGGGTTGATCCTGCGCGCGCCGAGCCGATCACGCCCGTGCACGTGATGGCCAAGTTGTTGAACCGCATTCGACGGTTCGACGGCGTGCAGGGCTTCCACGCGGTGGGCGATGCGCACACGTGCACGAACCCCTTGTACGGACGCGGCTGTTCGTTGGCGATGGTGCAGTCGACGTTGCTCGCCGACGCGCTCGAGGCCCACGGCGACGATGCGGTCGCGCGTGCGGCGGCGTTCGAAGCAGCATCGGCGGAACAGGTCGAGCCCTGGTACCACGCGTCCGTGATGGCAGATCGCGAGAACCGTGCTTCGACACGATCTCCCTCGCCTGCGGCTCGCTCGAACGTGCTGTCGAGCGGCCGCCTGGGCTCCGCCCCAGCGGCGGCTGCGCCCGACCTTGCTTCAATCGATCCGAACGAAGTCGACGGAGTCGACGAGTCGGACCCCCGCAGCTTCATGCGCGCAGTGATGCGCGAGGGCGTCGCGCCGGCGATGCGGCTCGATCAGCGCGTGTTCCGTGCGTTCCTGCGCACGTTCAATCTGCTGACGACCCCGGACGCGTTGCTGCGTGACGGCGAGCTGATGACACGCATCATCGAGGTCTACAACGACCGCGACAACCGTCCGCCCGAACCCGAGCTCGGCCCCCCGACCCGCGCCGAATTCGTCGCCCACCTGTGAGACCCCCAAAGCGCCCGCTGACGCCGTTGTCAGCGGGCTGCTTTAAGGCTCAGCCCGCTTCGATGAGCGCGGAGATCTTGTGGGCGACGACGTCGGGATCGACTGGCTTCATGAAGAACTGATCGGCCTTGAGCTCGTAGCCACGAACCAGCGTCTTCTCGTCGTCCTTCGACGACAGGATCACGACCCGCGCACCGGGCGCAAGCTGCTGGGCACGCATCGCTTCGAGGACCTTGAAGCCGTCGATGTCCGGCATCATCAGGTCGAGGACCACGCAGTCCGGCGCGTGATCGGCGAGCTCGTCGAGCGCGTCGCTCCCGTTCTTCGCCTGCCGGACCGAGAATCCGAGGTCGCCCAAGGTGAACGCCAACATCCCCCGAAGATCCGGGCTGTCGTCGACGATCAGAACCTCACGCACGCACCTACATCGACGCGTCGGGGCGGAATGTTGAGGAGGAATTGACAGGCACCGAGTGTGCCGGTGCCGATGGTCGAGGTGTGAACCGAACCTGCGCTCTTGAAGACGCCGCGCCGGCACCGAACGCACATTGATGGCTGACCCACGAGATGCCGTGGCTCAGCAATAACAGACGTGCGGGGCGTCGACTTCGTGATGCTCGAGCCCCGGAATCCGTGGCTGAGTCGTCACAGATGCGCGTCGCCGGCCCCGTCGCCACTGCCTTCAAAAGCGCAGTTGCCCTTCGTCACTGCAGGAACGGCGAACCGTCGACTCGGACGCACCACACACCGCCCGGAATCAACCCCCCGCGACAGCAGGCACGATGCTCACGGTCTCCCCCTCGGGAACCTTCGTGTCGAGGCCTTCGAGGAAGCGGACGTCGTCGTCGGCCACGAACACGTTCACGAACCGGCGGAGCTTGCCCTCGTCGTCGAGCAGGCGGTCCTTGAACCCGGGGTGTCCCGCCTCCAGCGCCTCCACCACCTC
>DASUCS010000329.1:0-4776 GCA_036275935.1 Acidimicrobiales bacterium
GCCCAACCACATCAGCTGACGCTCGAAGTAGTAGTACGACGTCCCCTCCTGGTGCAGCGCGGTGACCGACGAGGCGGATAGGACCATCACGAGGCCCACGAGGTTGAGCACCACGATGACCGCGAACAGGAGCACGAAGCCCTGCGCGGGCGGCCGCGCGTTCTTCGGCGAACGCGCTTTCGGCGCGGGCTTGCGCGTCGACGTCCGCTTCGTCGGACGAGTTCTGACCGCCGTCATGTGGATGCTCCGATCAAGCTGCGAACCTCGTAGGTGAAGTCGTCGCCCCTCTCACCGTACGATCGGTACCAGTCGAAAGACGCGCATGCTGGGGACAGGAGCACCGCGTCGCCCCTGTGCGCGAGCCGCCGCGCGGTCATCACCGCGTCGTGCATCGACCCCGCGGACACGACCGGGCGCACACCGTCGAACGCGGCCGCCACTTCGTCGGCCGCGTCGCCGATGGCCACGACCGCACGGATGTGATCGGCGGCCGATGCGAGGACGCCGAGGTCGAGGCCCTTGTTCTGCCCACCGGCGATGAGCACCGCCGACGGAAACGAACGCAACGCCGTCAAGGTCGCGTTCGGGGTGGTCGCCTTCGAGTCGTCGTACCACCGCACGCTGTCGTCCTCACCCACGAGTGCGATGCGGTGCGGCAAACCTTTGAAACGGCGCAGGGCATCCCGGCAACCATCGATCGACGCGCCGCCCGACAGCGCAGTCGCCGCCGCCGCCAGGCTGTTGGTGACGTCGTGGGGGAAGTGGCGCGGCAGTTCCTCGACCGTCACGAGCACGTCGCCCGCGTCCGTGACCAGCTGCGAGTCCTCCACGTGGAAGTCGGCGTCGGCCGCTCCGAACGTGATCTGACGCGCAGTCGCCGCCCGAAGGTGCCGCACGACCACGGGATCGTCGACGGATCCGATCGCCACGTCGCTCGGCGACTGATGCACCCACAGCTTCGCCTTCGCGAGCTCGTAGGTCTCCAACGATCGGTGCAGGTTCAGGTGGTCGGGTGAGAAGTTGAGCCACGTGCCGACCTGGGGCGCGAAGTGCTCGCTGTGGTCGAGGCGAAAGGACGACGCCTCGATGACGAACACGTCGATGGCGGGATCGTCGATCGCTCGTACGAGTGGCACCTCGGTGTTGCCCGCCGCTGCGGCGCGGACCCCGGAGGCCTGGAGCATCGCAGTAGTGAGCTCGGTCACCGTGGTCTTGCCATCCGTGCCGGTGATCGCGAGCAGAGGACGCGCGTCCCACTCGGCCGCGAGGTCGAACTCGCTGCGCACGGGCACGCCCGCGCGACGAGCGAGGTCGAGAGCGACGTGCACGTCACCGATACCGGGCGACGGGACGACGACGTCGACGCCCGCAACGAGGCGCTCGTAGGCCGCAACATCGGGACGCTCGACGAGCTCGATGCCCCGTTCGTTCGCGGCCAGCAGCGATGCACCGGTGCTCCGGTCGTCGCACACGACGATCTGGTTGCCGCGCGCCGTCAGCGCGTCGGCAACGGCCTGGTTCGTGACCCCGAATCCGACGAGCAGGTAGCGACTCAATCGATCCCGCCGATGCGAAGGAAGTCCGCGTAGTAGAAGCCGAGCCCGAGTGCGGTGAAGAGACCGGCGAGGATCCAGAAGCGCACGATCACCGTGTTCTCCGGCCAGCCGCCGAGCTCGAAGTGGTGCTGGATCGGCGCCATCCGAAAGACGCGCCGCCCGAAGATCTGGAACGCGCCGATCTGAAGGATCACCGACAGCGTCACGAGGACGAACAGCCCGCCGATCAACAGGAGCAGGAGCTCGGTACTGGTCGTCAGCGCGAGCGTGGCGAGGCCGGTACCGATCGCCAAGGCGCCGGTGTCCCCCATGAAGATGCGCGCCGGGTTCGCGTTCCACCAGAGGAACCCGACACATCCACCGAGCATCGCTGCCGCGACGATCGCGAGGTCGTACGAGTGGATGAGTTGGTAGATGTCCGGGTGACGGAAACCCCAGAACCCGATGACCATGAACGCGATGAACGCGTACATCGAAGATCCCGCGGCAAGACCATCGAGCCCGTCCGTCAGGTTCACGGCGTTCGACGTCGCCAGGATCATCAAGACCGCGAGCACGCACCAGCCGACGCTGCCCAGTTCGATACCCGGCACGTTGTACCGAGTGAACGAGAGCGTTGTGTGCACCGGCGTCTCGAGCACGGCGACGATCGCGAAGCCGATGGCGACGGCGAGCAGACCGGCGCTCTTCGCCCGTTTGGTCAGACCGAGGTTGCGCTCGCGCGTCACCTTGAGCCAGTCGTCCATCAGCCCGACCACTCCAGCGGCGATGATCGCTCCCATCACCGCGAGTCCGGTGTAGGTGAAGATCACACCGCCGCGGAGATGCGCGACGAGGTAGCCCAGCACCGCGGATCCGACGATGGCGACACCTCCCATCGTCGGCGTGCCCGCCTTCTCCTGGTGCCCTTCAGGCCCGTCCTCCCGGATCGGTTGGCCGATCCCACGCCGCCGCAGCCAGCTGATGAGGAAGCGGGTTCCGAGCAGCGAGACACCCATCGACACACCAGCGGCGATCAGGAGGCCGACCATGCGCCCTCCGACAGCAACTCGCGAGCGACGGTGCGGTCGTCGAACGGCGTCTCGACGCTGCCGACGACCTGCACGGTCTCGTGGCCCTTCCCCGCAACGACGACGACGTCACCAGGACGCGCATCGTGCAGTGCCACGGCGATCGCCGCACGGCGGTCGGGCTCGACGATCACGTTCGAGCGGTCTTCGATTCCGTCCAACACGGCGTCGATGATGGCCGACGGGTCCTCGCTCCTCGGATTGTCGGAGGTCACGACGGCGACGTCGGCCAGCCGGGCCGCCGCCGCGCCCATCGGGGCCCGCTTGGTCCGATCGCGGTCACCACCACAACCGAAGACCACCAGAACCCGGGCCTGACCAGCGACTTCGCGCGCGGCGAGGAGCAGCTGCTCGAGCCCATCCGGCGTGTGGGCGTAGTCGACGACGACCGAGAACGGCTGGCCGGCGTCGACCCGCTCGAAGCGGCCGGGCACCGGCCCGGCGGCGGCGAGACCCTCGGCGATGGTCTCAGGCATCACCCCGAGGCTGCGGGCGGCCAGGGCGGCCGCCAGTGCGTTGGCGAGGTTGAACCGACCACCGAGCGGCACTCGGAGCTCGACGCCCTCCCAGCGGCAGCGGGACTCGTCGGCGTGGAGCTCGATGTCGTCGACGAGATCGAGCGAGCATGGTCGCCACGGGATCGTGATGCGTTCGACGAGCTTGCGACCCCACTCGTCATCGACGTTGATCACGGCGGACGCACAGCGATCGGAAGTGAACAGGCTCGCCTTGGCGTCGAAGTACGAGTTGAGCGACGAGTGGAAGTCGAGATGGTCGCGACTCAAGTTCGTGAACACGCCGACGCGAAACCACGTGCCGTCGACTCGATGTTGCGCGAGCGCGTGCGACGACACCTCCATCGCTACCGCGTGCACACCGTCGTGCACGAACTCGTCGAACTGTCGTTGCAGGTCGGTCGACTCTGGCGTCGTGCGCGCGCCGGTGAGCGTCCCGATCACACGCGCCGATCGTCCGTCAGCCTCGAGGATCGAGCGCAACAAGTGCGTGGTCGTCGTCTTGCCGTTGGTGCCTGTCACGCCGACGACATCGAGCTCCCGCGACGGTGACCCGTGGAAGTACGACGCGATCGGACCCATCGCGACGCGCGTGTCAGGTACGACGAGCTGGGCGACCTCCAGAGGCAGCTCGTGTTCACACACGAGCGCGGTCGCGCCTGCGTCCACTGCCGCCGCGGCGAAGTCGTGGCCGTCGACCACCGCACCGGAGATGCAGCAGAACAGCGCGCCTGCCGTGACGGCACGCGAGTCGTGCACGACATCCGTCACCTCCACCGAGGGATCGCCGACGACCTGCGTCACCGGAGCGGCACGCACGAGCTCGTCGAGCCGCACGTCACCCGCTCGGTTTCTGCTTCGAGCGTGGTGCGGTAGTGGATGTCGTACTGGACGTGCTCGATCTGGACTTCGGCACCGTGGTCGATGACGTCGATTCCGTTGTGGTCGTGGACGTCGCGATGACCTCGGCCGCCGCCGCGCTCGCAGGCGTCACGTGCGTGGGCGCAGGCACCGTCGGAGCGAGCGTGTAACCCGGCGGCGGCACGTGGAAGCGGCGAAGCGCGTAGGACGCGATGCGACTGAACACCGGCGCCGTCGCGCCGCTGGCGTAGATCGTGGCCGACGGCTCGTCGAGCACCACGATCACCGACAGCTGCGGATCCTCGGCCGGCACGAACCCCGCGAACGTCGCTTCGTAGTGGAAGTGCCCGGCACCGTCGTAGTAGCCGCCGCCCGGCTGCGGCTTGCGAGCGGTACCGGTCTTACCAGCGACCGTGTAGCCGTCGATGGCGGCTTCCTTACCGGTGCCGGAGATGACCACCTGCTCCATCATGTCCCGCACCTGCGCGGCCGTCGCCTGCGACACCACCCGATGGCTCGCCGACGCGTCGGTGGCGTGCCGGGTGCCGTCCTTGCCGATCGTCGCGAGCACGAGCTTCGGATCGACGTACACGCCACCGTTGGCGATCACGTTGAACGACTGGAGCATCTGCAACGCGGTCACCGCGACACCTTGCCCGATGGGGATCGTGGCAATCGACGTTCCGGACCAGTCCTTCAGCGGCAGCATCAGGCCCGCGGATTCGTTCGGGAAGCTCAACGTGGTCTTCTGACCGAACCCGAACTTCCGCTGAT
>DASUCS010000330.1:0-6777 GCA_036275935.1 Acidimicrobiales bacterium
CGCAACGCCCGAGCACAAGGAAGCCGTCGCCGCGTTCTTGGAGAAGCGCACACCCGTGTTTCGCTAGCAGGCCAAGTCCCCCGGTAAGTTCGCTCGATGCTCGCCGTCACACACACCAGCTCGGTGACCGACGATCAGATCGACCACCTCGGTCACATGAACGTTCGCTACTACGGCGTCAACGCGCACGCGGCCACGAACTCGCTGCTGTCACGGCTCGACGGTTGGCCGCCCAGTCCGCACATCGTCCACGACACGTACACGCGCCACCATCGCGAGCAGCTCGCGGGTACGCCGTTGCTGGTTCGCAGCGGAGTGCTCGGCGCAGATGCAGGCGGGCTCCGCCTGCACCACGAGCTCGTGCCCGCGAACGCCGAGGCGCTCGCGGCGACGTTCGTCCACACCGTCAGTCCGATCGACGACAACGGCGAACTCGTCGCGGTGCCCGACGCCGTGGTCGAGGCCGCGCGTGCGAACGTCATCGAACCGCTCCCCTACGCCGCGCCCCGGACGGTCGACCTCGACCTCGACGCGTTGTCGGTGGCGCCGCCGCTCGACGTGCTGCGCGAGCGTGGGCTCGACGTGCGCAAGCCCCGCGTCATCGGCGAGGACGAATGCGATGACCGCGGCGGATATCGACCCGATGCCACGATGATGTTGCTGTGGGGCGGTGAACCGTCCGAGAACACAGAGGGCTGGGGCCCGGGGCTCTACGAAGGACCGAACGGCGAGCTCATGGGTTGGGCGTTGATGGAGACCCGCGTGCAGCTCGCTCGCCTTCCTCGCGCCGACATGCACATCCAGAGCTTCTGCGCCACGATCGCCATCCACGAACGAGCGACGCATCGCATGCACTGGTGCTACGACCTCGATCGCAACGAACCGTTGTGCACCTTCGAGGCGGTGGACGTCGCATTCGACACGCGTGGTCGGCGCTCGATGGTGATCCCCGAGTCGATCCGCCGTCGCCAGGAATCCATCCTCCACGCCGACCTCGCCCCGAGCGCAGCCTCGAAACGCTAGACGTATCGCGGCGTCCTGTTCTCCTACGCGACCACCGCGAGGAGCTCGTCGCGGGACGGGCGACGGACCGGTGGGCCCTGCTGCAGCGGCGTCGGTGGCGTCGCCGCGCTCGCCTGCAACTCGGGCAACCGAGCGAGCAGGGCAGTCGGCAGCTCGAGCAGGTTGAGGACCCGCAGCACGAGCACGACCGTCTCGGGTGACGCGCCACCGCCGAACAGCGACGCGAAGGGATCTGACGCCGCAGCGGCCACCGCGCTCGCCCGCTGACCGGACTGGGCAACGGCGGCGGCCCGCATCTGATCGGTGAGAACCGAGAAGTGGTACCAGGGCACAACCTGTTCGTCGCACGCCGATTCGTACGCTTGCGCCGCGGACACCAGGTCGTCGTGCTCCGCGATCGCGTCCGCGACCAGCGTCGCCATCCGCAATGCGAGCGCCTGACCTCGCCCGTACGCAGGGTTCGTGCAGGTGTGCGCGTCGCCACAGGCCAGCAAGCCGACGACTCGCGGCGTTCCATCGGGCGCGATGTACGAGCGCGTCCGGTTGAGCAGCCCGGTCATGCAATGGACCGGATGCATCGGCGTGCCACCGGCGGCCGCGACATCGGCGAGCTCCGGCAACAGCCGCATGGTCGCGTCGAAGCGATCGCTGTCGCTGAGATGTGCGCGCAGCTCCTTGTCGTCTTTGTCGACCACTGCGGTGATCGAAAACGTGCCCGCCTCAGAACCGATCACACCGGCGATCAGTCCGGCACCGAAGCCGCCGCGGAACCCGAAGCCCTCGTCGTGCGGTGAACGGTAGAAGCGCGAGAAGTACACGACACCCGAATCGCTCGCCGTCTCGGGGATCTCGATCCCGTGCTCGGCCAGCCACGCCGGAACGTCGCCGCGGCGACCCGTCGTCGCGACGACGAGATCAGATCGAAGCACGGTGCCGTCCTCGAGGCGGACACCGGTGACGACCGGAGGCCCGTCGCCGTCGTCGCGCACCTCCACGCCCGCAACTCCCTCGCCGAGACGCAACGTGACGCCCTGCTCGGCCAGCACGGTGCGCCGCATCACCCACTCGAACGTCGTCCGCCGACACGGCAGCATCCGCAGGTCGTCGTCGGCTTCGATGAGCCGTACGGTCTCCTCGTCGAGCTGCGGGCCCTGGTCGGAACGCAGTCGATTCGGGACGACACCCAACTCGGAGAGCTGATCGAGCACGTCGGGGAATCGGTCGCGCAGCAGCACCCGCGCGAGACCGAGGAACACGTGGGGATGGCGGACCTGCGGCGCGCCCTTGCGGTCCCAGTCGAACGCGCTCTCGGGATCGGGGGGCATCGGTGTGTCGTCCCGCTCGATCAGCGTCACACGATGACCTGCGCGCGCCATCGACAGCGCAGACGCCAGACCGCCGATACCCGCGCCGACGACGACGACCTCGAGTTGCTCCATCAGTTGCTCTGTCCACTGCGCAGCAGATGACCCGGCCGAGCGCCCGTATCGGTGTCGTCGCGCCGCACCTCCACGCCGTTCACCATGGTGGCCACGTAACCGAGGGACGGCTGCAGGATGCGGCTCGCTCCGGTGGGCAGATCGGCTCGCAAGTAGGGGGCCTGGATGGAGAGGTTGTCGAAGTCGATCACGTTGACGTCCGCCCGCTTGCCCGGGGCCAACGTGCCTCGGTCATCGAAGCCGTACATCGCCGTTGGCGCTCCCGTGAGCTTGTGCACCGCGAGTTCCAGCGGCACGCGCTCACCCTTGCTTCGGTCCCGCACCCAGTGAGTGAGGTGAAACGTCGACGCGCTGCAGTCGGAGATCATCATCACGTGGGCACCGGCATCGGACAGACCGCTCACCGAGTTCGGATCGAGCAGCATGTCGCGACACGGCTCGAGCGTTCCTTCGCCGAAGTTGTTGCCGAGCAGTGCGAAGAACGTGGTGCCGTCGCCCGCCGTCATCTGGTCGTACAGGTAGTGAAGCGGGTCGATGCCGAGCGCGTTCGCACGACCCTGCACCGACTCCGACGGGTCGGGCTCGTAGTCGACGGGGAACTCGAGCGAGAACAGGCGGGCCACGCTGTTGGCCAGCACGGCGCCCATGAGCGCGCCGAGGCCACCACCGTCCAACACGTCTTGCTCACCGAGGATCTGCTCGCGGGTCTCGGGCTGACGCAAGCGGACCACGCGCTCGGCCAGTGGCACTGCGACGAGCGACTTGTACGTCGGTCGATTCATGAACGGGTGATACGTGTCGAGGCTCGACATGAACGTGACCGCTCGCGGGATGATCTGCGGCCGGAGCTGCACGCCCTCGGCATTCCAGGCGGCGGCACCGTCGAGTACGCGTCGGTACACGTCGGCCTGCGTGCTCGCCTGGAACGTGCTGAACGTCAACGGACGCTTCGCGATGTCCGCCAGCTCGGCGAGCATGTCCAGGTCGGGCATCCGATCCTGCGCGTCGGGAGAGATCGTGCCGTCGGCGATGGCCTGCAGCACACCATGGCCCGCGTCGCCCACCGCGCTCGCAATGGCCCGCAGCTCGTCGACGGCCGCGAACGTGCCTGGAACGACCTTGCCCGAGCGCGACATGTGCGCACGGAACCGGTTGCTCGAGAAGCCGGCGGCGCCCGCCGCGAACGCGTCACCGACGATGCGCGCCATCGCGGCGACCTCTTCGGGCGTGGCGTCCTGGTCGTGGTACGCCCGCTCGCCCATCACGTAGTAGCGCACAGGGCCGTGGGCGATGTGGGCCGCGACGTTCGCCGCGTAACGACGGCTGTCGAGGACGTCGAGGTACTCGGCGAACGTCTCCCATTCGCCCCACGGCATGCCGACCGACAGCGCGGAGCCGGGGATGTCCTCGACGCCTTCCATCATGTCGATGAGCGAGTCGTGGTCGGCTGGGCGCACCGGCGCGAAGCCGACACCGCAGTTGCCGAGCACGATCGTGGTGATGCCGTTCGTGGCCGACGGTTCGAGGGCGTCGTCCCACGTGACCTGCCCGTCGTAGTGCGTGTGCAGATCGATGAAGCCAGGCGTGACGACGGCACCGTCGGCGTCGATCTCGCGCCGCGCCGAGCCGTCGACGGTGCCGACCTCGACGATGCGCCCGTCGGTGATGGCGACATCACCGCTGAACGGTGCGGCGCCGGTGCCGTCGACGATCGTGCCGCCGCGGATGACGGTGTCGAACATGGCAGTGCTCCTTGAACGAGAGGTGGTCAGGAAGGCTCGGTCGCCCGTAGCGACCAGCGGATGGGCAGGTGCTTCACGCCTCCGACGAATGCGGCGGCGGTGCGCTCGACAGCTCCGGCGAGTTCCGCGTGCTCGAGCCGCGGCACGAGCTCTTCGAGCAGGATGCGGATCTCCGTGCGTGCGAGATGTGCACCGAGGCAGTAGTGCTCGCCGACACCGAGCGCAAGGTGAGGATTCGGGTCGCGATCGACACGGAACGAATCGGGTTCGTCGAACACTGACTCGTCACGGTTCGCCGACGGATAGAACATCGCCAGCGTCTCCCCCGCGCGCACGCGCCGTCCGCCGAGTTCGGCGTCGTCGACCGGCGTTCGGCAGAACTGGATGACGGGCGTCGTCCAGCGAATGATCTCGTCAGCCGCGGTTGCGCACAACGACACATCGTCACGCAGTGCTTGCAGCTGCTCAGGGTTTTCGAGCAGCGCCAGCAGGCCGCCGGCCATCGCGTTGCGCGTGGTGTCGTGTCCAGCGGACGTGAGGATGAGGAAGTAGCCGACGAGCTCGACGTCGCCGATCGGCTCACCGTCGACGGTGGCGTTGACCAACGCGCTGTAGAGGTCGTCGGTCGGTCGCGCGAGACGATCTTCCTTGAGGCGCCGGTAGTACTCGAGCATCTCCATGCTCAAGCTCGCGAGCTGGGGCGCGTAGTCCGGATCCTCGATGCCGAACACCGTGTTGGCGATGCGCAGCACGAGGTCTTCGTCCTCCGGTGCTGCACCGAGCACACCGCAGATGACCTTCAGCGGATGGTACGCAGCGAGATCGAACACGAAGTCGAACGCGTCGTTCCGAACGTTGCGATCGAGCAGCTCGATCGTGATCGCCCGGATCGTGGTCTCCAACGATCGCACCGCGCTCGGCTTGAGGAACGGTGCGGCCAGCGCGCGGTAGTCGCGATGTTCCGGCGGGTCGAGGTTGATGAGCGTCCTCGGCGTCGTCGCGCCGGTCATGAGCTCCAGCTGCTGTGGAAACAGGATCGTGCGGGGTGCACTCAGGAACTGGTCGGGATGCGTCGACAAGAACCGCACGTCCTCGTGACGGGTCACCGCCCAGAAGGGACGGAAGCCCGGAGGCTCACACCAATGGACCGGCGACGACCGTCGCAGCTCCGCCCAGGTGTCGTACGGGTAGCCATGCGACGCGTAGCGCGCCGCGTCGACGAGCACCGACACGTCGACGTCGCCTGGCTGGTCGTGCAGCCGGGGCTCGTGGTCGGTCGAGCTCGTGACCGTCACGACCGCTTCCGCTTCGGCTTCGGCGTGGGCGGCGCAGGCTCGAGCATCGGAAGCAAGAGCGCGTCGAGGGCATCGACCAACGCGCCAGGCGGCGGCGCGAGCAGACACGTCATGCCGATGCGCATGATCCAGTGCGCCAGCATCTCGGGGTCCTGACGGCGAATCGTCCCGTTGGCCATCGCCGCTTCGAGCAACGGCCTCACCGTCGCGACTCCTTCGGTGAGCAGCTCGTCCATCCGGTGGGTCATCAAGCGACCCATCCACTCGATCTCGTCGCGCAGGATCTTCGCCGCCATCGGATGCGAGGCCGTCCGCTCGATCGACGCCGCCAAGAACACGGTGATGACCCGTGGACCTTCGACGCCCGCGATCACGTCGGGCATCTCGGCGAGGAGTCGATGGCTCTCGCGCCCCATGACCAGCAGCGCGGCGTTCTCCACCGTGCCGACCTTGCGGTACACGGTGCTCGGGGCGACGCCGAGCTCGCGGGCGATGTCGCTCAACGAGGTCTTGGCCAGCCCGTGCCGCACGATGCAGACCTCGGTCGCATCGAGGACGGGGTCGAGCGCCGCCGGCGGCGGGGCGGGCACTCGCTCGGCGAGGAGCGGGAACCGGATCACCTCGGCGAGCTCAGCCTGCACGGTTGCAAAGAATATGGATCAGCTTTGCATCATTGCAAGCCGCGTTCCCTGCTACCGCTCCCGGCGGAACGGGCGTGTGCGGCTGGTTCTCACCCGCGGTCGCTCGACGTGACCGCGAGCAACTGGTCGACGAGCTGCTTCGGTGAACCGCCACAGGCCTGGAGCGCCTCTTCGTCCAGCACGAGCTCCATGCGCCCGTCGGTGAATTCGGCGACCACGATCGGCGCACGATCACCCGCGGCGACGCGAACCGCGGCGGGCTGATCGTTCCGGTGGTACGCGTCGAACGGCACCGGAAGCATCGCCCGGGCCTCGCGCCACTGCGACCGCTCGCGCACGCGCCCATGGGTGATGTCGCACAACGCGCAGTGCGCGCCGGCGAACGTTCGCCGGAAGAGATACGACAACTCGCCGGTGACGGTGCCGTCCGCGTCGTAGACGCCGACGAATCGCACGACCGACGACTGCTCGGGCATCCCGCACAGACTGCCAGAGACGCAGCTCGCATCGATTCTGCCAGGCGTAAGGTCGGAAACGTGATTGCCAGGAAGCAGTTCGGACGCACGGGCCACGAGAGCACTCGAGTGATCTTCGGCGCTGCGGCTCTTGGTCGCATGCGCCAGGAGCGCGCCGACGA
>DASUCS010000331.1:0-3943 GCA_036275935.1 Acidimicrobiales bacterium
CGGGCGGTTAGCTCAGTTGGCTAGAGCACCTGCCTTACAAGCAGGGGGTCGGGGGTTCAAGTCCCTCCGCGCCCACACTTCCCGACGCACGTCGAGGCTCGCCCACTCAGGGAGGCGGGCGCTTGTAGTTGGGATGCCGTGGGTCGTCGGGCGGCACCATCGGTCGTTTGCCGGTGCCTTCGACCAGCGCCCACCCGAAGTAGGTCTTGAGGTCGTGGTCGGGCTTGCAGAGCGGCTCGGTTTCGTCGAACCGGGTGTGGCGGGTCTTGCGGTACTCGTAGCCGTCCTTGTGGTCGTACTCGAGGCGTTCGGTGCGAGGGCAGTCTTCGCGGGTGCAGCCGCGTGCGTGCCACAGGAGTGCGATCTTCTGGGCCGTGTTCGGGCCGCGTCCGAGGTGGGTGACGTTGAGGACGTCGATGCCCTTGGTGATGACGAGCTTCAGGATCGACTCGCCGAGCATGTCGCGCGCGGTGTCGACGGAGATCGGTCCGAGCCCCGCGATCTCGCACCGTTCGTCATCTTCGGGGTGGCCCCGCACGAGCGCTTCGAGGTCGACGCGGATCACGGTGAGGTTGTTGACCCGCGTTCTCTGCGGCGTGTCGTCTGCGGTCGCACCGTCGCTGGCACTGGTGGCCATGTCGACGAGCGCGTCGAAGGTGTAGGCCTCGAGTGGTTCGCGGACGCCGTCGGCGCGGGCGGATCGGAAGCGGCGATCGACGTAGGACTTGAGTGCTCGGTCGATGCGGGCAAGGTCGCGTTTGGTGCCGACGGCGTGGAGGTGCTCGGCGCCGTCGCGGTCCGTGTACCGGCGCAGGCTCCGTTTCGCGTGAATCTGGCGTTCTTGTTCGGCGAGGTCGGTGACGGCCGCTTTCGTCTGCGCGCACTGGTCGCGCAAGTCGCCCAACGCGCGTCGGTCCGCCATGTCGAGCAGCGACTGCTCGGCCCGTGGGTCGGCCGCGACGGCGTCGGTGATCGCGATCGTCTGTTCGGGGGAGAGTGCCCCACTGGCGGCCCTCGCGCGCGTCAGTTCTTGTTGTTGGAGCCGGTCACCGGCCTGAATGCGTCCTTCGCCTTGAAGGTTGTGGTGCCGGTCTGCTTGGCGATGAACTCCGCGGCGTCGCGCGCGCCCGCCGATGGCGGCGGACCGCACTCGGCGATCCGTGCCGCGGCCAGCGCTGCGGCCGACTGGGCCGCATTCGCGATCGCGGTCCATTCCCGCAGCGCGACTACGGCGTCGTCGCAGTCGAGCGTGGACGCGTCGAACTCAGCAGCTGTGTCGCAGACGCTGGTTCGAAGTGCACCGACATCGGTGCAGACGCGAGCAGGCATCGAAACCTTCGAGAGATCGCGGGTGGCGTACGAAGGGAGCCGTGCTCCAAGCGCCTTTCGGCGTGACAGCAAACTACACGAACAGATGTTCGAGTGCAAGTCCTCCGATCGATTTCTCTGCCTGACGAAACAAGTGCTTCGCGTAGACAGGTCGGCGTGACGTCGCTCGTCGTCCGTCCCGAGCAACCCACTGATCACGCATCGATCCGCGACGTCGTGGCGCGGGCGTTCAACAGCAGCAACGAGGCGGATCTCGTCGAGGCGATCAGAGCGGCCCCCGAGTACATCCCCGAGCTGGCACTCGTCGCGGAGCTCGACGGCACGGTCGTGGGCCACGTGATGGTCAGCTACACCGAGCTCGATGACGGCACGACACGGCACCAGATCTTCCAGCTCTCGCCGCTCGCGGTCGCTCCGGAGCTCCAGAAGAACGGAATCGGGTCGGCGCTCGTGACGACCGTGTTGGAGCGAAGCAAGCACGCCGGCGCCGAGTTCGTGATCCTCGAGGGAGACCCGCGCTACTACAGCCGCTTCGGATTCGAACCGGCGGAGCCACACGGCATCCTCATCCACCTCCCGGCCTGGGCTCCCCCCGAAGCGGCGCAGATCTGCCTGCTCTCGGGCAGGCAGCCGTCGGTGCACGGAACCGTCGTGTATCCGGCCAGCTTCGACTGCGTCACGGAGCAGTGAACGTGCCGTTGTGGCTCACCAAGCGCGGCGTCGTGATTCGCGCTACCAAGTCCTGACACCAACAGCGCGGAGGGCGGGGATGGGCATCGATCTCACGGGCGGGATGGATCCGTCGAGCGACCACTTCCTGGCCTCGAAGCCGGACGACCCGCAGTTCCGTGAGAGCGCATCGGTGTGGGTGTTCGACGACCGCGGCGCCATCGGCCTTCCCCGTCTCGGCATCGAAGCGGTCAGTTCGTCGTGGGATGCGCGTGGCCTCCAAGTGAACGTCGGATTCCCCGACGGCCGCGCCGTGATCGTCCGAACGCTCGGCGACGGTCGCTCACCGGTCGACGGCGACGGCGTGTGCCGACGATTCGGCGCGGGCGGTCTCGAGTTCGAACACATCGATCCCTTCCGCGAGTTGGCGGTGCGATTCCAGGGCGAGGCGATCGACACGACCGCAGCGGCGCTGGCGAAGAGCGAGCTCGGCCGAGAAGAAGGCGAGCGTGTGTCGCTCACGGTCGATGTCGAGCTCACGTGCGCAGCCCCGCCGTGGGCGCCCGGCACGATGAACGCCGAGGCCGCGGAGGTCTTCAACTCCGGCTTCGCCGGCGCGTTCATCAGCCCTCGCTACGAGCAGTTGTGCACGGCTCGCGGCACCGTGCGCATCGCCGACGAGGAGTGGACGTTCACCGGCACGGCCCTGAGGATCCATCGCCAAGGACCGCGCGACGTCGGGGGCTTCTGGGGGCACTGTTGGCCGAGCGCGCTCTTCCCGTCAGGTCGGGGGTTCGGCGCACTCGCCTTCCCGGAACGTCCGAACGAGCCGACGTACAACGAGGGCTACGTCTTCGACGGCGAGCGCATGATCCCGGCGGTGTTGGTCGATGCGCCGTGGCTCCGACGTCTGCAGCCGTTCGGCGAAGACGTCGCGGTCACGTTGCGTACACCGGAAGGGGACATCCGCATCGACGGTGAGACGTATGTGTCGTCGTGCATGGCCGGCGGCACGCACTCCGAGTTCGCGCCCGCGCTGCAGCAAGCAGGCGTGCGCTACCGGTGGGACGGCGAGACGACCTACGGGATGCTCGAGCGGTCGATCCCGGTCGACCAGTTGGAGGACTGACCACGAACGTCGACGCACTCATCGACGCGGCCTGCGCGCAGACCGGCGTGAACGACTTCGGGGCGGACGGATGGCGTGACGGCCTCGACGTGCTCATCAGCTCGCTCAACGACGACGCGTCGCTGTCGCCGCTGGGGCAGGACGTGCTGAGTGACCAACTGGTCGGACATCTCGCCAACCGGCTGGAGATCGAACAATGGCATCGCGACCACCCGGACATCGCCGACCAGACCATCACCGCGCCGCTGTTCGGGCTCGGCCTCCCGCGCACCGGATCGACCGCGCTCAGCTTCCTCATGGCGCTCGATCCGGCGCGCCGTTCGTTGCGAACGTGGGAAGCCGGGCACCCATGTCCGCCACCCGAGACCGCGACCGAGCACAGCGACCCTCGCATCGCCGGCGCGCAGGCCGGCATCGATGTGATCGGCGAGATGTTCCCTGACTTCGTCGGGATGCTCCCGTCGTCGGCGACCGGTCCGCAGGAATGCCTTCTCCTGCTCGCGCTCGAGTTCAAGTCGATGGTGTTCGCGGGGATGGCGTCGATCCCGACGTACGACGAGTGGCTCTTCGCCACCGACATGGAATCCGCGTACCGCTACCACCGGCGCGTGCTGCAACTGCTCCAGTGGCGCTGCCCGCCGGCGAACTGGTGGTTGAAGACGCCGAGTCACATGCACGCGATCGTGGAACTCGACCGCGTCTATCCCGATGCACGTTTCGTGATGACCCACCGTGACATCACGAAGATCATCCCGTCGCTGGCCGCCCTCATGTACGCGCTGTCGTCACCGTTGACGGACAGCGCTGACCCTGTTG
>DASUCS010000332.1:0-8053 GCA_036275935.1 Acidimicrobiales bacterium
GCCTGGCAACCGAAGATGATCGAGGCCCACAACGAACGACCGAGGATCTCGTTGAGGAGCGCGAGCTTCAGCTGGCCGTAGCCCTGGCCCCCGAGCTCGGGGCCGAGGTGCGTGGCCCACATGTCGTTGCGCCGCACCTCTTCCTTCAGCGGATCGATGATCTTGCGCTTGCGGTCGTCGAGCGGGACGAACTGCTCGTGCGGGAACACGAAGTCGAGCGGCTCGATCTCCTCCCGCACGAACTCGTCAACCCAGTCGAGCTTCTTCTGGTACTCGGGCTCGGTCTCGAAATCCCACGACATGCACGATCCCCCTTGGTCGGCGCCAGATTAGGAGTCGGCTCGCGTCAGATCGTCATCACAGTTCGACGCTGGCCGGCGACCCGCCGATCGCGTGCAGGATTGTGGCGGCGCACCAGGAGGCGAAGAGTGGCGTACGCGGCGGTCATCGAGGTCAACAACAGCGGTGAGGATCCGGACGAGGGTCGGCGCGGGCTGCGCGAGGAGCTGCTGCCGGTGCTCGAGGCCATGCCGGGATTCGTCTCTGCACACCTGCTGACGGCCTACGACAAAGGTCGAGGATTGGCCGTCGTCGTGTTCTCGGACGTAGCCGCCGCCGAGCAACTGGCGACCAACGTGACCGTCGGACAATCACTGCGTGATGGCGTCACGGTTCTCTCCTCCGACGTCTTCGAGGTGGCGGCGAGCGCGCACGCGTCCTGACCAGACGTCACGTCTACCGTGGACCGCGTGTTCACCATGCGCTTCGACCTGCGCGCGCCCGACATCGGCGCACCACGGGCGGAGCTGTATGCCGCCGCGCTCGACATGGCCGCGTGGGCCGAGAGTCGCGGTTGCATGAGCGCGGTTCTGTGCGAGCACCACACGTCCGACGACGGCTACCTGCCGTCGCCGATGATCCTCGCCGCGGCGATGGCGGCTCGGACGACCACGCTGCCGATCACCATCGCCGTCGTGCTCCTCCCTCTCTATGACCCCGTGCGCTTGGCCGAGGAGATGGCGGTTCTCGACATCATCAGCAACGGCCGCGTCACCTACATCGCGGCGATCGGCTACCGACCCGTGGAGTACGAGATGTACGGCGTCGACTTCCACGCTCGCGGCAAGCTCGCCGAACAGAAGCTCGCCGTGCTCTTGCAGGCGAAGACTGGTGAGCCCTTCGAGCACGACGGCCGCCACATCCACGTGACGCCCGCGCCGGTGACGCCGGGCGGCCCGATGGTGATGTGGGGCGGCGGCAGTGTGGCGGCGGCACGCCGTGCTGGTCGCTTCGGGGTCGGCTTCCTCGCGCAAGGCGGAGGGCCGGAGCTACAGACTGCGTACGAACACGCGGCGATCGAGGCGGGGCACCAACCGCTGCTGTGCTTCGTCCCGCCGGCCGACACCGCGACCACTGTGTTCGTCGCCGAAGACGTGGACCGAGCGTGGGATGAGCTCGGGTCGTTCCTCATGCACGACGTCCGCGCCTACGCGAGTTGGAACGAGGGCAACCACGACACGGCGAGCCTGTCCTTCGTCACCACTGCGGAAGAGCTGCGGGCCGAGAACCGCAGCCACCGCATCCTGGATGTCGACGAGGCCGCCGAGCTCGTGCGCGGCGGTCACCCTCTCCAGCTGCATCCACTCATCGGCGGGTTGCCGCCGGACATCGCATGGCGCTATCTGGAGACGGCGACGAAGGTCAGCGCGAACGCCACTCCACGCGCTGACCCGAGCTGAATCGCTCCTGACCGGCGCGGAAGGCCGCCGCGTCGGATCCGATGCGCGTGAACAGGTTGGCCAAGCCGATCGCCTGCGTTCTCGGCACCTCGAGCGCCGTCCACAGGGCTCGCATCGTCCCCTGAACCACCAGCGGCGGTGAGTCGGCGATGACTCGCGCCGCCCAGCCGGCGCGCTCGACCAACTCGTCGCGTGGCACGACCTCGGTGACCAAGCCGACTTGGCAGGCACGCTCGGCCGACATGCGTTCGTGTGCGCCGAGCAACGACAGGCGCATGATCTCCTGGAACGGCATCTTCGAGAGCATCTCGATCGGTTCGAATGCCGCGGTCATGCCGTAGGTGACGTGCGGATCGAAGAACACTGCGTCGTCGCTCGCAATGATGAACTCGACCTCGCCGAGCATGTAGAACGCGCCGCCGCAGGCGATGCCTTGCACCGCGGCGATGACCGGCTTCCACAGGTCGCACTGCTTCGGCCCGATGTCGCGGCCGGGATCGTCGTACATCCACGGGGTCGGGTAGCCGGGGAGGTTTCCCTCGGCCACTGCCGCGGTGTTCTCTTCGGACATCGCCTCACCGCGGTCGATGCCGGTGCAGAACGAATCGCCTTCCGCCGTGAGAACGACGCATCGGACGTCGTCGTCGTAGCGGAACGCGGTCCACGTGTCGTGGAGCTCACGCTGCATCTGTGCGTTGATGGCGTTGCGAACCTTCGGCCGGGCGAGCGACACCCACGCGACACCGTTGTCCTTGCGGACCGTGATCGTTTCGAGATCCGTCACTGCTACCGGCGCGGCACGTCGACGATCAGGTCGTCGGTGTTCGCCTTGTACCTGGCGATCTCGGCGCGCCCGACGACCATGTGATGCACCTCGTCGGGACC
This sequence comes from Acidimicrobiales bacterium, assembly GCA_036275935.1. Lineage (GTDB taxonomy): Bacteria > Actinomycetota > Acidimicrobiia > Acidimicrobiales > JACDCH01 > DASUCS01. The sequence goes on from DASUCS010000332.1 coordinate 2,625, forward strand.
GTCAGCGAGACGAAGCGTGCGCTGCGACGTGTAGAGGTCGGCCAGCGGCGTCCACTGCGAGATCCCGGTCGCGCCGTGGATCTGGATGGCCTGGTCGATGATCTGACACACGCGCTCGGGGACCATTGCCTTGACCGCGCTGACCCACACGCGGGCCTCGGCGTTGCCCATGAGGTCCATGGCCTTGGCCGCCTTCAACACCATCAGGCGCATGGCCTCGATCTCGATGCGCGCCCGCGCCACGAGCTCGGTGTTCTTGCCGAGTTGGATGATCGGCTTGCCGAACGCCTCACGCGACAATCCGCGCACGACCATGAGCTCCAGCGCCCGCTCGGCCGCGCCGATCGATCGCATGCAGTGATGGATGCGTCCAGGTCCGAGACGAAGCTGTGAGATCTCGAACCCGCGGCCCTCGCCGAGCAACACGTTGTCCTTCGGCACCCGTACGTCGGTGAACCGCAGATGCATGTGACCGTGCGGCGCATCGTCGTGCCCGAAGACGTGCATCGGCCCGAGGATCTCGACGCCCGGATGCGGAAGCGGCACCAGGATCTGCGACTGCTGGAGGTGCGATGACGCGTCCGGGTTCGTCTTGACCATCACGATCATGATCCGGCAGCGCGGGTCGCCCGCGCCCGAGATGTAGTACTTCTCGCCGTTGATCACCCACTCGTCGCCGTCGAGCACGGCTCGGCACGAGACGTTCCGCGCGTCGGACGACGCCATGTCGGGCTCGGTCATCGCGTAGGCGGAGCGGATCTCGCCGTTGAGCAGTGGTGTGAGCCAGCGATCCTTCTGCTCGGGCGTGCCGACGCGTTCGAGGACCTCCATGTTCCCGGTGTCGGGGGCCGAGCAGTTCAGGCACTCCGACGCGAGCGGGTTCTTGCCGAGCTCCTGCGCGATGTACGCGTAGTCGAGGTTGCTCAGGCCTTCGCCGGTGTCGGCATCGGGCAGGAAGAAGTTCCAGAGGCCCGCTTCCTTCGCCTTGGCCTTGAGCCCGTCGAGCAGCTCGAGCTGACCTGGGCCGAAGCTCCACCGGTCTTCTCGATCCGCCCCCAACGCGAAGTACTCGGCAGTGACCGGTTCGATCTCGCCGCGGATGAAGGCCTTGACCTTCTCGAGCAACGGTCGGGCCTTGTCGGACATCGCGAGGTTGTAGAGCTCGCCTCCGTAGTCGTCGGTGTTCAGCGGGTTCGCAGGCATGGGTGCCACCCTAAGCCGCGACTACTCTCCTCGCCGCGCCGATGCTGGGGCTCGCGCGACAGAGGGAGACGCGTCCGTGGACAACCTGGAGACCCTTCTCTACGAAGAGCGCAACAGCGTCGCCATCCTGACGATGAACCGTCCGGACGTCCACAACGCGTTCAACCACCAGATGGAAGCCGAGTTGCAGAAGGTGTGGCGTTCGCTGCGCACGAACGACGACGTGCGCGCCGTCATCTGGACGGGGGCCGGCGACAAGGCCTTCTGCACGGGCATCGATCGCGAGGAGTCGATCAAGACGTACCTCGAGGATCCGACCGGCGAGAAGCGCGGACCGGAGAACGCGGGCCGCGTGTCGACGCCGTTCATGTTCAACGATCCGGGCCTGTTCATCAATCCGAAGCAGAACGACATGTGGAAGCCGGTGATCGCCGCCGTGAACGGGATGGCGTGCGGCGGCGCCTTCTACATGCTCGGCGAGTCCGACGTCATCGTCGCCGCGGAGCACGCGACCTTCTTCGATCCGCACGTCAGCTACGGCATGGTCGCCGGCTTCGAGACGGTCCACCTGCTGCAGAAGGTTCCGTTCGGGGAGATGCTGCGCATCGCGCTGATGGGTGGCACCGAGCGCATGTCCGCCGAACGTGCCCATCAGATCGGTCTCGTGTCCGAGGTCGTGCCCGCCGAAGAGCTGATGGACCGCGCGATGTGGGTGGCCGAGGCCATCGCGTCCGCTCCCCCGCTCGCCGTCCAAGGAACGTTGCGCGCCGCGTGGATGGCCCACGAGCACTTCCGCCGCGATGCCCTCGCGCAGATCTCGATGATCGTCTCCCTCGGCACCCAGTACGAGAACATCGCCGCCGGCCAGGACAGCTTCCACGGTCGCCGGGAGAAGCCCCGCATCCGGTGAACCTCGCCGACACACCGGAAGAAGCCGCCTTCCGCGACGAGCTGCGCGGCTGGCTGGCCGATGTGCTGCCGACGCAGCCCCCCAAGCCACCGATCGACGACTGGCCGGCGCGGCGCGCCCACGACATGGCGTGGCAACGCAAGCTGTTCGACGCTGGTTACGCCGGCATCTCGTGGCCGACGGAGCACGGCGGCCGCGGCGCGAGCCCCAACGAGGAGCTGATCTTCCTCGAAGAGACCGAGCGCGCCGGTGCGCCCTACGTCGGGTGCGGCTTCGTCGGCAACCTTCACGCCGGCCCGACGATCGCCGCAGAGGCCTCCGACGAGCAGCGAGCCCGGTACCTGCCGTCGATCCTGAAGGGCGACGCCGTGTGGTGTCAGGGTTTCAGCGAACCCGACGCGGGGTCCGATCTCGCCAGCCTGCGCACCCGGGCCGTGCGGGACGGTGATCACTACGTCGTCACCGGTCACAAGATCTGGACGTCGCACGCGCAGGTTGCGGACCACTGCGAGCTCCTCATCCGCACCGACCCCGACGCGCCCAAGCACAAGGGCATCACGTGGGTCGTGATGGACATGGACTCGCCCGGCATCGAGCTCCAGCCGTTGGAGACGCTGCTCGGGGTGGCCGACTTCAACGAGATGTTCCTCGACGAGGTGCGCATACCGGTCTCCAACCGCGTCGGCGACGAGAACGACGGATGGCGCGTCGCCATGGTCACGTTCTCGTTCGAGCGTGGCACCGCGTTCGTCTCGGAGCTACTGGCATCCATGCGGCTGGTCGACGATCTCCAAGCGATTGCCGAGACGAACGGAGCATGGTCCGACGGATCGGTGCGGCGCGAGCTCGCCATCATTCGTGCGCAACTCGACGCGCAGTGGGCGCTCACGAAGCGAAACGTGTCGAAGGCGCAACGGGGTGGCACCGTCGGCGTCGGCGGCTCGATCTTCAAGCTCGCCTACCACGACACCCGCACCCGTCTCGGCGAGCTCGCGTCGCGTGTGTTGGGTCGTGCGTCGCTCGCGCTCGACGACCCGGCTGGTCTTTCACGCTCCGGGCTCGATCACGTGGAGGAACGTCTGTACGCACTCTCACTGTCGATTGCCGCCGGTACCGAGCAGATCCAACGCAACATCGTGGGCGAGCGCTTGCTCGGACTGCCGAAGGAACGCTGAAGGGACGCCGGTGGACCTCGAGCCGACCGCCGATCAACTCGCGCTCGTCGAGGAGCTGCGCCGCGCCCTCGACGGCAACGCGTCGTGGGACGCGCTCGTCGACATGGGTGTGCTGTCGCTGCCGGTCGCCGAAGCGGCGGGCGGCGTCGGGCTCGGCTGGACGGATGCCGTCCTTGCCTTCCAGGCGCTGGGACACGCATGCGTGGAGGGCCCGTTCGTGGCCACTGCCGCGGCGACTGCGGCGGGGCTCGCGAGCGGCGCGACCGGACTCGTGCCCGCCGACACGCCTGCGTTCGTCGAACATCTCGACCGCCTCGACTCGCTGCTGGTGGTGGGCGACGACGGCATCCGTCGTGTGGCGCTCCCGCTCGCGGGAGCACGGCCGTTGGAACGACCGATGGATCCGGGCACGCCGGTGCACCTCGTCGACGGCCCGCTCGGCGGCGAGCAGGTGGGCGACACGAACGCAGCGCGCGCCGTGCGGCGGCATGCGGCCCTTCTCGCCGCGGCCATGCAGGTGGGCCTCGGGTCCGCTGTCGTCGAGATCGCTACTGCGTACGCACAGCAGCGACAGCAATTCGGTCGACCCATCGGGTCGTTCCAGGCCTTGAAGCATCTGCTGGCCGACGCGGCCGTGGGACTCGAGGTGGCGCGCGCCGCGGTCGACGCCGCCGCGGTGATGGAGGACGAGAGCGACGAACGAGTCGAGCGCGGCGTCGCCGCAGCGCGGATCGTCGCGTCGCAGGCCTCCGAGAAGGCCACACGCGCGTGCATCCAGGTGCATGGCGGGATGGGTTACACGTGGGAGCTCGGCGTCCACGTGCACCACAAGCGCGTGCTCGCCCTCGACCTCGTCCCCATGACGGTCGAGGACGCGATCAGCGTGATGGCATGACGCTCGACTTCGGCCTCGACGGCCGGCGAGCGCTCGTCACCGGCGCCGGCCAAGGAGTCGGTGCAGGAATCGCCCACACACTCGCATCGGCGGGGGTCGAGGTCGTCGTCAACGACTTCTTCGCGGAGCGCGCCGACGCCGTGGCGAGCGCGATCGTCGCGGCCGGCGGTCGCGCGAGTGCATCGACCTTCGACGTAACGGAGTACTCGAGCGTGCGTGACGCGTTCGACGCGGTCGGAGCCGTCGACATCCTCGTCAACAACGCCGGCAACGCGGGGATGGAAGGGTTCGGCGCCCTCTCGCAGTTCGTCGACACGAGCCCAGCCGACTGGGCGAAGTATCTCGACGTGAATCTGCGCGGCGTCATGAACTGCGTGCACGCCGCAGTGCCCGCGATGATCGACGCGAAGTGGGGACGGATCATCACGATGGTGTCCGACGCGGCGCGCACGGGTGACGCCCAGATGGCCGCCTATTCCGCCGCCAAGGCCGGCGCCGCCGGGTTCTGCCGTGCGATCGCCACGGAAGTCGCCCGCCATGGCATCACCGTCAACACCATCGCGTTGGGCACGATGCGCACGCCGGTGTCCGCCGCGCTGTGGGACGACCCGACCAAGGTCGAACAGCAACGCGCACTGATGTCGAGCTACCTCGTGCGCCGGCCCGGAGAGCCCGACGACGCCGCGTGGATGGTGGCGACGCTCGCCAGCCCCAGGGCGGCGTGGATCACCGGGCAGACGATCCCGGTCAACGGCGGCCGCTCGTTCTCGCTCTGACGACGACGCCAAGCCGTTGGCATGGCAGAAGCGGTCGGTCGGGGCGCATCGCCGCGCTGGTCATCCGTCACGAGAAGCGCCAGCGCGTCGCGCCACCTGGCTCGACGGTGCGCAGGGCCGTCGCGGCACGTGGTGTGAGTCGATACACGAACCAAGGCGGCGGGCCAGCGGATGGCGCGCTGAACTCGGCCGTCAGCGCGATGCCGGACTCGTCGACGCGCGCCGGCCAACCCTCTCGGGACCACGTCTCAGCCAACTCCCGCACGAGGTTGCCGTCGGTGACACGCGCCGCCTCACCCTCGACGACGAGATCGAACTCGTGCGTGGCGACGCTCAACGTGCAACGCGGATCGCGTGCAAGGTTGCGACCCTTCCTCGACGAACCACCGGTCTCGAACCAGAACGCACCGTCCCGCCAGATCGCACCGATGCCGGTGACGTGCGGGGTGCCGTCCGGATCGATCGTTGCC
>DASUCS010000333.1:0-11281 GCA_036275935.1 Acidimicrobiales bacterium
CGCTTGCGCTGGCTGCGTGACCGTTCCGCCGGTAATAACGCGCCGTGGCGACGCGTTATTACCGCACAAACGCCTACTTCAACAGGTCGAGGACACGTTTGGCGGCGGCGGGGATGTTGGTGCCGGGGCCGAAGATCTCGGCGACGCCGTGCTCGCGCAGGAAGTCGTAGTCCTTCGGTGGGATCACGCCGCCGACGATCACGACGATGTCGCCGGCGCCCTGAGCCTTCAGCTCGTCGATCAACTGCGGCACCAACGTCTTGTGGCCCGCGGCCTGTGACGACACGCCGATCACGTGCACGTCGTTCTCGATGGCCGCCTTGGCGACCTCGGCCGGTGTCTCGAACAACGGGCCGAAGTCGACGTCGAACCCGAGGTCGGCGAACGCGGTGCCGACGACCTTGGCGCCGCGGTCGTGTCCGTCCTGGCCCATCTTCGCCACGAGCATCCGCGGCTGGCGACCCTCGTCTCGGGCGAAGTCCGCGACTGCGGTGCGGATCGCGACGAAGTTCGGGTCATCGCTGTAGGCCTGGCTGTACACACCCGAGATCGCCCGGGTTTCGGCCTTGTGGCGCCCGAACACCCGCTCCATGGCGTCGCTCATCTCACCCACGGTTGCACGGGCCCGAGCGGCGTCAACGCACAGCGCCAAGAGATTCCCGGAACCGCGGGCACCCTCCTCGAGCGCGCTGATCGCTCGCTGCCACGCATCGGCATCACGACTCGCCCGAACCTGCGACAGTCTCGCGATCTGCTGCTCGCGCACCTTCGTGTTGTCGATGTCCAACACATCGACGTGCTCGGGATGTTCGGGCCGGTACTTGTTGACACCGACGATCACGTCTTCGCCGCGATCGACACGCGCCTGGCGACGCGCCGCCGACTCCTCGATGCGCAGCTTCGGCATGCCCGACGCCACCGCCTTCGTCATGCCGCCGAGCGATTCGACTTCCTCCACCAACGCCCATGCCCGCTCGGCCAACGACGACGTCAACGCCTCCACGAAGTACGAACCCGCAAGCGGATCGACGACATGCGGCACGCCCGTCTCCTCCGCGAGGATCAACTGCGTGTTGCGGGCGATGCGCGCCGAGAAATCGGTGGGCAGGCCCAACGCCTCGTCGAACGAATTCGTGTGCAACGACTGCGTCCCGCCCAACACCGCGGCCATCGCCTCGTAGGCGGTGCGGACCACGTTGTTGTACGGGTCCTGCTCGGTGAGCGACACGCCTGATGTCTGGCAGTGCGTCCGCAGCATCAACGACGCCGGGTTCTTCGGTGAGAACTGCGAGATCACCCGATGCCACAGCAGACGCGCGGCGCGCAGCTTGGCGACCTCCATGAAGAAGTTCATGCCGATGCCGAAGAAGAAGCTCAAGCGACCGGCGAAGGCGTCGATGTCGAGCCCGCGTGCGAGTGCGAAGCGCACGTACTCGAGCCCGTCCGCGATGGTGAACGCGAGCTCTTGATCCGCAGTCGCGCCCGCCTCTTGCATGTGGTAGCCGGAGATCGAGATCGAGTTGAACCGCGGCATGTGCTGCGCGGTGTGCTCGATGATGTCGGCGACGATCCGCATCGACGGTTCGGGCGGATAGATGTACGTGTTCCGCACCATGAACTCTTTGAGGATGTCGTTCTGGATGGTGCCGCTCAGCTTCGCCTGCTCGACGCCCTGTTCCTCGCCCGCCACGATGAAGCACGCGAGGACGGGAAGCACCGCGCCGTTCATCGTCATCGACACGGACATCTTCTCGAGCGGGATCTCGTCGAAGAGGATCTTCATGTCCTCGACGGAGTCGATCGCCACGCCGGCCTTGCCGACGTCACCGACGACCCGTTCGTGGTCGCTGTCGTACCCGCGGTGCGTCGCGAGATCGAAGGCCACCGACAGGCCCATCTGCCCGGCGGCGAGATTGCGCCGGTAGAAGGCGTTCGACTCCTCGGCGGTGGAGAAGCCGGCGTACTGACGGATCGTCCACGGCCGGTTGGCGTACATCGTCGCCCGCACGCCTCGCACGAACGGCGCGAGACCGGGCAACGAGTCGACGAAGTCGATGTCGTCGACGTCCGCGCCGGTGTACAGCGGCTTGACCGGAATGCCCTCCGGGGTCTCCCACACCAGCGAATCCGGGTCGGTGCCCTTCAACTCCTTCGTGGCGAGCTCACGCCAGTCGTCGAGGTTGCTCACGTCCACCAGCGTAGGCGGCACCCTTGGCAGGACTCCCATCCGGACCTGCCGAAACATGCCTGTCGTGAGGCGATTGGTGGTGGGGTTGCTCGTCGTGTTGCTCGGTGTCCCCGCGTTCGCGACGGCGCACGCCGACCCCGGCGATCCGCCGTGTCCGCCGGGATCGAGTCCGGATCCATCCGGCCTCGCGTGTGTGCTCGCCGACAAGGCGCAGACGGGCGTCGATGCGATGACCACCACACCGGCACCGCAGAACGCGTGGCTGACGAACGTCCTCGAACTGCAGCACCACCTGGGCGACGCACTGCCCTGGACCGACGCGATGTGGGTCGGCACCCACAATTCCTTCAACACGATCGCCAACTCGCCACCGTCGCTGTCGAACACCGACAGCAACCAGCACATCTCCCTCGTCGATCAGCTCGACATCGGGATCCGCGGCATCGAGATCGACGTGCACTGGATGCTGAACCGGGTCGTCGTCTGTCACGCACGTCCGCCATCCGAGCTCAACGTCGGTTGCACGACCGAACGCGATCTCGAAGCGGAGCTTCAGCCGATCGCGAAGTGGGTGGAGGCGCATCCGGGTGACGTGCTGCTCCTCTACCTCGAGGACAACATCCAAGACTCCACCGGCGCCGGTTACGCCGCGGCGGCGCAGGCGATCGACGCCACGATCGGCGACCACGTGTTCAAACCCGGCGCGGGCGAGTCGTGTCCGGCACTTCCGTTGACGGCATCACGACAGGACGTGCTCGATGCCGGCAAGCAGGTGGTGATCATGAGTGGCTGCGATGCATCGGCGACCGGTGGCGCGTGGAACACAACCGTGTTCGACGACTCGGTGCGCGCCGAGGAGGGCAACCCCGACTTCGCCAACTGCACGTCGCCATCCGTGCACGCTGATGCGTACGGTACGAAGCTCGTGCGCTTCTACGAAGACTCCACCTTCGTGTCTGCCGCAACGTCGGGCGGCGACCCCGGACATCGCCTCACGGTCGACGAGATCCGCGAGATGGTCACATGCGGCGTCAACCTGTTCGGACTCGATCAGGTGGATCCGAACGATCCCAGACTCGACGCCATGGTGTGGAGTTGGGCTCCGAACGAGCCGACGGCCTCGACCGGCTGCGCGGTCGACGACGGTCGCTTCCACACTGCGCCGTGCAAGGACAAGCACCCCTACGCCTGCGCGAAGGGTCACGACTGGTTCGTGACCCAGGCGACCGGGCCGCAGGACCGCGGCAGCAGAGTGTGCGCCAAGGAGTACCCGGGCTCGACGTACGCGGTGCCGGGCAGCGGTGCCCACGCGGCAACGCTGCGAGCAGCGGAGACGGCTCCGACGTGGGTCGCGTACACCGACACCGGCGACGGCTGGAGCGGCACCGCCGCCTAGCCTGGAGCGCATATGGCCATGCGCTTCGTGATCATCGGTGGCGGGCCGGCGGGCAACACAGCCGCCACACACGCGGCCAGGCTGGGCGCCGAGGTGACGATCGTCGAACGTGACGTCGTCGGCGGCGCTGCGCATCTGTGGGACTGCATCCCGTCCAAGGCGATGATCGCGACCGGCGGCGCGATGAGCTTCAACCGGCGCATCGCCGGAATGGGACTCACGGAGTCGTCGTCGGCGATCGACCTCGACCTGGTCAAGCACCGCATCGGCGAGATCACCGACCGCTTGCAGCGCGGCATCGTCGAGCTTCTCGCCAGTCAGGGCGTGCGCATGCTGCAGGGGACGGGCCGCCTCGTCGATCCGAACGAAGTCGTGGTCGAAACCACCGAGGGCGTCGAGCATCTCGACGCCGACGCAGTCCTCATCTCCACGGGATCACGCCCGCGCGTTCCCGACTGGGCCACCGTGGACGGTCAGCGCGTACTGACGACCAGGGACGCGTACCCGCCGCCCGAGCTCCCGTCGCACCTGGTCGTCATCGGTTCGGGCGTCACGGGCGTCGAATTCGTGCACATGTTCTCGTCGTTCGGTTCCGACGTGACCTTGATCGTGTCTCGCCAGCAGGTGCTCCCATCCAAGGATCCCGAGGTGGCGGCCGCGCTGGAGGAGGAGTTCCTCGGACGCGGCGTGCGGCTGTTGAAGGGTGCACGCGCGACCGCGATAACGAAGGCGGACGACGGCGGCATCGTCGTGGAATGTGACGACGGCCGACGCGCCGCGGGCTCGCACGCACTGCTGGCGATCGGTTCGATCCCCAACTCCGAATCGCTCGGGCTCGACGCGGCGGGCGTCATCGTCGACGACAGCGGCTACATCCCGATCAACCATCACTGCCAATCGAACGTGCCGCACGTGTACGCCGCGGGTGACGTGTCGGGGAAGTTGCCACTGTCGTCCGTTGCGGCGATGCAAGGACGCAAGATCGCCGAACACGTGATGGGGCTGCACACGCGCGAGCACCGCCACCTCGACTACGACAAGGCCGCTTCCGCGATCTTCACCGAGCCCGAGATCGCCGACGTCGGACTCGCCGAAGCTGACGCGTTCGCCGCGGGGCGCAAGGTCCGCACGACGAAGGTTCCGTTCTCCGCCTCAGCCAAGGCGCTGATCAACAACGATCCCCGTGGTTTCGTGAAGATCGTGAGCGATCCCGCCACCGGTGTCGTGCTCGGCGGATCGATCGTCGGCCGTCACGCAGCGGAGCTCATCAGCGTGATCGCGCTCGCCGTCACCGCCGGACTGCGTGTGACCGACATCGTCGAGTCACTTCTCGTGCATCCCGCGCTCGCGGAAGCGCTCGCCGACGCCGCGGAGTAACCGGAGAAACGTCAGTCGATGACGATGACGATGTCGCCGGTGCCGACGGACTGACCGGGCGACACCTTCACCTCGGACACAGTGCCCGCCTTGTCAGCGGCGATGTTGTTCTCCATCTTCATCGCCTCGAGGACGCACACCGGTTGCCCCGCCTCGACCGTGTCGCCCACCGACACGAGCACCTTCACGATCGTGCCCTGCATCGGCACCGCGACCTTGCCGCTCCCGGCAACGGCCGCCGACGACGCTCCCGCAGAACGACGTGGACGCGCCGCGGCGGGCGCGCCGCCGCCGGCCGCCACGGTGGCAACGGGTACGTCCGGTACCCATACCGCGACCGAGTAGCGCCGTCCGTTCACCTCGACATCGACGTCGCGGCGGACCTTCGGCTCGGTCTCACCATCAGATGACGGTGCTGCGGCGGCGGCATCGGCCGTCACGTCGGAAAGGTCGAGCGCGTCCTCCACCCACTTGGTGGAGTGCTTCGCCTCGACGAAATCGGGGTGGGACAGGATGGCGATGTCGGCGGGGATCGTCGTCGCCACGCCCTCGATCTCCATCTCGTCGAGTGCACGGAGCATTCGCGCGATGGCGACATCGCGATCGCGACCCCACACGACGAGCTTGCCGACGAGATTGTCGTAGTACTGGCTGACCTCGTCACCCGCTTCGTACCCGCCGTCCCACCGCACGCCGAAACCCTGCGGCACGTGGAGCTTGTGGATCGGCCCCGGTGAGGGCAGGAAGCGTCCTCCGGCGGGGTTCTCGGCGTTGACGCGAACCTCGATGGCGTGACCACGCGATCCTTCGCGCACCGATTCCTGCGTGAACGAAAGCGGCTCACCCGCGGCGACGCGCAGTTGCTCGGCGACGAGGTCCATCCCGGTCACGAGCTCGGTCACCGGATGCTCGACCTGTAGCCGCGTGTTCATCTCGAGGAAGTAGAACTCGCCGTCCTGGAACAGGAACTCGACGGTGCCGGCGTTGAGGTAGCCGCAGGCCCTCGACACCTTCACGGCCGCTTCGCCCATCGCAGCGCGCACGTCCTCGGGGAACGCGGGAGCGGGGCTCTCCTCGATCAGTTTCTGGTGACGCCGCTGCGCGGAGCAATCGCGCTCGCCCAGCCACACGCAGTTGCCGTGCGTGTCGGCGAACACCTGCATCTCGACATGGCGCGGCCACGTCAGATACCGCTCCATGTAGCACTCGCTGCGGCCGAAGCCCTTCAAGGCCTCCGACTGCGCCGACTCCAGCGCGGACGCTGCGTCGGCGGCGGACTGTACGACCCGCATACCGCGCCCGCCGCCGCCGTACGCCGCCTTGATCGCCACCGGCCATCCGTGGGAGTCGCCGAACGCCACGACCTCGTCGGCCGAGGAGAGGAACTCCGTGGTGCCGGGCACCCCTGCGACCCCCGCCTTCTCGGCCGCGATCCGCGACGACACCTTGTCGCCCATCACCTCGATCGCTTCGGGGGGCGGCCCGATGAACGTCACGCCCTGGTCGCCGATCGCCCGAGCGAAGTCCGTGTTCTCCGAGAAGAAGCCGTAGCCCGGGTGGACCGCCTCGGCCTCGGACCGCTCGATGATCTCGAGGATCTTCTCGGTGTTGAGATAGCTCTCCGCCGCCGTCTGCCCGCCGAGGGCATAGGCCTCGTCGGCGAGACGCACGTGCAGCGCGTCGCGGTCGAGCTCTGAGTAGACGGCGACCGACGAAATCCCGAGCTCGCGGCACGCGCGAATGACCCGAACGGCGATCTCGCCTCGATTGGCGATCAAGACCTTGCGAAACACGGTCGTATGTTTACTGCCGTGCTGGGCGACGCCGCGAAAACCGCGCTGGCGAGCAGCCGGTTCAGCGACGTGCAGTGGGTCGAGGAGACGGGATCCACGAACGCCGATCTCCTCGCGAAGGCTCGCGCCGGCGCGCCCGAGGGCGTGGTTCTCGTCGCGAACCATCAGACCGCCGGTCGCGGGCGGTCAGGACGGACCTGGACGGCGCCGCCGAACGCGTCATTGCTCCTCTCGGTCCTGGTCCGGCCGACCCCGCAGCTCGCAGGCCTGAGCACGATGGCGATGGGACTGGCGGCCGCCGACGCGGTCGAGTCGACGGCTCAGTTCCGGCCTCGCCTGAAGTGGCCGAACGACCTCGTGTGGCCTGGGGATGGATCCTCGCCGGACCGGAAGCTGGCCGGCATCCTGGCGGAGGCACATTGGCCGTCCACCGGCGAGGCCGCGGTCATCATCGGCATCGGCATCAACGTGAACTGGCCTGCGAACCTCCCTGACGACCTCGAGGAGATCGCAATTGCGGTGAACCACGTCGCGGGACACGACGTCGACCGCGAGTTGCTGCTGGTCGACCTGTTGCTGCACTTCGATCACCGCTACGACGAGCTCGGATCTGCCGCGCTGCTCGACGCGTGGCGCGCCTCGTCCGCGACCCTCGGTCGCAGAGTTCGCGTCGACCTCGGGTCAGAACAGATCGAAGGAATGGCGCAGGACGTCACGCCTGACGGTCATCTGCTCGTCGACGGCCGAGAGATCACGGCGGGCGATGTCGTCCACCTCCGGCCCGCCGACTGAAGGTTCAGGGATCGAACGTTCGGGCCTGCAGGTCGAGCAACGCCGACGACGCCTGTTGCGTGTGCGGGCCGTTCACGTGGTTCAACGGTCGACCGTCGATCGCCGAGATCGCCATCACGTCTCGAGTGCTCGACGTGAGGAAGGCCTCCTCGACTGCCGGCAGTTGCGTCAACGGCACGTCGACCTCCTCGATCGTCGGATCGACCTCGAGCAGGAGCTGACGGGTCACGCCCGCGAGACAGCCCGCGGACAACGGCGGTGTGACGAGCCGGTCGTCGACGACCACGAACACGTTCGTGCCTGTGCCTTCGCACAGGTTGCCCGCGGTGTTGCCGAACAGTGCCTCGTCCGCGCCCTCTTCCTGAGCGCGCGCCAGCGCGATGACGTTCTCGGCATAGGACGTCGTCTTGAGACCTGCGAGCGCGCCACGCTCGTTGCGAGGCCACGGCACGACAAGAACGCGTGCCGTCGGAGGCCACGGTGTTTGTGCGGCGCACTGCACGAGGACGGTGACCGGACCTGCACCGCGCGAGGTGCCCGCTGGTCCGGAACCTCCCGTGACGGTCAGGCGCACGCGACCGACGGTGGGGCCGTTGGCCGCGATCGTCGACTCGATCGCGTCGCGCAGGTCGGCGTCGTCCGGCACCGACAGGCCCAGACCGGACGCCGTTCGCCGGAGCCGCGCGAGATGTCGTCGCACTGCGAACGCGACCCCGTCAACGACCTTCATCGACTCGAACAGCCCGTCGCCCACGGTGACGCCGTGGTCCGACGCGGACAGCACCGCATCGTCCTCGTTGACGAGCGCGCCGTTGATCCACACCTTCATGACGCCGCTCCTACCGGCTGCCCGCTGGCGACGCGGAGCAACCGCCGCGCCTTCAGCTCCGTCTCGTCCCATTCACCGTCCGGCGTCGAGTCCCACGTGACCGCGCCGCCGGTTCCGAAGTGCAGCATCCCCTCATCGAACCAGAACGTGCGGATGGCGACGTTCAGCGCGCCGATGCGTCGGTCGGCGTCGACCCAACCAACAGCACCGCAGTACACATCGCGCTCGACTGGTTCGAGAGAGTGCAGCAACTCGCACGCGGCGATCTTCGGCGCGCCGGTGACCGAACCGGGTGGGAACGTCGCCCCGACGATCTCGGGCCAACCCGCGCCCGATCGCAGTCGTCCCTGCACTGTCGACACGAGATGACACAGACCGGGATGCTCCTCGACGGACCACAACGCCGGAACTGTCACCGATCCGTACTCGCAGACGCGCCCGAAGTCGTTGCGGACGAGGTCGACGATCATCACGTTCTCGGCACGGTCCTTCGGGAGGAATCCATCCGGGGTTGCGGCGGTGCCCTTGATCGGCGAGCTCGTCACCACGTCGCCGTCTCGGCGCACGAACAACTCGGGTGAGGCCGACGCCACGTGCACGCCTTGATCCGGAAGCCGCACCACCGCGGAGTACGGCGCCGGGTTTCCCTCGGCGAGCGCGGCGCCGAGTGCCGCGACATCCGCGTCGGGGGGCAACGGTGCCGAGAGCCGGCGCGTGAGGTTCACCTGGTACACGCCGCCCGCGGCGATCGCGCCGCGGATCGCGCGTACGCCGTCGCAGAACGCAGGCCGGTCGAGGCTCGTCATCCACGCATCAGGAGCCGGGCCCCGCCACGGCCGTCCGGGCCACGGCACCGCGGAACGAACCTGCGCGAATCGGGCACACAGCGCCGGTCCGTCGAACGGGAGCACCACGGCCCACATGCCGCGACCGTCCAGCGCGGCGAGATCGGACGTGACGTCGACGACGTCGGTGAGGAGGCGTCCCCCGAGCACGGCCAGAGCGGGAACGGCCACGACCACACCCTACGATCGGCGGCCGTGGCGGCCGGATTCGAATTGAGCGACGAACAAGAGGCGCTGCGCCACGTCGTTCGCGAGTTCGCGGAGGCGGAGATCGCGCCGCACGCGGAGGAGTGGGACCGCGATCACGTCTTCCCGGTCGAGGTCGTGCGTGGGATGGGCGAGCTCGGCCTGTTCGGACTGCCGTTCCCGGCGGAGTACGGCGGGTCCGGTGCAGACCTGACGACGTTGTGCGTCGCGATCGAAGAGCTCGCACGCGTCGATCACTCGATGGCGATCACGCTCGAGGCGGGCGTCGGTCTCGGTGCGAATCCGATCTACTCGTTCGGCAGCGAAGAGCAGAAGCAGCGCTGGTTGCCGGACCTGTGCGCGGGCCGCGCCCTGGGTGCGTTCGGGCTGACCGAGCCGGGCGCGGGTAGCGACGCCGGCGGCACGCGCACCAAGGCCACACTCGACGAGTCCGCCGGTGAGTGGGTCATCGACGGTGAGAAGGCGTTCATCACGAACTCCGGAACGCCCATCACGTCGCTCATCACGGTGACGGCTCGCACCGGTCCCGGTGAGATCAGTGCGATCGTCGTACCGGCCGGGACGCCAGGTCTCACTGTTGCGCCTCCGTACCGGAAGATGGGCTGGCACGCGTCCGACACGCACGGCCTCACCTTCAGCGAGTGCCGGGTGCCCGCGGGCAACCTGTTGGGGGAGCGCGGGCGGGGATTCGCGCAGTTCCTGTCGATTTTGGACGACGGCCGTGTCGCGATCGCAGCGCTGGCCGTCGGCGCGATCGAGGCGTGCCTCGAGCTCTCGACGCAGTACGCCAAGGACCGCAACGCGTTCGGCAAGCCGATCGGCGCAAACCAAGCGGTCGCCTTCAAGTGCGCAGACCTCGCGGTGCTCGCCACGAACGCACGATTGCTGACGTACGACGCGGCGTGGCGACGAGACACTGGACGTCCGTTCAAGCAAGCTGCGGCGATGGCCAAGCTGTACGCGACCGAGGCCGCAGTCACGGCGACGCGCGAAGCGACTCAGATCTTCGGCGGTTACGGCTTCATCGACGAGACGCCGGTGAGCCGCTTCTACCGCGACGCCAAGATCCTGGAGATCGGCGAGGGCACGAGCGAGATCCAGCGTCTCGTGATCGCCCGCGAGCTGGGGTTACCGGTTGAGTAAAGGCAAGCCCAGGCGCACGTGGCCGCAGCGCCTGATGATCACGCTCAACATCTTCCTGATATTCGTCTGTCTCGCGACCGCGTTCAGCCTCAACTACTTCTATTCGAAGGTGAGTCGCATCGGACGGGTGCAGCTCGGGAACTCGCTCACTCCGGCCGACGACCCCACGTTGCGCGGCGCCGAGAACATCCTCATCGTCGGCATCGACTCGGGTGAAGGACTCGATCCGAACGATCCTGTGCTGATCGGCCGACCGGGTGGCATCCGTTCCGACACCATCATGATCTTGCGCATCGACCCGTCGAGCGATCATGCGCAGCTGCTGTCGTTGCCGCGCGACCTGTACATACCGATCGCCGGGCTCCGGGGCAACGATCGCATCAACTCCGCGATCCAAGGTGGACCGCGCCGGCTCATCGACACGATCAACAACGACTTCGGAATCCCGATCAACCACTACATCGAGATGAACTTCTTCGCCTTCCGCAAGGTGGTGGAGGCAGTCGACGGAGTGCCCATGTACTTCCCGACGCCGGTGCGCGACAAGATGACCGGTCTCGAGGTCGACAACCCGGGCTGCGTCACGCTCGACCCGGTGCAGGCGCTCGCGTACGCGCGGTCGCGCGACTACGAGTACAACGAGAACGGGCGATGGCGCAGCGACCCGACCGGTGATCTCGGACGCATCAGCCGGCAGCAGGACTTCATCCG
>DASUCS010000334.1:0-3857 GCA_036275935.1 Acidimicrobiales bacterium
GGCCAGCAGCTTGTGTGCGAGCGCGGGCACCTCGTCAAGCACCGCGGAGAATTCGCGGGGGCCGAGTACGAGAACCGTGACGTCGCTCTCCGCAGTGACTGTCGCGGTCCGCGGTCCCTTGTCGAGGAGCGACAGATGGCCGAAGTACGAGCCGGGCCCGAGCGTCGCAACCTTTCGGCCGTTGCGCTCGACCTTCACCTTGCCGTCCACCAGCACGAAGCACTCGCGACCGACATCGCCTTGCGTCACCAACGTGCGGCCTGCAGGGATCTTCACCTCGTCCGAGGCGCGGGCGATCCGCTGAAGGTCCTTGCGTGAGCACGCAGCGAACAGCGGTACCGACGAGAGATGCTCGAGGTACGTGTCCCTCCCGACCATTGCTTGTCCTCCCCCCTCGCGGACCCCAGCGGCCGCAAGACCGGGAGAGAATACGCGCGACGGAGACCATTTGTCTGATCCGCGTGTGATCTGCGATTGCGGCGGTTCACGTTGGCGAAACAACCAAGAAACACCACGCTCGTAGGGTCCTCGGGCATGGACGTCGTCCTGGTCCGATGGCCTGCGGAAGAGCCTCGTCGTGCGGTGCTGCGGGACGAAGGGATCCCCCGCCTGCTGCTGGTCGAGAACGGTGCGCCGCCACCGCGCACGACCGATGAGCTCGAGGACTGGGTGCGGGTGCCGGCGGACGAGGTCGACCTGCATGCGCGGGTCGACAACCTCAACCGAAAGATGCAGTCACGAAGTGAGTCACTGCCCGACCTCGACGACGACGGCGTGTTGCGCGCCGGTCGCGGGTGGGTGCCGTTGCCTCCCGTCGAGGCCCGACTGACGTCTGCGTTGATCGATCGTTACCGGTCCGTGGTCAGTCGCGACGCGTTGGCGAAGGCTGGTTGGCCCCACGGTGCACCCGGACGCAACGCCCTCGACGTGCACATGCTCCGCCTGCGCCGCCGCATTGCGCCGCTCGGTCTCGCGATCCGCACCGTGCGCAGCCGCGGCTACCTATTGGAGTAATCGCCTTCGGCGATCCCGTGCAGGATCGCTCGTTCGATCTCGCCGAGCGTACGCGGGTCGGTGACCTTGTCGCCGCGACGGTCGCGAACGTAGAACGCATCGATGACGTGGTTGCCCATCGTCTGCACCTTGGCCGACCGGATGTCGAGATCGAGCTCGGCGAGCGCGCGCGTGATGCGATACAGGATGCCGGTGGCGTCCGGGGCGTCGACGTCGATCACAGTTGCATCGATCGACGCCTTGTTGTCGAACGCCACGGACGCCGGCGGCGCGGTCATGCGCAATCGCTGACGATGTTGCAGTGAGTCGGCCCGTTCGGCCAGCCGAGCGTGCAGCGCGAGGCGGCCATCGAGCACGAGCTCCAGGTCGGTCCGCACGCGTGCCCAGGGCGTCTCGTCGCGGTATGGGTCGACAACTCGGAAGCGGCTCACCGCGCGACCCGACTCGGTCGAGTGGGCGACGGCATGCAAGACGTCGAGTCCACGAAGCGCGAGCACACCAGCCACGCGACTGAAGACACCTGGCCGGTCGTCCGTCATCACCGTGATCTCGTTGCCGACGATGTCGATGTGCTGCCCACCCGCCTCGAGGCGTGCGAGCTGTTCCGCGCTGGGGAACTCCTCAGCGGTCGCGACGGCCGCTGTCTCGGTGCCGAGCCGGCGCGACACGTGCGAGACGAGCGCGAGCACGAGCTCGGCCTTCCAACTGCTCCAGGCCAGCGGTCCGGTGGCGCGACCGTCGGCCTCCGCCAAAGCGGCCAACAGGCGGAGTCGCTCTGCCGTTCCGACAGTCGCGGCCACGCGCTCGATGGTGACCGGGTCGTCGATGTCGCGACGAGTGGCAGTGTCCGGCAACAGCAAGTGATGCTCGACGAGCGCCACGACGGTGGCGCGATCTCGGTCGTCGAGGTTGATGCGTCGACCGATGCGCTCGGCCAGGACCACGCCAGCCTCGCTGTGATCGCCGTTCGTACCCTTGCCGAGATCGTGCAGCAATGCCGCGAGCACGAGCAGGTCGGCGCGGTGCACGACGTGGCGTCGCTCACCCGCGATCGCCACTGCCTCCAGCAGATGACGATCGACCGTGAACCGGTGGTAGGGGTTGCGCTGCGGGCGAGCCCGCACGAGGCTCCACTCCGGTAGGAGCCGGGCCCAGATGCCGCGATGGTCGAGCGCCTCGATGATCGCGATCGCAGGACGACCAGCGAGCAGCAGGTCGACGAACAGGTCGCGAGTGGTCCCGCTCCACGGTTCGGGCGGAGGCTGTGCGTGGGCTGCGAGTCGCTCGAGCGTGAGTCGATCGATGGCAGCGCCATTGGTCGCGGCCGCGATCGCGACACGAAGTGCGGTGTCGATGTCAGTCGCGTCCGCCGTCTCTGCCAGCCGAACTTCGTCGTCGACGAGCACCACTCCGGGGACGATCTGTCGACCACGCCCGCTTCCACGGCCTGACGGACCGCTCAGCGACGATCGCACGCGGCGCCACGCGTCGTCGCTCGTCCACGCGATCGTCCGCGCCGCCGTCGCGATTCGTCCCATCAGCATGTCGGCCGACTCGTCGCCCAGCGCATGAGCCACCGCATCCTGATCGTGGAGCGTGAGGACGTTGCTGGCGCGGCGCGTGTGCCGATGCAGCTCGACTCGCGCCGCGAGCAGCGTCTGGTACGCGGGCTCGAGCTCGCCTTCGTCGTTCGGAAGGAGCACGCGGCGTGCCATCTCCGCCCACTGCAGTGCGTGCACGTCCCGCATTCCGCCCCGACCTTCCTTGAGATCAGGCTCGAGTCGAAACGAGACCTCACCCGCATCGTCGTGACGCGCCTCGACGCGAATGGCGAGCTGCGCCAGCCAGTGGTTCGCCTTGGTGGTCCATTGTGACAACGCGCGTTGCGCGAGCTCGCTCGTCAGCTCGGTGTCGCCGGCCAGATGGCGAGCACTCAGGAGCGTCGTCGCGGTGTCGAGATCGTCGGAGCTCAGACGCAAGGCGTCGCGCACGGTCCTCACGCTGTGCCCGAGCTTCAGGCCTTCATCCCAGATCGGATACCAGATGCGGTCGGCCAGTGCGCGCACATCGACACGCTTGTCGTGGATGAGCATGACGTCGATGTCGCTCGATGGGCACAGCTCTGAACGCCCGTAGCCGCCCACTGCGACGAGTGCGACCCCGGACGCTGCCGGGGTCGCACTGTCGAACAACTCGATGAGCCACTTGTCGACGAGCGCCGTGTACGCCTCGCACCACGCCGCTCCCGTGAACGTGTGGTCGGCGAGCAGCGCGTCGCGCTCCGTCCTCATCCGGATCACACGGCGTCGTCGCCGATCTCACCGGTCCGTACGCGCATGATGCGGTCGAGGTCGACCGCCCACACCTTCCCGTCGCCGATCTTGCCGGTGCGAGCGTGGGTCCCGATGAGGTCGAAGACCTTGTCGAGGTCGGCGGTGTCCACGACGATCTCGAGCTTGACTTTGGGGACGAAGTCGATCGTGTACTCCGAGCCTCGGAACGTCTCCGTCTTGCCGCCCTGACGGCCGTAACCCTGGACCTCGCTGACGGTGAGACCGAGGATGCCCGCACCGCGAAGCGCTTCTTTCACTTCCTCGAGCTTGAACGGTTTGATGACCGCGGTCACGAGATGTGCCACTGCATGTCTCCTCTTGTGTCGTTCGTGGTGATCGTGCGGATGGCGATGGGGCCAGAGCGCCGTTGCTCTGGCCCCATTCGTTCGTCGACTAGGTCGAAACCGTTTCCGGCTCGGATTCGTGGGGCGCCGCGAGTGGGCTCGGGCCGGGACCAGAGAGTCCGGCGGGTGTCGTGTAGCTCATCCCGTAGCCGAACTCCACGTGGTA
>DASUCS010000335.1:0-8513 GCA_036275935.1 Acidimicrobiales bacterium
TGGAGCAACGCGTTGTTGTCGACCGTAACAGCCCCCGCAGTCCGCCGGAGTCGCACCGGCTACTGCCGTCTCGATTCACGGGCGTCGTGGTTGCGCGCGGTCCAGTGCGCCTGGCGCGATCGAGCCGACGATGACGTCTTCAGCGAGTGCTCTGAGCTTGAGGTTGTGGTTGCGCGCGTGGTTCCGCAGCATCGTGAAGGCGCCTTCCATGTCGAGACCGAGGCGCTCCGCGACCATTCCCTTGGCTTGTTCGATGACCACACGGCTGTTGAGCGCGTTCGTCAGTTGTTCGTTGACGACCTGCGACTCGCGCGCGGCTCGGTTCGCCAAGATGGCGATGGTGGCAACGTCGGCAAGTGCTTGCGCAGCCGCGACATCGCTCTCGCGCATCGCGCCCCGATCGATGTGGAACAGATTCAGGGCGCCGATGGTCTGGCCCCGTAGGCGCATTGGCAGCGCGTGGACCGAATGGAAGCCTGCGTGGAGAGCCTCGGCTCGGAATCTCGGCCAGCGTGCTTCGGCGCTGGCCAGGTCCTGGTTCACGACCGGTTGACCGATCGTGAAGCAGTCGAGGCACGGGCCTTCTTGGGATTGCAGCTCGAACAGTTCCAAGACGCGCATCGCCTCACTCGAGGAGGCCATGACTTGCAGCTCGCCATCGGGCGCCAGGAGCATGAGCCCGGCGGCGTCGACATCGAGCACGTCGACACAACGGTCGGCGAGTGTCGTGAGCAGATCGACTACGTCGAAGTCCGTCACGAGGCTGTCGGCGAGTTCCACGAACGCCTTCGCCAGCATCGTTTCCCTGGTCATGTGCCCTCCCGGCGCTCGGTTGCCAGTCTTGCCGGTGGTGTCACTGGTCGTCGCCCTTGTCGAAGCGCACGACTCGTTTGACCACATCCTCTGCAACACCTGCGAGCGGGCGGCCGGTGCCGAACGCGCGAGCGCGCAGCCGGATGAGTGCTTCGGCCACTGACACATCGAGCTGCGCGGCGATCATCCCTGCCGCTTGGTGCACGACGTACTGGAAATCGGCACCGGCCTCGAGCTCGGCCGCCAGCTGCCCCGGCGCGGCGCCCGCCTGAAGAAGAAGCACGACCTCGGCCGCCACGCCGGCCATCACGAGTGCATCGGAATGCTGCTCATCGCTCAACGCACCCGGTGCATCGCGGTAGAGGTTGAGCGCGCCGAGGCGGGCGGCGCCGACCCGCATCGGAAATCCGAACACGGACCGAACACCGGCCGCGACCGCTGGCTCGGTGAATGCCGGCCAGCGAATCTCAACGGGATCGGCGAGATCCGGTTCCAGGACCGGGCAATCGCCGCGATAGGCGTCGACACAGGGCCCCTCGCCCAGCTCGAACTGCAGCTGTTCGACCAGGGCGCTCACCGCGTTGCTCGTGCACACCGATCCGCTCGTGATGTCGCCCGACATGAGCATGATGCCGGCGCCAGTCAACTTGGTGATATCCGCGCCGACCGTGCACAGGCGCTTGGTCTCGAACCCTCGGGCGGTTACCCCGACAAGAAGTTCGAGGATTCGCTCGCGCCGATCACCCGCCATCGCTCACCACTCTTCACGGATTCGGCGCCCGCCTGTGGCCTGCGATCGGTTGCCCACCAAGAGTCTCCTGACGTTTGGAGTCACGGAAGACACGGCCGGGGTCCCGAGCAGCAGCTGCCTCTCGCATCGTACGACCATGTAGGATCGACGCAACGCGGAAGCTGCACCCGTTCCGCGTTGGACGGTGTCGAAACGGTCGGCAGCGTCCGGGAGCGTTGCTCCAGACCCTGGTGGCGCCGTAGCCATTGCAGCCGGCAGGAGCACCATGTCCCCCGACGCGACACCCCACCCCGACGTGCTCGACCGCGCCTCGGAACCCGGCGCGGATCGGCGATGGGAGTACTTGATCGTCGCGCTCCCCGCCTTTCCGCCGGCGAGTCAGACACCGGGGACCTCGGACGCGGTGCGCCACCTCAACGACGAAGGCGACCGAGGCTGGGAGGCCATCACGCTGACTCCGCTCGCGGACGGCACGATGGCCGTTCTGTTCAAGCGGCCGAGGCGGACCTGAGCGTGGCGGTCCGAGCCGACCCAACGGCGCTGGTCGCACCGGCGCTCGAGGCGACACTCGATGATGTTCCCTTGGCGGTGCTGACCTTCGACGGCGACAGCGTCGTGGGGGTCAACCGGCGATGGCTCGAGCTCACGGGCCTCACGCTCGACTCGTCGCTCGACGCTGGCTGGCTCGCAGGGGTTCACAGCGACGACTGGCTGACGGCGCGACGATTTGTCCAGACCTCCCGAGAAACAGACGCCATGGCGGAATGGCGGGTCTTGGGCGTCGACGGCCGCGAGTTCGTGTGGGTCCAGGCAACCGCCGGAGGCGAGCGGACAGACGGCGATGGCAGATGCATCGTCGCGCTCACCGAAATCGATGCGCACAAGGCCAACGAGGCCGGACTGCTGCATCGAACGCTGCACGACCCGCTCACCGGTCTCCTCAATCAGGACGCATTCACCGTCCGGGTCGACGACGCAGTCGCCCGAGCAGCGTCGGAGTTCGGTCTGTGCGCCGTGCTCTACCTCGACCTCGATCACTTCAAGAACGTCAACGACGAGTTCGGACACAAGTGCGGCGACCATCTCCTGTCAGCGATCAGTCGCCGAATCCGCGCCTCGCTGCGTCCTTCGGACACCTTGGCCCGCCTCGGTGGCGATGAGATCGGTGTGCTTTGCCCATCTTTGGAGAGCGAGAGCGAAGCAATCTGTCTAGCCACGCGCATCGTCCACACGATCAGCGAGCCATTCACCGTCGGCGAGCGTGTGCTGCACAGCAGCGTGAGCATCGGCGTCGCCTTCTCGAACGGTGCCCCGTTGAGCGCATCCGAGCTCATCGCGCAGGCCGACCAAGCGATGTACCGCGCTAAGGCCGCGGGCCGAGCCCGGTGGGCGACCATGACCCTTGGAGGTTCGAGCCCGCCGGTCGGCTCGGGCGATGTAACCGACGTGCTGGCCCAGGTCGCACACGCCCGAGGTCACATCGACGATCTCCTCGCTCGGCTCGATCTCCGTGCCGTCGAGTGGGATCGGCTTGCGCAAGCGAGCAGCGCGCTGACGCGCGCAACGTACCTTCTCGAAGGGAACTCTCGTATCGGCTAGTTGGTGAGGAGCGCGTTCCGAAGGTCGCTCCACCGCAGAGTGGCGATCGACGTTGACGTGTCGGAAACGCCAAAGGGGATGACGATCGTGTCGGCGCAGAGCAGGCCGCCGCACGAGTAGACGACGTTGGGCACGTACCCGTCGCGCTCGTCTTCTGCCGGGGTGATGAGCGGCTCGGTCAGTTGGCCGATGACGACAGTGGGGTCGTCGAGATCGAGCAGGATGGCGCCGATGCTGTAGGTGCGCATCGGTCCTACGCCATGCGTCAGGACGAGCCACCCATCTGGCGTTTCGATCGGTGGTCCGCAGTTGCCGAGTTGGATGACTTCCCACGGCTGCGTCGGTACCTGAATCGTCGTGGCGTGGTCCCAGATGTGCGGGTCGTCGGAGAACGCGATGGCGTTCTTCTCGCGGTCGTAACGGGAGAGGGCCGCGAAGCGGCCGTTGATGCGCCGAGGAAACAGCGCCAGCCCCTTGTTCGCCGCGGCGGCCCCGGCGAGTGAGGACACTTCGAACGCGGCGAAGTCGCGTGTCGCAAGGAGTTGTTGACGGATCTCAGTGCCGTCATAGGCGGTGTACGTCGCGTAGTAGACGCTGGTTCCGTCGTCGTCGGTGAACTGCACGAAGCGGGCGTCTTCCATGCCATTCGATTCGGCGGCGACGGCCGGCCAGAGGATCCGCTGCGAGAGCTCGACATCGCCCGGGAAGTCGACTTTGTAGCTGCGCGCCGCGATGGTGCGCAGCCGGTCGATCGTGGCGTTGACGTTGCGGCGAGTGTCGCGTTGCTTGCCGAGCGCGGTGAGGCGCTTCTCGAGTTGACCATGTGTGAAGGTCGTACCAAGTGCATCGAGAACGAAGGCCGCGCTCTCGCCGTCTTGGCGTAAATCGCGCAGATGCCCGTGGAACAGGGCTCGTTGCAACTCGGTGGGACGGGGTGTGCCGATGACCGGAAAGGGTGCAGGCGGGTCAACCGATACGTGTCCGTGATTGTCGATCATCCCTTCTCGAAAGCCGATGGAGGACCGGTGACCTTCGCCCACGCTGCGCACGCTCATCACGAAGCGGACACTCCCGGCTGGTGACGACGCCTGGTCCGGGTGCAACACCATCGACGGATTGCACAGCGCGGCGGCTTCGACGGAGTACTCGTGCGTGAAGGTCGCACCCAACAGCAGCATGCGTTCGTCGGACAGCTCCTGTTGCGCCTGCAGCCGGTTGCCGATACGTGCTGCGTGTTGGCGGAAGATGTCGCTGAGATCGCGGTGGCGGTCGCCGAAGCGTCGCATCACGTCTTCGATCGACCGCCCAACGGTCTCCTCATCGAGATCGAGGATGCGTTGGACGACGTTCGACGCTCGACTCTCGTGCCCTCCGGCCATCTCGTGGCCTGGGACGAACAGGTGAGCGACGACTCGCGATGGGTCCGGGCTCGCCACCCGGGTACGCGAGATCGGGATGCTCGTGACGGTCGTAGTCACGCCGCCGGGAGTCGCTGCGCGTGTTGGAGCGTCGAGATCAATGCGAGCGTCGACTCGCAGCCCTCGTTGAGGTTGGGTCCGTCGGGTTCGAGCCCGTCGTATCCACCGCCGGTCGCGGTGTCGACCATGGGGGCGGCTGCGTCGTTGTCGCCCAAGAACCAGGCGATCGTCTGTTGCAGGTATTCGCTCCAGATGGAATCGCCTGTCAACGCGGCGGCTCGAGCGCACGCGTCCGCGAGGGTCGATGCCTCGATCGGTTGCTGATCGAAGCGCGGCGCATCGTCACCCGGCCCGGCTCCGCCTACCGGTACGACCGAGAGATGACCCAAAGACGTCTGACGGACCATGAGCCACTCGAGCAGCCGCAATCCATCCTCGACGAGCTCGTCACGGTGGAGGGCTGCGCCGATCGCCAACATGGCGTCCGGAAGGACGGCGTTCGCGTACGTGAGCTGCGGCTCGGGCCACGGCCACTCCGTGTCAACACGGGCGCGGCCGACGATCTCCGCCGCATCCCGCAGAAGATCGCGGGCACGTTGATGCGTCGGCTTGAGGGTGAGAACCTCGGCCGCTCCCAACGCGGCGAACGCCATGGACCGCGGCCACGGCGACCGTTGTTCGGTGCCGTGATCGAAGAGCGTGAGCGCCGACTGCCGCAACCAGTCCTCCTTCGAGCGCGCCGCCGCCGTGCCGAACGCCCAGAGGCTGCGACCCCAGCAGTCGTCGACACCGCGACGACCGCGCCAGCGTCGACGCGCGGTCATGCGGTTGCAGACTTTGCCGTCAACGCCTTGCGCGTCTGACACAAAGCGGAACGCGGTCCGCGTCAGGGAACGCACGACCGCGTCCGGGTCGGGTTCGCGAGCCGCAACCACGAGGAGTCGAGCCATGTCGTCGGTGCAGTAGCCATGTTCCCGGCGAGGCTCGGCGTGATCGGCATGTTCGAACGTTCCCCGCTCGTCGGTCATCGACGCGACGTGAGCGAAGCTCGGCCTCGGTGCACTCGTCACGCCGTCACGCCGAGAGGAGCGGTGACCGTGTGGGCGAGGGCCGCGTAGTGGCGGGCGACCGACGGCCAGCCGAGACCGGGGGCGAGACGACCGGCCTCCTCGGACATCTCGTCGGCCACGTCCGGGTCGCTCAACACCAGCCGCAACGCGTGGGCAAGTGCCGCGGGATTGGTGTGCGGGACCACGATGCCGGCGCCGCTCGACAGCAGCTCGGTGGCGTGCGGGAAGGCGGTCGCGACGACGGGGCGGCGGGCGGCGACCGCGTCGACCAGCACGCCCGAGGTCACCTGGTCGCGTGAGTCGTACGGCAACACGACCACCGTGGCTTGCTGGATCAACCTGGTCAGCGAGGGCAGGTCGCGGTAGGTGTCGTCGAAGGTCACCGACGACGGGACGCCCTTCTCCCAGGCGCGGCGCACGAGCATGTCTCGGTACCGGTCGCCTTCTCGCGCCGCAACTTTGGGATGGGTGCGCCCGGCAACCACATAGCGCGGACGAGGTCGAAGATCCTTCAACATCGCCATCGCGTCGATCACCCATTCGATGCCCTTCCCCGCACCGAGAAGCCCCCACGTCAACAGCGTTGGCCTCGCCCCGAACCCGGCTCGGTCTGCCAACGGCGGCGTGGCCGCGCCGTGAGCGATCGTCGCGACCTTCGACTCGTCGATCCGGTAGCCGTCACACAGGCGCGCCCGAGCTGATTCGGTCATCACGACCACGGCGGCCGCGGCGGCCACGACCGCCTCCAACACCTGGCGCTGATGAACCGTCGGCTCCAGCAGCACCGTGTGCAGCACGGCGATCGCCGGCACCGTCAACCCGCGCAGGATCTTCACGACCTCGTCGCCGTCGGTTCCGCCGTACAACCCGTACTCGTGCTGCACGATGGCGACGTCACCGGCGTTGAGCATCTCGATCGCGGCCATCACCGATCCGTGACTGTCGTTCTTCAGCTCGCCGACGACCATTGGGCCCGGCTGCGCGGTGCCGTCGGCGACGCGCACCACCCCGGCGCTTCCTCCGTTCGCGACGAGCGCGTCGCTGAGCGCGGCAGTAAAGGTCGCCAACCCGCACGCCGTCGGCGGATACGTGCTCAGGAGTCGATAGGACAGTCGATCACCGCGGTGAGCCTTGTCAGGTCGATGAGCGGTCATGGCAGGGCTCACGCGCGAACTCCTCGTTTCGGCTCAGTCGAGACGACGAACCTGCACGGGGCGACAGCGAGGGCCTGACGGCCGTCCAGCCAAGTGGAGCGACTCTCCCAAGGGGGATGTCCGGTCAGGCTACCGGACCGGCGTGTCGCTACCCTGCTGACGGACCAGAGGAGCAACCTGTCGTGGGATTACGCGTCGCCGTCCTCGCGCCCATCTCCTGGCGAACGCCGCCACTGCACTACGGACCATGGGAACTGTTCGCGTCGCTCCTCACCGAAGGGCTCGTACACCGGGGCCACGACGTCACGCTCTTCGCCACCGGCGACTCGCGCACCGAAGCGACCCTGTCGTCTGTGGTTCCGCACGGCTGGTCGGACCACCCTGAGATCGACACCAAAGTCGTGGAGTGCCTGCACATCGCCGCGGTGTTCGAGCGGGCCGGCGAGTTCGACATCATCCACAACAGCTTCGACTTCCTGCCTCTCACCTACAGCGACCTCGTCGCCACCCCCGTCGTGACGACAATCCACGGATTCTCCTCGCCCCGCATCCTTCCCGTGTACGAGAAGTACAACGGCCGATCTTCGTATGTCGCCATCAGTGCGGCAGACCGGCATCCGCGCCTCGACTACGTCGCCACCGTCCACCACGGCATCGACACCGACGCCTTCGAGCTGCACGCGCCGTCCGACCCGTACCTCCTGTTCTACGGCCGGATCCACCCGGACAAGGGCACCGCGCACGCCATCGAGGTCGCCCATCGGACTGGAATGCCGCTGGTCATCGCCGGCATCGTGCACGACCAGCAGTACTTCGACCAGCACGTCGCGCCGCACATCGACGGCGACCGTGTGCGCTACATCGGCCCGGTTGGCGCGAACGACAGGTCGCAGCTCCTCGGTCGAGCGCACGCGCTGCTCCACCTCATCGATTTCGACGAACCCTTCGGCCTCAGCGTGGTCGAAGCCATGGCCTGCGGGACGCCCGTCATCGCGTTCCGCCGCGGGGCGATGCCCGAGCTCATCGACGAAGGTGTCACCGGAGTACTCGTCGACGATGTAGAGGGTGCGACTCGTGCGATCGCTCGCGTGGGCGAGTTCAATCGCGTCGCCATTCGCGCCACGGCGGTACGGCGCTTCAGTCGAGGCCGCATGATCAGTGACTACGAGTCGGTCTACGAACAGATTCTGAGCCGGCCGAAGTGACCCTCAACTCGTGGAACGCTGCCTCGCTCGACGGGCTGGCGGCTCGACGAGCACGCGCAACACTTCGCCGACCGTTCGCTCCCGGGTGACCGCATCGCGCAGCGGCAGATGGCTCTGCACTTCGTAGCGATTCCGGCGGCCGTCCTTGCTCTTGACGACGTAGCCGGCGTCACTGAGGTCGGTGACGATGCCGTACGCGGTTCGCTCGGTGATTCCCAGCTCGGCGGCGATGTCGCGAAGCCGGGCTTCGGGATCTCGAGCGATGCACAGCAGTACCTGTCCATGGTTCGTGAGGAACCCCCCATCCCGCGACATGACAGTAGTAGAACATTTATAGAATCTGATTGCTAGTATTCGACGACCAGCGTAAGCTGACCTCAGCAGCAGGGTGACGGCACCATTCCGGTGCCTGCATCCGCTGCAGGAAAGCGAGCAGTCTCATGCTCATCTTCGGTGTCATCGTTGTCGCCCTCGTCGTGTTCGGATTCTTCTGGCAACGAGGT
>DASUCS010000336.1:0-2818 GCA_036275935.1 Acidimicrobiales bacterium
CGCGAGTCCCTTCATGTCGTCGGTGAGGAGCTGCAGCCGCTGCCGGGGCGACAGCTGCAACAACTCGGGGATCTGTGTGCGGTCCACACCGTGTCCCGGACGGGGGTGCGACTGGACGACGTACCCGCACACCTCGAGCAGCACTTCGAGTGTGCCGAGGCGCGGGTCGGATGTCCCCGACTCGATCCGAGCGATCGTCGGCTGGGCCACGCCAGTGCGACGGGCGAGCTCCCGTTGTGTCAGGCCGGCTGCACGTCGAGCGTCTGTCAACAGCGCCTGCGCACTCATGAGCGCATGATAGCGCATACGCTATCAAACTGTTCCTGAACGATGGCTCAGAGGTCGAGCTGGTCCTCCTCGGCATAGGCGACCGCCGCCCCGAGGAACCGGTACGCCCACTCCTGCGCGAGCGGCCGCGTCTCGCAGAACACGATCGGCACGTTGGGATAGCGGACCTGGGCGGCCGCCAGCATCTCGGCGACCATCGCCGGCGACACGAACCGCAGTCGGAACACGTCGGCCCACCGGTCCTCGACGACGATCGCCGCCCGACGAGTGGACGACAGCTCGCCGAGTGTCAACAACAAGCTCCCGTCCACGACGTTGCCGGCGAGCTCGTCGAGCTTCTTGCGTTCGACGACGCCGACGAGCTCACCGTCGAGCTCGACGCCGTAGTCGCCGACGGTGAGCGCTCGCTTGGTGGTGCGCGCCTGCTGGCCTTCGAACTTCCAGGCGTAACGCTCGCGAGTGTCGACCAGGATCTCGAGCACGCCAGCGGCGCTGCGCTTGGTCGGCAGGCGCATGCCTGGACGGGTCTTGCGGGTCGTCTTCGCGGTCTGCCAGAAGATGCCCTCACGCCCGCCTTGCAGCGCCGTGATCACGAACTGCGAACGGTTCTCCCGGGTGCGGTCGAGCACCAGGTCGATGGCGACGCCACGTCGTTGGCACGAACGGATCGGCACCTCGTCGACGATCTCGGGATCATCGGGCCACTCACTGCGGTGGCAGTACACCTTGGCGGTGCGCGGCCACGTGTCCTTGGCCTTGAGCACGAGCGGCTGCGGGGACATCGGCAGCCACAGGATGAACGGCAACGTCGAATCGGCGTCGGGATTGCGAGCGATGCGGAACAGCGCCGACATCACGCGAACCGTAGATCGCCCGTCACCGCTCGCAGTACTACTGCGATGCGCTCGTGAGGGCTACGCCAGCCGGACGCGGAGCGCTGCGGCGCGGTTGCGGCTGGCGTCGAGAGCGAGATCGCCGATGACCTCGAGCGCGCGGTCGACGTGGTCGCGCACCGCGTCACGACGTCCCATCGTCAGTTCGTGGTCGGCCCAGTCGAGCAGGGTGCGCGCCAACCACGGCGGGGTTCGCATGCGTTCGTGCGCGGCGACCGCCTGGGCGAACCAGTCCATCGCCTCGTTGTCGCGGCCGAGGGCGGAGCACAGCAGGCCGAGGTTGCGAGTGGCGGAGCCGAGGTACCAGCCGCCGGTCGTGAAGTGCAGCTCGGGATCGTTCGACAGACGCTCGTACCAGGCGTTGATGGCGTCGACTGCGCCGGCGTAGGCGGCCGCCTCGCTCCACGTCGAGTAGACGATCGGGAGGGCAGCGTCATCGATGACGTCGCGGAAGTGGTTGCGGCCGCGTTGACGCACCATCTGGACCACTGCGTCACGATCGCCCGCTTCCTTGCGCGCGATCGCGGCGATGCCGGCTCGCACCGTAGGGACGCTGTTGTCCTCCACCGCCAGCACCTCGTCGCTGAGGAACGGAAGGAGCCCCGACTCCCTCGCCATCTGCGCGTCCGCGCTGGTCGCGTAGATCTCGATAGAGGGCCACGCGTGGCGCGTCCAGCGGTCGATCATCAGTTGCTTGTCGCGCTCACATCCAGCGAGATCGCCTTCGACGAGGTGGAACATCATCGACCAGAACGGGACCATGTCCTCGAGGAACGGGTGGCGCGTGCGGATCGCCATCTCGTCGAGCATGGCGAGGCCCGCCCGGGCTCGAGCGCCGTCGCCCAACACCAGGTTGGGGAACCACTCGTTCTGAACGGCGTCGTACCGGACCATCACGTCGTCGTGCGCCAGCACGACATGATGCTCTGAGCTGTTGATGCGGGATCGGTAGTAGTCCGTCGTGAGCGTTGACCACGGCCGAGCCCGTTGACACAGCGCGCCGATGCGGTAACGGAGGAGCGGGTCGTCGATCTCGCCGATCAAGGCGTCGACCGCCGAGGTGAGCTCGGCGCGACGGGTCACGTCGCCGGTGTAGATGAGCTGGAGCGCCAGCGAGCAGTAGACGCGGGCGCGGAGCTCCGGGGTCACGTCGCCCATGCGTTCGATGGTTCGCTCGATGAACTCGATGCGCTCGAGGTCGACCGCTTCGCCGAGTGAGAGGTTCGTCCTGACCGCGAGCTCGAGTGCTTGGACGACGAGGTCGAGGTCGTCGATGGTCTCCGCCAGTCGCGCCGCCGGCAGGCTGTCTGACTCGGCATCCGCGTCGCCCCCGTACAGGCGGGCGTGCGCCGCGAGGATCATGAACTCGGCGCGGTCGCGCACGTTGTCCTCGTCGGTGAGCTCCAGCGCGTGCGCGTACCAGCGCGCCGCTTCCATCGGCGCGGCCGCCTTCAGTGCGAGCTCGGCGGCGTGTCGGGCCGCGTCGATCGCCTTCACCGTTTCGCCCGCCGAGCTCGCCTCCGACCAGTGGTACGCGAGCTCGCCCGCGCCGGCGAGGTCGTCCTCGGTGCGCAGCTTCTCGAGCGCCTCCGCGGTCTTGCGATGCAGCCGAGATCGCTTCGTGCTCGACAGCTCCT
>DASUCS010000337.1:0-24583 GCA_036275935.1 Acidimicrobiales bacterium
ACGTCGTCGACATCAGAACGAAGATGGGTCGCCGCCTGACGGTGACCGCTGACCATCCGATGGTGGTCGGGGACGGCGTGCACGGCCGCACCGAGGACAAGCTCGCTGCGGAGCTGACGTGGTCTGACTGGCTTCCGGTCGCGCAGGGCGCTCCCGTCCTGTTCGAGGAACCTGGTTACGGCCGACTGCTCGACGCGCTGCCGGGCGCGGAGCTCGAGCCTCGGCAAGTGATCGTTCGGCTCGATGACATCCAGTACCCGCTCATGCGCGCACGACGCGGCGAACTTCCGTCAGTGCGTCGACATGAGGCGAGTCGCACGCACACGTTGCGCCTCTCTGAGCTCTTCTCGCTGCGCATCCCGACCCTGCGCGGACGATTCGGGACGGCGACCAACGGCACGTACGTCCCCGACGTGCTTCCGTTCGACGACGACTTCTGGTACGTCATCGGTCTCTTCCTCGCCGAAGGGCACATCGGACGAGACGGACGGCGAACCCGAGTGTGCTGGTCCTTCAATCGGACAGGCGAAGAGCAGCTCGCCGAAGCGGTGCGTGCGTTCTGGACGGGCTTCGGCGTCAAGACCGACGTCCGCACTCTGACGACCACGCTCCAGGTGTCGATCTCCTCCCGGATACTCGGTGGGTGGCTCGAACACGTGCTCCGCGTCGGCAATGGAGCGTATGACCACCGCGTACCTGACCGGATCTGGAGCTGTTCCGAGTCGTCGAAGCGCGCGCTGCTACGCGGGCTCTGGGACGGGGACGGCTCGTGGTCGTTGGTCGCCGGCGGGCCGAGCGTCGTGCTCGAGTACGGCACGGTGTCGCGTGACCTCGCTGACGGGATGCTGCGGTTGCTCGGCGAGCTCGGGATCGTCGCTCGGTTGAGAGTCGGTCGTACCACGAAGTCGACTGTTGACACCTACTGGCTGTGCATCAGCGGGGCGAACCAGATCGAAGACGCACTGTGGTTGGTACCGGACGATGAGCAAGACCTCATTCGTCGTTCGATCGACGCACAGGCGAAGCGGATCGCACCGACGGGTTACCGCCGCCTCGACGACAAGGCTGTCGCGTGGGTTCGAGTCGTTGATGCGACGCGGCGTCCTTACGAAGGGACCGTGTACAGCGTCGAGGTCCCTGCGACGAGCACCGTCGTCACGAGCTTCGGTCTCGTCGCGCATCAATGCTTCCCCAAAGATACGCGGGCGCTCATTCACATCGCTGAGGACGCTGGTTACGACTTCGAGCTCCTTGCGGGCGTGGTCGACGTCAATGAGGCGCAGTTCGATCGCGTGGCCGCAAAGGCGGTCGAGCTCGTGGGCGAGCCGCTCGACGGCAAGGTCGTCGGTGTGTGGGGGCTCACGTTCAAAGCACGTACAGACGATCTGCGCGAGTCGCCGTCACTCGAGATCGTGCGGCGGCTGCGCGATCAGGGCGCGATCGTTCGGGCGTTCGATCCGTCGGTCACACCGCCGCTCGAAGACCGTCGCGCCGCGCAACTCGACGGCATCGAGCTCATGGTTGATCCGTACGCAGCCTGCGCGGATGCGGAGGTGCTGCTCGTGCTCACCGAGTGGGACGAGTTCCGCTGGCTCGACTTCGACAAGGTCGCGAGCGTCATGACCGCCCCACGAGTGGTCGACGGGCGCAACCTCCTCGACCGCGAAGCGCTGCGTCGCCGGGGATTCGCCTACAAGGGAATCGGCAGGCTCGGCTGATGGCGCGAGTCGTCGTCAGCGGTGGGGCGGGGTTCCTCGGGTCGCATCTCGTCGACGCGCTCCTCGCCCGCGGTGACGAGGTGGTCGTGCTCGACAACCTGGTGACCGGGTCCGTGGACAACATCGACCACCTCTTCGGCCACGCCGGCTTCACGTTCGTCGAGCACGACGTGAGCAATTACATCTGGGTTCCCGGCCCCGTCGATGCCGTGATGCATCTCGCGAGCCCGGCGTCGCCCAAGGATTACCTCGAGAAGCCGATCCAGACCTTGAAAGTCGGCAGCCTCGGTACGCACAACACGCTCGGGCTGGCGAAAGCGAAAGACGCCAAGTACTTCCTTGCGTCGACGAGCGAGGTCTATGGCGATCCTCAGGTGCATCCGCAACCCGAGACGTACTGGGGACACGTCAATCCCGTCGGCCCTCGGGGTGTGTACGACGAGGCCAAGCGCTTCGCCGAGGCGATGACGATGGCGTACCACCGCTACCACGGGCTCGACGTGCGCATCGTGCGGATCTTCAACGTGTACGGCCCGCGGATGCGGCCACAGGACGGGCGCGTTGTGTCGAACTTCATCGTCCAGGCGCTGCTGGGCAAGCCGATCACGGTGTACGGCGATGGACGTCAGAGCCGGAGCTTCTGCTACGTGGAGGACGAGGTCCGGGGCTTCCTCGCGTTGCTCGACGCGGACACCACCGGACCGATCAACATCGGCAACGACGGCGAGTTCACGATGCTCGAGCTCGCCGACTTGGTGCTCGAGCTCACAGGTTCGAGCTCGGAGATCGTGTTCGAGCCCCTCCCGGTCGACGACCCGACGCAGCGGCAGCCGGACCTGACCCTCGCGCGCGAGATCCTCGGGTGGCAGCCGACGATCGCGCTCCGGGACGGACTCGAGCGCACGATTCCGGCCTTCCGCGAACGCCTCGATCTCTAGAACCAAGGCGCTTGTGCGCGTCGCGCTGACCCTCGAGCAGTGCTGGCACGCCGTTCCCGGCGGAACGGCGGTCGCGGCGATCGAGCTCGCCCGAGTGCTCGACGCGCGCGACGACATCGACGTCGTCGGTGTTGCAGCGCGTCACTCACAGCCACCGCCGACCGACTGGCGACCGCCGATCGACGTGCGCCACCTGTGGGCGCCGCGCAACGTGCTGTACGAGCTCTGGCACGCACGACTGCCGATCGCGCCGAAGGTCGAGCACGCGACGGGTGCTGTCGACGTCGTGCACGCGACAGGTGTCGCCTATCCCCGAACGGACGCACCCGTGGTCGTGACGATCCACGACCTTGCCTTCCTCGACGATCCGACCCTCGTCACAAAGCACGGCTTTCGCTTCCTGGCCCGCGGCACGGCGTTGGCCCGCAAGCACGCGAGCCTCGTTCTGTGCTCGTCCGAAGCGACGAAGGCGGATTGCGTTGCGCAGGGTTTCGATGTCGCGAAGCTGCGCACCGTGCCGCTGGGCGTGCACGCGAGGCCCGCCACTCCGGATGAGGTCAGTCGAGTCCGCGCGAAGCATGGCCTCACGAAGCCGTACGTGTTCTTTTCGGGAACGGTGGAACCGAGGAAGAACCTGCCGCGCCTCCTGCGTGCCTTCGCCAAGGTCAAGCGCACGGACGTCGACCTCGTGCTCTCGGGACCGCAGGGTTGGAACGAGTCGTTGCGCGCTGATCTTGCGCCGATCGAAGCGCGCGTTCATGCACTCGGTTTCGTCGATCGCGCTGAGCTCTTCGCCTTGCACGCCGGCGCGGAGGTGTTCTGCTACCCGAGCATCAAGGAGGGCTTCGGCCTTCCCGTGCTCGAGGCGATGGTGCAGGGCACGCCTGTGGTGACGAGCGCGTCTACCTCGACGGCGGAGGTCGCGGGCGGCGTGGGACTGCTCGTCGATCCATTCGACGAGCAGGCGATCGCGGACGCGCTCGACCGTCTGCTCGACGACCCCACCCTGGCGCAACGGCTCGGTCTCGAAGGGCAGCACCGCGCCGAGACCTTCACGTGTGAACACACAGCTGAGCTGACGATCGCCGCGTACCGCGAGGTGGTGCCGTGAGCCGGCTCCGAGTCGGCGTCAATCTGCTCTGGCTCGTGCCCGGCGAGGTCGGAGGCAGCGAGGAGTACACCGTCCGGCTGCTCGCCGCTCTACGCGACCTCGATCCCGACGACATCGACGTCACGCTGTTCGTCTCTCGTTCGTTCCTCGACACGTATGCCGACCTCGCGGCGCGTTTCACCACGGTCGTGTGTCCGATCAGTGGACGGTCACGTGCGATTCGCATCGCAGCTGAGTCGAGTTGGCTCTTGGTCGAGGCGCGGCGTCGACGGGTCCGACTCCTGCATCACGGCGGAGGAACCATCCCTCCCCTGCGCGCGACACCCGCGATCGTCACCATCCACGATCTTCAGCCGTTGCTGCTTCCCGAGAACTTCAGCCGCGGCAAGACCGCCTACCTGAGGTGGAGGCTCCGGCCATCGGTGCGGAAGTCGAGGGCCGTCGTGACGCTCACGGCGTACACCGCATCGACGATCACCGACACGTTCGGGGTCCCGGTCGAGCTCGTGCCTCCCGGCTACACCGCGGCGCTCGACGCGCAACCGACGCGCGATCCACGCTCGGCCTTCGAGCTGACCGGCCCGTTCTTCCTGTATCCCGCCATCACGTACCCGCACAAGAACCACGCGACGCTCGTGCGCGCCTTCGCCGGCGTCGTCGCCACGCATCCCGACGCGCTGCTGGTGCTCACGCACCGCGCCGCCCAGATGGAGGACGAGCTGCGGGCGCTGATCGCTCAGCTCGGCCTGACGAAGAACGTCCGCCGTCTCGGACACGTGGACCGGGGCGATCTCAACTGGCTCTATGCCAATGCGGTCGCGCTGACGTTCCCGTCGAGATTCGAGGGCTTCGGCATGCCAGTGTTGGAGGCGATGGGACACCGCTGTGCCGTGATCGCCGCTCGGAGCGCCGCGCTTCCCTCAGTGGTGGGCGACGCCGGCGTGCTGGTCGACCCGGACGACGAGCGGGCCTGGACCGCGGCGATGGTCGACCTGCTGGACCACGACGCTCATCGCGCGGAGCTGGCCGGCGCAGGAGCGGCGCGCGTCGAACGTGAGTACCAGTGGCAAGCGTCGGCCGAGCGCCTTCACCGTCTCTACGTCCGGCTGGGGACGACGTCGTCGTGAACGTCCTCGTCCTCTGTCCGCATTTCGCGCCCGACGTGGCGCCGACGGGCGAAGTCATGACGAGCATCGCGACAGAGCTCGCCGCGCGGGGTCACCAACTGCACGTTGTCACCGCGTTGCCCTGGTACCAGCACCACCGAATCGAACCAGGGTGGGCCGGACGGCCGGTGCGCACGCAGGTCACGGACTGGGGACGCATCACCCGCGTGCATCCGTTCCCAACGGACAAGCGCAACATCCCCGCACGCGCGCTCGCGTTCGGCGGGTTCACCGCTCTGACCGGAATCGAATCCGTCGTCAGTCGCCCCCGACCGGACGTGGTGCTGGCGATGTCTCCGCCGCTCACCCTCGGGCTGGCCGGTTGGCTCACCGCCCGAGCCCGGCGCGTTCCGTTCGTCTTCAACATCCAAGACGTGTTCCCCGACGTCGCGATCGAGCTCGGTGTGATCACGAACCCGAGTGTGATCCGAGTCGCGTCGTGGCTCGAGCGCTTCACCTATCTGCGCTCCGACGCGGTCACCGTGTTGTCGGAGGACCTGCGCGACAACGTCGCGTCCAAGCTGGGCCGGCACCGTCCCGACCGCGTACGCGTCATACCGAACTTCGTCGACACCGAACGCATCACCCCCGCGCCTCGAGAGAACAGCTACCGCGAGCAGTTCGGCCTCACTGGCAAGACGGTCGTCATGTACGCGGGCAATGTCGGGTTCTCGCAGTCGCTGGACTTGCTGCTCGACGCGGCGGACGCGCTGGCACATGAGCCGGACCTGGTGTTCGTGATCAACGGCGGTGGTGCCGCCCGTCCCGATCTCGAACGTCGCGCCGCAGGTGCGCCGAACGTCCGCTTCGTCGACATGCAGCCGAAGGACCGGTTGCCGGAGGTGCTCGCCGCGGCCGACATCCACGTCGTGCCGCTGCGCCGCGGGCTGGCACGCTCGAGCGTGCCGTCGAAGATGTACTCGATCCTCGCCGCGGGCCGGCCGATCGTCGCCAGCGTCGACGCCGGTACCGAAGTGGCATCGGTGGTCGAACGGGCCGGCGCAGGGCTCGCCGTGCCCCCCGACGACGCGGAAGCGCTCACCAAGGCCATTGGCCGGCTGGTGGCGGATCCCGACGAGGCGGCTCGGATGGGCGTCGCGGGACGTGCCTCGGTGGAGCGCTGGGCGTCCCCAGCCGCGATCGCCGAGCAGTACGAGGCCCTGTTCGACGAATTGCGGACGCCCTGACCAGCCCGATTCTGGATCCGGCCTGGTTGCAATTAGTGTTTCCAGACCATGGGTAAAGCGTCCTCGGCCAAGAAAGTGGCGCGCGCCGCCCGCGCCGGGGGCAGCCGGCGTGCGGGACAGCGCCGCCAACTGGGTTTCCCGCTCGCCGTCGGGCTGGTGATCATCGCCGGCCTGCTGATCGTGTTCGTTGCCCGGGATCGTCGCAACGCCGACGCCTTCCCGCAGGCGAACAAGGACCACGTCCACTCGTCGATCGACATCTACACGTGCGTCACGCAGGACGCGGCCAACGCCGCGGCGAGCACGACCACGACCGCATCGACCACCACGACAACGACCACCCCGCCGTCCACGTCGTCGGGTGAGACCACGACGACCACCGCGCCGACGACGACCACCCCCCCGAGCACGTCCACCACGGTGCTGGCGGCCAACGACGTCCCGGGTGAGTACCAGCCCGCTC
The DNA here is from genome assembly GCA_036275935.1 of Acidimicrobiales bacterium. GTDB lineage: Bacteria > Actinomycetota > Acidimicrobiia > Acidimicrobiales > JACDCH01 > DASUCS01. The sequence goes on from DASUCS010000337.1 coordinate 6,584, forward strand.
CGACGGACGCGCAGGCAGATGAGCTCGGCATCCACACCCACGGCGACGGGCTGATCCACATCCACCCGTTCAAGGACAGCTCCGCGGGACGCAACGCAACCCTCGGCGTGTTCCTCGACCAGGTCGGCATCTCCATGACCGACACGACGATGTCGCTCGCGGGCGGAACCAAGACCTTCACCGAGGGCACCACGAAGTGCGCCGACGGGAAGGACGGGGTGCTCCAGGTCGCGAAGTGGGATCACGCCAACGAGGCCGCGAGCGGCGCTGACCCGAACCAGATCTTCACCTCCGGGTTCGACAAGATCCGTCTCGGAGCGAACAACTCCTTCGTGCTCGCGTTCATGCCGCAGGGCTCCAAGATCAAGGCGAAGTCGGACGTGGAGCAGCGCATCTCCAACGTCACCGACGTCAACCCGACCAGTTCCACCGTGCCGGCGTCTGGCGCGCCGGGTTCGAGCGTGCCGGTCTCGGTGGCGCCCGCGTCCGGCACTCCCGCGTCCGGCACTCCTGCGTCGAGCGATCAGAGCTCCTCGACGTCGACACCGCCTGCGAGTTCGTCGAGTACCGCTTCCAGCGGCCCGTGAATGCCGTCGTCCTCGTCGGCGGCTTCGGCACGCGGCTTCGCCCGCTCACACTTCACACCCCGAAGCAGATGTTGCCGATCGTGGACCGTCCGATGATCGAGTGGGTGATCGAACACTTGGCGCGCCACGGCGTCGACCATGCGGTGTTGTCGCTCGGGTATCGCCCCGATGCATTTGCGAGCGCGTTCCCCGACGGGACGTGCGCGGGAGTCGCGTTGGCGTACGCCGTGGAAGACGAACCCCTCGATACCGCCGGCGCGATCCGGTACGCGGCTCGGCACGCGGGGTTCACGGAGCGGTTCATCGTGGCGAACGGTGATGTGCTCACCGACCTCGACGTGTCTGCGATCGTCGACTTCCACGATCGCTCCGGGGCCGAAGCGACGATCACCCTGCACGAGGTGGACGATCCGTCGCGCTACGGAGTCGTCCAGACAGACGATGACGGCCGCGTGCTCGCATTCGTCGAGAAGCCGCCGGCGGACAAGGCGCCGTCGAAGCTGATCAATGCAGGGACGTACGTGCTCGAACCGTCCGTGCTCGACCGAATCCCCGATGGACGGCCGGTCTCGATCGAACGGGAGACCTTCCCGCAACTGGTCGACGACGGCCGGTTGTACGCCACGGACGACGGCGGCGTGTACTGGCTCGATGCGGGCACGCCGGAGACGTACGTCGAGGCCCAACTCGATGTGGTGAACGGCCGGCGGTCGGCTGCGGCCTCGTCGGCGGTCATCGATCCAACCGCGGTGGTGGCCGCGACTGCGACGGTGCGGGGGAGCGTTCTCGGCCCCGGATCACACGTCGACGACGACGCCGAAGTGATCGACTCGATCGTCATGGCCGGTGCGTCCATTGGCGCCAAGGCACGGATCGAGCACTCGGTCGTGGGTGTCGGTGCCACGATCGGTGCACGCGCCACCTTGGAGGCGCTCACGGTCGTGGGGGACGGCGAGACGATCTCAGCCGGTTCCACGCTCAGGTCCGCGCGAGTACCCTCCGCCGACTCATGAAGGCACTCGTCACCGGCGGAGCCGGGTTCATCGGAAGCACGCTCGTGGATCGGTTGCTCGCCGAAGGTCACGCGGTCGACGTCGTCGACGACCTGTCGACGGGCTCGCTCGCCAACCTGGCTGCGGCCCGAGCCGATCGCGGCAACCAACTCACGTTCCACCAACTCGACATCCGCCAGCCGGGCACGATCGATCTGATCGCGCGGCGCGCGCCAGAGGTCGTGTTCCACCTCGCGGCGCAGATGAGCGTGCGGGAGTCCGTTGCCCGTCCCGCGTACGACGCCGAGATCAACATCATCGGTGGGCTCAACGTGCTCGAAGGCGCGCGCCAAGGCAAGAGCCGCAAGATCGTGTTCGCATCCAGCGGCGGAACGATCTATGGCGCGGCGGACGCACGCGCGCTGCCGTTGAAGGAGTCGCAACCACAGCGGCCGCTGTCGCCGTACGGCATCGCCAAGAAGGCATTCTCCGATTACTTGCACGCATACCGGGAGTTGTACGGACTCGAGTACACCTCGCTGGCCCTCGCCAACATCTACGGACCACGCCAGGACCCTCACGGTGAAGCGGGCGTGGTCGCGATCTTCGCGGGTCATCTCTTGAACGGCGAGCCGTGCACCGTCTTCGGCGACGGCTCCAAGACGCGCGACTACGTGTTCGTGGACGATGTCGTCGACGCGTTCGTCCGCGCCGCGGACAAGGCGGGCGGCTTGCTGTGCAACATCGGTACCGGGGTGCAGACCTCGGACCTTCAGCTCTACGAGACCATGGCGCAGGCCGCCGGGGTCACCGATCCGCCCCAGTTCGCGCCCGATCGTCCTGGCGACCTCCAGCACTCGTGCCTCGACCCGGGTCGGGCGGAGATCCATCTCGGTTGGAAGCCCTGGACCAAGCTCGACGACGGCGTCGGCGCCGTCCTCCGCTACTTCCGCGACAAGAAGAACGCATGACCATCGTGCATCGCCACCCGCCACCCGCCGTGGCGATGCACGATCGTTACTAGCGGAAGAGGTCTTCTTCCGGGGCGCGGACGATCTCGGCGTGGACTTCGCCTTTGCGCAACCACTCCTTCGGGATGCCGCGCACGATCGCGGCCGGCACACCGGTGGCCTTGCCCATGACCAGTTCGGCAGCTGACGCGATCTCGTCCACGACCGCAACCTCCGTGACCTGCATCTCGCGTCCGTAGGTGTCGCTGGATCCGCGCAGGTCGAGGATCGCGCCGATGCCCGCGCAGCCGATGGCAACGTCCGTCAGGCCACGCCGCCAGGTGCGGCCGAACGTGTCGCTGATGATGACCGCGACGTCGACATTGGCGCGCGCTTTGATGCCGTCGCGGATCCGGCGTGCCGATCGATCGGAATCCTCGGGGAGCAGCGCCGCGTAACCACGCTCGACGTTCGACAGGTCGATCCCTGCGTTCGCGCAGACGAATCCGTGCTTGGTCTCGCTGATGATCAGGTCACCGCGCCGCCGCAACACCCGCACTGACTCGCGCTCGACGATGTCCTTGTGGCTCAGTGGATCATCCGGGTCGACGGCCTCGAGCATCCCTTCCGCCTTGGACACGACCTTCTGAGTCACCACCACCACGTCGCCGTCAGCGAGATCCGCCGCGGAGGCAATGCTGCCAGCCAGGTCGTCGCCCGGCGCGATCTCACCGATGCCATCGATGGGGATGATCGAGAGCTGCGTCACCGTTCGAAGTCCACGCTGGCGATGGTCACACGCGCAAGCGCGGCTGCGACCTCGGGCGAGGACATCACCGTCGGTACCACGACACACTCGACGCCTTCCGCGGCGACATCGGCCGAGGACCGCATGTCCGCCTCGTCGACCACGAGCACGGACGCCAGCTCGGCATAGATGCGAGCCACGCCGACGACGGACGGTTCGTGCCCCAGCTCGCGCAACATCCGGTCGGCGGGACCCTTCAAGGCCGCGCCCGCGACGATCGGTGACACCGCGACGGTGCGATCGCGCCGAGCGACCACGGCTTCGCGCACGCCAGGGACGGCCAGCACCGGGCCGATCGACACGATGGGATTCGACGGTGCGATCACGATGACGTCGGCCTTCTCGATGGCCTCGATCACGTCGGGCCCGGCCGTCGCCGTGTCTGCGCCTGCGAACCGCACCGAGCTGACGGGCACAGAGTGCTGGCGCCCGACGAAGTACTCCTGAAAGCTCACTTCGCCTTCGTCCGCGATGGTCACCATCGTTCGCAAGGGATCGTCGGTCACCGGCAGCAGCCGAAGACCGAGGCCCCACGCACGAGCGATCTCGCCAGTGACCTCCGACAGCGTCGCACCGGACTGCAGCCGCTGCGTGCGGTACAGGTGTGTCCCGAGATCGCGATCACCGAGGCGGAACCACGCCTCGCCGCCGTATTGCTCGAGGGTCGTCATCGCTTGCCAGGTCTCACCCGCCAACCCCCAACCTGTCTCCGGGTTGATGGCGCCCGCGAGCGTGTACGTGACCGTGTCGAGATCAGGGCTGATGTGCAGGGCGTGCAGCACCAAGTCGTCCCCGACGTTGACGATGGCGGTGACGTCCTCAGGCGGGACGACGTCGAGCAGCCCTCGCAGGAACCGGGCCGCCCCGACCCCGCCGGCCAGGACGGTGATCACCGCGGACGCAGCTCGCCCTTGAGCAGCGCGAGGTCGGCGTCGACCATCATGCTCACGAGATCTGGGAAGGCGACCGCCGGCTTCCACCCGAGCGCCGAACGAGCGCGTGAGGAATCACCGATGAGGAGGTCGACCTCGGCCGGACGGAAGAAGCGCTGGTCCTGCACGACATAGTCCTCGTAGTTGAGGCCCACATGGCCGAATGCCAGCTCGCAGAGCTCGCGGACCGAATGCGTTTCGTCGGTGGCCACCACGTAGTTGCCGGGCTCGGGCTGCTGCAGCATCAACCACATCGCTTCGACGTAGTCGCCTGCGAACCCCCAGTCGCGCTGACCCTCGAGGTTCCCCAACCGGAGCTCGTTGGCCATCCCCAACTTGATCTGCGCGACGCCGTGCGAGACTTTGCGCTCGACGAACTCGAGGCCCCGCCGCGGCGAACCATGATTGAACAAGATCCCGCTGGTCGCGTGCAGTCCGTACGACGCGCGGGAGTTCACAGTGATCCAATGGCCGTAGACCTTGGCGACGCCGTACGGCGACCGCGGGTAGAAGGGCGTGTCCTCGCTCTGCGGCACCTCGAGCACCTTGCCGAACATCTCGCTCGAGCTCGCTTGGTAGAAGCGGATGTCGGGATCGACGATGCGGATCGCGTCGAGGATGCGGGTCACGCCGAGTGCCGTGGTCTCGCCCGTGAACACGGCTTGTGACCACGAAGTCGGCACGAAGGATTGCGCCGCCAGGTTGTAGACCTCGTTCGGCCGATGCTCCTGCAGGATGCTGATCATCGACACCTCGTCGAGCAGGTCGCCGGCGACGAACTCGACTCGATCCTGGATGTGTGCGATCCGTTCGAAGTTGACGGTGCTGCTGCGCCGGACCATGCCGATGACCTCGTAGCCCTTCGAGAGCAGCAGTTCCGCGAGATACGAACCGTCCTGGCCGGTGATTCCGGTGATGAGTGCACGTTGCGCCACGTCCTCGTTTTAGGCTGACACGACCACGACGTCTGCAAACTGGGTTGGCACATGCGCGAAGAACCGATCGGCGAGGGGTTGGGACGGCGGATCGCCGCCCATCGCGCCAAGCTCGGGCTCACGCAGCAGGAGCTCGCCGACCGGCTGGCGGTGTCACGCACCGCGGTGTCACACCTCGAAGCGGGCATGACGGTGCCCGGCGAACGCACGATCGTGCTGCTGGCCGGCTTGTTCAAGGTCGAGCCGCGCGAGCTCGTCGCCGACACGAACTACCCGATCGCGAAAGCGGAGCGATTGCCTGCAGTTGCCGCGCGCTACACCGAGATCGAGCTCTTGCTCGCGTTGCTCGACAACGATGTCGCGTGGTTGGAGCGCACGAACGGTGCCGACGAACGCCGTGTGCTCGACGAGTGGGAAGCGCGGTTGCGGGTGATCGACGAGCATGCGCTCGACCTGCGCGAGCGAGAGTTGCTCCGCGAGGCGCGTGCGTCGATCAGGAAGCGCCGCCCGAGCTGACCCGGGCTCGTAGATCGTCGAGCAGATCGGACAGCGTCTGCTCGAGTGGGATCGTGGGCGTCCAACCTGTTGCGGCGCGCAGTCGCGAGGCGTCACCGCGCAGCACCGGTACGTCGACGGGCCGCTCCAGATCGGGATCGTGTTCCAACTTCATCGGATGGCGGGCCATCGCCAGCAGCTGATCAGCGAGCTCCTGGATCGACACGTCGACACCCGAGCACACGTTGTACGCCTCGCCGGGCTCGCCGTGTTCGGCCAGCAGTCGGTACGAGCGGACGACGTCGCGCACGTCGGTGAAGTCGCGTCGAGCCGACAAATTGCCGACGGGCACGGTGGTCCCGCCATCGAGCTCGTTGCGGGCGATGCGGTCGGCGAGCGCGGGCGCGACGAACTTGGGCGTCTGTCCGGGACCGAGGTGGTTGAAGGCACGCACTCGTAGTACCGGCAGCCTTGTGCCCAACCACGCCTGCAACGCGAGGTAGTCCGCCGCGACCTTGCTGGCGGCGTACGGCGTCACGGGTCGCAGAGCGCTGTCCTCGGTGATCGGCAGCTGGTCTTCTCGGACCACGCCATAGACATCGGCGCTCGACACGGCGACGACGCGCTGCACGCCGCACTCCGCCGCGGCCAGCAGCACGTTCAACGTGCCTTCGGCATTTGCCCGGAAGACCTCGACCGGCGCCCGCCACGAACCGCCCACGTCGCTCCAGCCGGCGAGGTGGTACACGACCTCCGGGCGGACGCCCTCGAACGTCGCGCGGACCGAATCGAGCACGCCGATGTCGACGCTGCCGTCGGCCCGATCACAGCCGAACACCTCGTCGCCGGCGTCGCGCAGGTGCGCCTCGAGGTGGCGCCCGACGAACCCGCTGACACCGGTGATCAGAGCGCGCACCTTCGAGTCTTAGCAGAGCCGGTCGTACAGCTCGACAACGCCGTCGGCACACGCATCCCAGGAGTAGGCCGACGCTCGCGTCCGGCCCCTCGCGACCAGTTCCTCGTCACCCCGCAAGAGGTCGTCCAGCGCGCCGGCCAGATCATCGCGATCGCCGGGCTCGACGAATCGCGCTGCGTCACCGAGGACCTCCGGGAGTGCGCCGGTGCGGGTCGCCACAACCGGCACGCCCGCCGACATCGCTTCGAGCGGCGGGAGTCCGAAACCCTCGTAGCGCGACGGGTAGGCGAACACTGATGCGGCGGCCAGCAGGTCGGCTCGGGTCTCGTCGCTCACGAAGCCCAGCCGCACGACGCGGTCGCGATGTCGCGCCGACTGCAGCGCGGCGTCGAACGCAGCGACGCCCCACCCGTCCTGTCCCGCGATGACGAGTCGCACCTCCGCATCGGTGGAAGCAATCTCGTCGAACGCGGCGATCAGCAGCGGGTAGTCCTTGCGCGGCTCGATCGTTCCCACCGCGAGGATGAGTCGGTCGCCGCCCGCCGCGGTTCGACCGCGTCGTGCGTCGCCGGGAACGATCGGATCCACGCCATTCGGGACGACGTGAACGCGATCATCCGACACGCCGAACACGTCGACGACCTCCCGCCCGACGAAGTCGGACACTGCGTGCACGTGCGCACCGCGCCGCAGCGCGCGCTCGATCAAGCCGGGGAACTGCAGCACGTCGCGTTTGCACAGCTCTGGGTAGTGCACGAACGTCAGGTCGTGCACGGTCATCAGCTCGACCGCACCGTCGCCGGGCGGAACCACGAAGTTCGGTCCGTGCACGAGATCGACCGCGCCGGTCCACCACGTGATCGGCGGCCAGTCCACGCGGCGCCACACCTGACGTAATGGCTGCGCGGCCATCGGCCGGGTCGCGACGTCGACTCCGGGCGGTGCGAGTGACGCAACGTCGTGCCGTCCGCGCCACGACGCCGAGTAGCCGATGAGGTCGAGGTTGTCGTGCCGCGCCAGACGCGTCAGCAGCTCGCCGGTGAACGCGCCGATCCCCGTGCGCGGATCGTGGAGCGCAGTCAGGTCGTAGGCGACACGCATCGAACCGCCAAAACTACGGAGTCCCCGGCCGAGGGGGGATCGACCGGGGACCTCCGTAGGCGCGCGTCGATCAGGGGGACGACCGACGGCGCGGACCAGGGGAGAACGTCAGGCGGCGGAGGTGGCGCCGTTGGTCGGGCGCCGGACGAGGCCCCGCACCTGCGTGCGCGCCTCCTTGGCGGCCGTGCGTGCCTGCTGCGCCAGCTCCCGAGTCTGCTCGGGCAGGTGCTCCTCGAGCTGGTCGAGGAGGGTGTCGAAGCGGGCCTCGACCCCTTCGAGGCGCTCTTCCACGAGCTTGACCCGGTCGTCGAATCGCTTCGTGAGGGTCTGCAGCTGCGACTTGGCGTCGTCCACCTGGCTGGAGACCTGCTTGCTGAGCTCCTGACGGCGGACCTGCGCCTTCTGCACGGCGATGACGCCGAGGCCGATCGAGACGTACAGAGCGTCCTTGAGCAGCTTGGTGAGATCCTCGGGAGCGGGGGTGCGGATCTCGGGCATCGGTGGAACCTCCGGAGGGGGTGTGCGGACGCTTGCAACGATAGGGACAAGTGCAAACTATTGCAAGCAAACCGGCCCGGGCAGGCGTCACATGCCGAGTCGGGCGCACAACTAGCGTGGCCTCCTCGTGGTTGACGCCGTCGACAGTCCTGCCCCGGGCGCGCCGGGAGCAGACGACGGCGAGGAACCACCCGTTCCCACGGCCCCACCGTCCGTCGTGGCCGTCGTGGTCACCCACAACCCGGGTCCCTGGCTGCCAGAGGCGCTGGCCTCGCTCCGGGACCAGGAGTACCCGTCGGTCTCGGTGCTCGTGGTGGACGCCCACAGCGACCAGGACCCCACCCGGGCGATCGCCTCGGTCCTGCCGGCCGCCTACGTGCGCCGACTCGACACGAATCCGGGCTTCGCCGGCGCCGCCAACGAGGTCTTCCAGGTGGTCGAAGGCGCCTCGTTCTACCTGTTCTGCCACGACGACGTCGCACTGGCACCGGACGCCGTCCGGGCGCTCGTCGAGGAGGCCTTCCGCTCCAACGCCGGGATCGTGGCCCCGAAGGTCGTGCGTTGGGACGACACCGCCCGGCTGGTGAGCGTCGGCCAGTCGGCCGACAAGACGGGCGTGCTCTCGCCCATCGTCGAACCGGGGGAGATCGACCAGGAGCAGCACGACGCGGTCAGCGACGTCTTCTGCGCGCCGGGAGGGTGCACCCTCGTGCGCGCCGACCTCTTCGGCGTCCTGCACGGTTACGACGCCGGCATCGACGCCTTCGGTGAAGACCTCGACCTGTCATGGCGAGCGCAGGTCGCGGGGGCGCGGGTGATCGTCGCGCCCTCGGCTGTCGTTCGTCACCTCGAGTCGAGTGAGGACGATCGTCGCATCGAGGACCGTCGAGAGCGCGCCGCCCGCCACCGCATCAGAACGATGCTCACGTGTTACGGCCGGTGGCATCGGCTGCGCGTCGTGCCCCAAGCGCTCGCGCTCACGATCGTCGAGATCGTGTACGCCTTGCTCGCCGGGCGGCGCGAGGTGGCGGGCGATCTCGTCGCGGCGTGGCGATGGAACTTCGCACACCGCGGCGAGATCCGAGCGAACCGCGCCGCGCTCGACGAGGTCCGCCAGCTGCCAGACAGCGAAGTGCGCCGCCTCCAGGTACGCGGCAGCGCTCGCGTCACCGCGTTCGTCCGGGGACAGGTCGGTGGAGAGGACCGCCTGCAGGCCGTCACGAGCGCCGCCGGCGATCTGGCCGGTTCGTTGCGCACAGGGGCGATGCGCGTCGCGGTGGGTGTGTGGCTCGGTGTGACACTCGTTGCACTGTTCGGCTCGCGCCAACTCGTGTTCGGCAAGCTCCCCGCGTTCGCCGACTTCGCCAACTTCCCGTCGGGGCCGTTCACGTTCTTCACGAAGTGGTTCAGCGGCTGGCGCAACGCAGGCCTCGGATCCGAGTCACCCGCGCCGACCGCATTCGCGCTGCTCGGCGGGCTGGGCATGGTGTTCCTCGGCGCGATGTCGTTTCTGAGGCGGGTGCTGTTCCTCGCCGCGCTACCCGCCGGCCTGATCGGCGCGTGGCGACTCGCGCCCGAGCTCCGTTCGCGTACGGCGCGCCTCGTCGGCCTCCTGGCGTACTTCGCCATTCCGTTGCCGTACAACGCCATTGCGCGCGGCCGATGGGGCGGTCTGGTCCTGTGGGCGGCCGCGCCGTGGATCGTGCGCGCGCTGCTGCGTGTGTCGGACATCGAGCCGTTCACGTTGAGGCGGATGTCGCTTCGCCGCGCCACGCTGACGTTCGGCCTCGGGCTCGCGCTCCTCGTCGCGCTCGTTCCGTTCTCGGCCGGCGTGGTGGTCGTGACGGCCGCCGGCCTCGCGCTCGGCGCGCTGCTCACAGGACGAGCGCGAGCCGTTGGGCGTGTGCTCGGCGCCGCCGTCGGCGCCGCGGTGGTCGCCACCGTCCTCCAATTCCCGTGGTCGGTCGACCTGTTGCTACCGACCCGTGAGTGGTCGGCGATCGCGGGAGTGAAATCGGAGAGCAAGCCGCTCGGCATCGGCGCGCTCATGTCGTTCCACACCGGTCCGCTCGGTGCCGGTGCGCTCGGGTTCGCCATCCTCGTTGTGGCCGCGCTGCCTCTCGTGATCGGCCACGGTTGGCGCTTCACGTGGGCCACTCGCGCCTGGGTGCTCGCCCTCACCTGCTGGACCGCGGCCTGGATCGGCCAGCAGTCGTGGTTCGCGTACTCACTCGGCCCGCCCGAGGCTCTGCTCGCACCTGCCGCCGCCGCACTTGCGCTCAGTGCCGCCCTCGGCGTCGTCGCGTTCGACATGGACCTGCCTGGGTTCAGGTTCGGTGTTCGACAGGTCGCGCCGGTACTCGCGGGACTCGCGTTGCTACTCGCCGTCCTCCCGATCCTCGGTGCGTCCTTCGATGGCCGTTGGGACTCACCGGACGAGAGCTTCGAACCGGTGCTGACCTTCCTGCACACCGACGTGGCCACTGCGGGGCCCTTCCGCACGGTGTGGATCGGCGACCCCGACGTGCTGCCGCTGGCGGGGTGGCGGCTCGACGACGGCGTCGCGTACGCGACCAGCGATCACGGTTTCCCCACGATCGAGGATCAGTGGGCGGGATCGTCGCACGGTCCGACACAGCTCCTCGCGGACGCACTCCACAAGGCCGAGCGGCGCGAGACGAGCCGGCTCGGACGTCTGCTCGCGCCGATGGGCATCCGCTACCTCGTCCTGCAGTCGGAGAGCGCGCCTGGTAGCGGCGACGTGCGACCGTTGCCCACTGACATCGAGCGTGCCCTCGCCGAGCAGCTCGACCTCCAAGAGGTGCTCGCGGACCCGACGCTGCACGTCTATCGCAACGTCGTGTCGGCCCCGATCCGCGCCGAGCTCCAGGGTCCCGCAGTGGACGCGAGCGCGCTGCCGTCCTACTTCGACGCCGCGGGCAGCGTGAGCTTGGCGGGCTCGCCCCCCGTGCTCACCGATCACAGCGGCTACAGCAGCGCGAAGGGTCCGGTGACCAGCGACTCGACGATCCATGTCGCCAACGAGGCGTCGTCCCGGTGGTCGCTGTCGGTGAACGGACACAACGTGGCACGCACCACAAGCTTCGGTTGGGCCAACGCGTTCCACGTGTCGGAGGCCGGCAACGCCACGCTGCGCTTCAACACGCCGATCACGCGTTACGGCCTCTTGTTGGTGCAACTCGCGCTGTGGGTCCTGCTGATGCGGATGCTGTGGCGCGGCCGTCGCGCCGACCGGCTCGCCTCGATTCCGATCGTGGACGCGCCATGACAGCCCGTCGCGTTCCCGTGCTCGTGGTGCTCGCGCTGGCGATCGCCGCACTCGTGCTCGTCGACCGGTCGTCGACGAGCTCGGTGTCGACCGGAGCGACGGAGACGACGTCGCTGATGCCAGTCGCGTCCCGCACGGGCGCACTGTCCTCCGCGTTCTATTGCGCCGGCGGCGCAGCCACGACAGGAGCGATCTTCGACACCACGCTGGCCATTGCGAATGCGGGTTCCACCGACGCGAAGGTGATCGTCACCGTATATCCGGCCGCACTGCCGGGAGATGCCGCAGGAACCGCTGCAGTTGCCGCGTTGCAGCCCGTGCGCCGACCGTTCGTCGTCGGCGCCCGCACGCGTGCCGACGTGCATCTCGCAGACATCCAGGCGTCACCGTTCGCTGCCGCGCTCGTCGAGACCAGCGCGCCGGACATCGCTGTCGAACGTCGCGTCGCCAGCGCGGACGGCACCAGCACGAGCAGCAGCCCGTGCGCCTCTTCCCCTTCCAACTCGTGGTACCTGCCGACAGGTACGACGACACGCGATGCGCGCGAGTTGCTGGCTGTGTTCAACCCGTTCCCCGCGGCCGCGGTGGTCGATGTGAGCTTCCAGACGAGCGACGGATTCCGCAACCCACCCGAGCTGCAGGGCTTCCCGATCCCGGGCGGGCAGCTCCGGATGCTGGACATCAGCGCGGCCGCCCCTCGCATCGAACAGTTGGCGGGCACCGTGTCGGTGCGGACCGGCCGGGTGGTGGTGGACCGGCTCCAGTCGTTCGATGGGTCCGAGCCGACCCATCCGCTCGGACTCGCCGCGACGCTCGGTGCCCCCGCGCCGTCGCCGGTGTGGACGTTCGGGACCGGCGAGGTCGCAGACGGACTGAACGAGACCATCACCCTGATGAACCCGTCGTCGACGGACGTGCAGGCGCAGCTCGAGATCGCGCTCGACGACCCCGCGACCAACGGCGCGGTCGATCCCATCCCGGTGACGATCCCGGCACGCGGCTACGCCCAACTCCCGATGCGTGATCAGACCCGGGTGCCTCCGGGTGTCGAGCACAGCGTCACCGTGCGAGCGCTCGGCGGGGGTGACGTCGTTGCCGAACGCGTGATGACCGCTGCAGCCCCGGACAGTCACCGCGGCTACGCGCCGTCCATCGGGTCACCGCTGGTCGCGTCGCGCTGGGTTCTGGCCGACGGACGGGCCGCCCCCGGTCAGATCGGTGAGTACGTGATGGTGGTCAACCCCGACCAAGATGCGATCGCTCGTGTGCGCGTCACCGGGCTGCTGGACGGGAACGCGACACCGATCGACGGGTTGCAGGACGTCGAGGTTCCGCCCGGCGGTCGCATCACGTTGCAGCTCGCGCAGCACATCAGCAACGACAACCTGCCTGTGGTGGTGGAGGCCGATCGCAGCATCGTCGTCGAACGTGGGTTGTACGCGGGCAAGGGAAAGGGGATCTCGCTGGCCGCGGGCATCCCGATCCCGTCATCGGCCTCCCTGCCGCCGACTGCGGCCGCCTCGACGACCACCACGACGGGCGTTCCGCCTCCGCCTTCCAGCTGACATCGCGCCCGTCGTTTGGGCGTCCGCCCAGGTGGATACGCCCGAGAGATGGAGAAGACGCAGAAAGTAGTGGCGCGTTTCGACCAGACCGACGAGGCGCGCGAGGCGATGATCGATCTCGAGGTGAAGGGGATCGACGCCGATGCGATCCACATCGCTCGCCCGGCGACGCACATGGCAGCGCCGGACAGCGTGCGCCAAACGGACGTGGAGATGGTGCACAAGATCGAGAGCCGGACCGTCGTCGGCGGCGCGCTCGGCGCGCTCATCGGTGCGGTCTTCGTCATCGCGGCGTTGCTCGTGATCCGCGTCGACTCGCTCGGTACTGCCGTTCTGGCCGGCGGGGTCGCGGGCGCGGCGGGTGGCGCGTTGATCGGTGGGTTCTGGGGCGCGCTGGCACGGTTGCCGGCCAACGAGGAGGCGCTCGACCCGACGGTGGTCGCGGACGACGTCGCGAGCGAGATCGTGCTCGAGGTACGGATCGACGATCCCGCACAGGAGTCCGACGCCATCTCCGTGCTGCAACTCCATCACGCGCTGCAGATCGAGCGAGAGGCGGTCTGATCGATGCCGCGCGCGATTTGGTCCGGATCCATCTCGCTCGGCCTCGTCAACGTGCCGGTGCGGCTGTTCAGTGCGGTCCAGCGCAAGGACGTGCACTTCCATCAATTGCAGGAGAGCACGGGCGCGCGCATCCGGTACAAGAAGGTCTCCGAATCGAGCGGGCGCGAGGTCTCGAGCGACAACATCGTCAAGGGGTACGAGCTCTCCAAGGGCAACTACGTGCCGGTCACGGAAGACGATTTCGAGGCGGTCGAGCCGGAACGGACGCACACCGTCGAGATCGAAGATTTCGTCGCACTCGAGGAAATCGACCCGCTCCAGTTCACCAACACCTACTGGATCGCGCCGCAGGACTCGAAGGGTGCATCGAAGGCGTACGCACTGCTGCGCGAAGCGATGGAGAAGAAGGGTCGCGTGGCGGTCGGCCGCTTCGTGTTGCGGACGAAGGAGCATCTCGCGCTCGTCCGACCTGTCGGCAACGCCATGGCCCTGCACACGATGCTCTACCCGGATGAGGTCGTCGCCGTGTCCGACATCGACGGGCTGCCCGTGCGGTCGAAGGCCGACGCGCGTGAGCTGAAGGCGGCCGAGCAGCTCGTCGACGCGCTCACGGTGTCGTGGGACCCGAAGAAGTACCGCGACACGTACCGTGAGAAGCTTCTCGATGTCATCAAGCGCAAGGCGAAGGGTGAGGAGATCGTGACCGAACCGCGTGAGGAGCGGGCCGAGGTCGTCGACCTGATGGCGGCGCTCGAAGCGAGCATCGAAGCGAGCAAGTCGGCCAAGCGCCGTCGCCGCACCAAGAAGTCGGCGTAGGGGCCCGAGCCGATCGGCTCGACGAGTACAAAGCCAAGCGCGACTTCGAGGCGACACCCGAACCCGCGGGCGTCGTCGCGGCGGAGGATCACGGGCGGTTCGTCATCCAGCAGCACTCGGCGACGCGGTTGCACTGGGATCTGCGGCTGGAGCACGACGGGGTGCTGGTCTCGTGGGCGTTGCCGCGTGGCGTTCCGTGGAATCCGAAGGAGAACCACCTCGCGGTCCACACCGAGGACCATCCGATGGAGTACCTCGACTTCCACGGTGAGATCCCGGAGGGCAGCTACGGCGCGGGATCGATGTTCGTGTGGGACACCGGGACCTACGACATCGAAGAGTGGGAGGAGCGCAAGGCGGTCGTCGTGCTGCACGGCGGGCGGGCGCGCGGCAAGTACGCGCTGTTCGCCACGCGTGGCAAGGACTGGATGATCCACCGCATGGATCCTCCCGAGGATGCAGCGCGACGTCCCGCCCCGCACGATCTCCTGCCGATGGCGGCAACGGTGGGCGAGCTGCCCGCCACCGACGACTGGGCGTTCGAACCGAAGTGGGGCGGCCTGCGCACCCTTCTCGTCAACGAGCCCGGACTCGTCACGCTCAGCGACGCGCACGGCAACGACGTCACGGCCGCGTTCCCCGATGTTCGTCGCGTCGGCCGCGCGCTGGGTTCTGCGGAGGTGATCCTCGACGGGGTCATCACGACTGCCGCAGGGGCCGACTCCGTGCAACGACGACTCGCCGCCAAATCGGACAGCACCATTCGCAAGATCGCGAAGGACCAGCCCGCCGTCTTCGTCGCGTTCGACCTGCTGTGGCACGAGGGACACTCGTGTTGCGACGAGCCGTGGACGGACCGCCGGGCTCGGCTCGACGACCTCGAGCTGAACGGCGACAACTGGCGCGCACCCAACGCGCACGTCGGCGACGGTGCCGAGCTCGCCGATGCCGGCCGCGCGCAAGGGGTGGAGGCACTGGTCGCCAAGCGGGTCGCGTCGTCGTACGACCCCGGTTCGGTTTCAGCCGACTGGCTGGTCGTCACGCTCTAGAAGCGCCACGGGGAACCCGCCCCGAAGCTTGCCGAACGCGACGTCGCCTGCGTGTTGCTCGTCGGTGAGGGCGTTCGTCCAGCCGCCGTCAGGAAGCGTGACGATGGCGTCGTCGGGCAGCCCCGAACGCGGTAGACGCGGCACGACTGCGGCTACGACACCGCCGCGCTCGAACGCGACGACACGGTCTGCGTCGAGGCCGGTGACGTCGAGCGGCGCGTACGAAGAGCGGGCGCCCGTGAACACGTCGGCGTGACGGCGGCGGAGGGCGAGACCAGCACGAACGAGCGCGAACTTCGCCGCGCCGCTGTCGACGTCGGACGCCCAGAGGTCGGCCGCATCCGTCTGGTCGATGGAGCCGAGCAGTGCCTCCCGTTGCCCATACTCGACGGCCCGTCGGTTGTCGGGGTCGACGAGGCTGAGGTCCCACAACTCGGTGCCCTGGTACGTGTCGGGGACACCGGGACACAGCAATCGCAGGGTGGTCAACGTCAGTGAATTGATGCGACCAGGCTCGACCAGTTCCGACACGAAAGCGCCGAAGTCGCGCTGGAAAGCCTCGTCCTCGAGCACCGACTTCAGGAAGGACCGCGTGGCGTCTTCGTAGTCCTCGTTGACTCGGATCCATGACGTGCGGCGCTTGCTCTCTCGCAACGACTTCTCGATGACCGGCCACGCCCGCTCGAACGGCAAGGGATGGGCCCCGAGAAGCGTCTGGTAGATGAACCACTCGTCGCGGCTGTCAGGGGCGTCGAGCTCGGCGTCGCGGTGTCGCTCGTTGTGCGCGCACCACCGCTGCACGGCCTCGATCCACTCATCCGGTCGCTCGGAGAGCACGGCGAGTCGAGCGCGAACGTCCTCGCTGCGCTTCGTGTCGTGCGTGGACGTCGTGAGCATCCCGGTCGGCCGGCGCAACTGCCGGTCGGCACAGTCGTCGTGGAAGGCGGACACGGACACCACGCCGTCGTCCGGCTCGACGCCGACCTCGTTGAGGCACAGCAGCGGCATCCACCGGTAGAAGGCGGTGTCCTCCTCGCCCTTGGCCGCGACGGGTCCGGTGAGCTGCTGGAACCGCGCCACGAACTCCGCTTCGTTCTCTCCCGAGAGCTCGCCGAGCAGCACCGAGCGCAGGAACTCGAAGATCCCGTCGTCCAGGTCGGGTCGCGCGACGCGCGCCGCGTCGATCATGATCCCGATGAAACGACGGTCGCTCTCCGTCGGCTCCAGGCCGGGCCGGACGTAGCTGCGATAGCCCGGAGCTTGGACGCACAGCGCGTCGATCGCCTGGCGCAGCTCGGTGCGCGTGAAGTCGCGAGATCGACGGTTGTGTTCGCAGACGCGGAGCAGCCTCTCCACGACGCGATCCACGTCCGCCGCAAGCGCCTCGCGCAGCACCTCGCGCTTGGCTGCGGTCTTCGTCTCCTCGTACGTGGCATCGTCCGCGGTCACCAGCGCATAGCCCTCGATCAACCGATCGACTCCGGCCGCGTCGAGCAGCACGCCGCCCGCGGCAGCGAGGAAGTCGTAACCCGTCGTGCCGTCGGCGGACCACGTGTCCGGGATGGACTCGTGAGGACGCAAGATCTTCTCGACCGTGAGCCACGTGCCGGGAGCGGCGGCCCGCAGCCGCGACAGGTATGCCTCGGGGTCGCGGAGCCCGTCGACGTGGTCGACGCGCAAGCCGTCGACCTGCTCCGTTGCGGCCAGCTCGCGAACGAGCCGGTGCGTGTCGTCGAACACGGCGGGGCGTTCGCTGCGCAGCGCGACCAGTGAGTCGACGTCGAAGAACCGCCGGTAGTCGAGCTCGTGCGCGGCGGCCTGCCATCGCGCGAATCGGTGGTGCTGTCGCGACAGCAGATCGTCGAGCCGATCGACGTCGCGGTTGATCTGGTCGAGAATCTCCTCGACCGGGCGTCCTGTCCGCCCCGCCTCGGCCCAGACCTCCTCGGCCGTGTCTGGTGACAGCGGCGCGACGTGTTCGAAGTAGCGGACGACGAGCTGGTGATCCTCGTGCGCCAGCCGCAGCTCACCGGCCTCCAACACCCGCCCGTAGTGGTCACCGAGGACGGGCAGCAGCAGTGTGCCGCGCAGGCGTTGCTCGGGCGGATCCCAGTCGATGTCGAAGTGCGACGCGTACGGGCTGTCGCGACCGAGCTCGAGCACGGACCACCACCAGGGGTTCTCGGCCGACGCCGCCATGTGGTGGGGCACGATGTCGAGCACGAGTCCGAGGTCATGCTCGTCCAGCGCGGCCAACAGCTCGTCGAAGCCGGCTCGGCCGCCGAGCTCGGAGCGGAGCGCGTTCGGGTCGACGACGTCGTAGCCGTGGGTGCTGCCCGGGGCCGCCTCGAACACCGGCGACAGGTACACGTGGCTGACGCCGAGCCGCTGCAGGTACGGCACGATCCTCGCGGTCTCGCGGAACCCGAACTCAGGTCGCAGCTGGATGCGGTACGTACCGATCAGGTCGTGCGTCATCGGCCCACCACAGCCACGCTGTTCG
>DASUCS010000338.1:0-13472 GCA_036275935.1 Acidimicrobiales bacterium
GAGCTGGTCGGCAAGGCCGTCGCCGTGCTCGGTCGTGACCCGGGTGACGACATCGAGTGGGCGTTGCGTCATCACCGTGTGCGGGTCAAGGACAGCACCGACCGCGCCGGTCGCCTGCTCGAAGCGCTCGAGAACGCCGGCATGGTGCTCGGCAACGAGACGGTGCCGCCCGGGTTGCTGGTCGAGATGGCCAAGATCTGGCTCGACGAGCTCGCCGAGACCGGGGCGCGTCGAGCTGCGCTCGAGGCGGAGCTGCAGCAGACGGAGGCTCGCCTGGCCCGCGCGTCCGACGAGGTCCGGCTGCAGGCCGACAACCCGTCGCTGGAAGAGGCCGAGGAAGCGGCGAAGGCCCGCGCCGCGCGTCGTCAGGCCCAGTTCGACGAGGCCCGCTCGGCAGTGCAGGCCGCCGAGCAGCGTGTCGAACGTCAGAACCAGATCGAAGCCGACGTCGCCGCTCGCAGGTTGGAGCTGGAGGAGGCGACCCGCGCCGAGGAGAACGTCGCGGCGGCGCTGGCCGACGCAGAGGTGGAGGCGACCGCTGCCGCCGATGCCGAGCACGCCGCCGCCGGCGAGCGGGCGCGACTCGACGCCGAGCTCGCGGCAGTGATCGCCGCCGAAGAACAGGCGAACGACGTGCTGACGCACTTCTCGGAACGAATGGCGCTTCCGAGCACCGAGGCCGACTCAGCCGCGTTGGAGCAAGCGGTCGCTGATGCCGAGGCGGAATGGGCGAAGGCGAACGCCGCCGTCGACGCCGCCCGGGCCGAGCTCGAACGAATCGAGCACGAGCTGTCGAGCAGCGATGGCGACGCGTCCGACTCGGCGACGATCGGGCTGGCGGGCATCGACGAGATCGAGTGGTACCTGTTGTCGCGCGTCGCGGCGCAACGGTCCGTGTCGTACGCAGGTTCCGTGCCGCTGCTCGTCGACCAGGCACTCGACGAGATCCACGGCGACGACCTGACGCACCTGCTGTCACGGCTCGAGCGCATGAGCGCCGCGGTGCAGGTCATCGTCGTGTCGGCCAGTCCCGAGGTGGCGGGCTGGGCGGATTCGGTCGGATCGGAGCGAGCAACCACGCTCGTGCCGGTTCGCGCCTGATCGATCCCCGGCCCACCGCCCATTTCCCTCCGGTACCATCGAGCGCCACCGCCGACACCGGGAGGCGCCAGTGCCCGTCATCGCCGAGACAGTGATCCGTTCGCTTGCCGGGTTCAGAGGGCAGGAAGCGCCGGTCACCAGTTGTTATCTCGACGTTGACGGTCGACGGCATCTCCGACAGCAAGACCTCGAGCACGAAGTCTCGACGCTGCTCAAGAGCGCGCGTCGCAAGGCGAACGGACACGACTCGGTTCGTCGCGATCTGACTCGGATCGAGGAGTTCGTGAAGGGTGGGCTCGACCGATCGCGCACGCGCGGGCTCGCGATCTTCGCGTGCAGCGCCCACGACCTGTGGGAGGTCATCCCGCTGCCTGTTTCCGTGCAGAACCAGGTCGTCATCAATCACATGCCGGCGGTGAGTCAGCTCGAGGCCGTGAACGAGGAATCCGCCGCGCTCGGAGTGCTGCTCGCCGACAAGCAACGGGCGCGCATGTTCGTGTTCGAGCTCGGTGATCTCGTCGAGCACTCGGAGCTCATGGACGAGCTGCCGCGCGACTACGACTCACGCGGCGAGAAGGAGCGCGGTGACACTGCGCATCATCGCGACGCGCTCACACATCACCATCTCAAGCACGCCGCGGATGTTGCGCTCGCCGTGTTCCAAGACAAGGGATTCGAGCATCTGGTCATCGGTGCGCCCGATGCCATCTCGAGCGAGCTCGAGTCGCTGCTGCATCAGTACCTGCGGGACCGGTTGTTCGGCCGCGTGCAGATCCCGGTGGCCTCGGGTGTCGAGGACATCCGCGCCGCCGCGCTCGAAGTGGAGCAGCAGGTCGAGCGGCAGAAGGAGAACCAGCTCGTCCAGCGGCTGCGCGAAGCCGTCGCGACGGGACGACGCGGGGTCGGCGGGCTCGCAGGGGTCCTCGATGCATTGAACGATCGCCGGGCGGAGCGGTTGCTGGTGT
Organism: Acidimicrobiales bacterium; assembly: GCA_036275935.1. Classification (GTDB taxonomy): domain Bacteria; phylum Actinomycetota; class Acidimicrobiia; order Acidimicrobiales; family JACDCH01; genus DASUCS01. The sequence continues at coordinate 2,067 of DASUCS010000338.1, forward strand.
CGAAGGACTACGAGGCGCCGGGTTGGCGGTGCGTGCCGTGCGGCGCCTTGGGCATCGTCGGCCGGAGCTGCGGCCGCTGTGACGGGGAGATGGAACCCATCGACGACGTCGTGGAAGAGGCCATCGACGAGGCACTCGCGCAGTCCTGCCGCGTGGAGATCTGCATCGGGAACGCGGACCTCGACGTCCTGGGGCGCATCGGAGCGCTGCTTCGTTACTAAGTTGCCCCGATGGCGGTTGCTGTCGGAGTCGACGTAGGTGGAACCAAGATCCTCGGCATCGCCGTGGAGGATTCAGGCCGCAGGGTCGGTGTGGAGGTGCGCCGCCCGACGCCGCACGGCGCGTCCGCGTTGTTGGACACGATCGTCGGCGTCATCGCAGAGGTCCGCACCAGCGCCGGCGAGATCGACGCGGTCGGGCTCGGCATCCCGGGGCTGGTCACTCGCGCCGGTCGGCTCGCGGTCGGTCCGAACCTTCCTGGCATCACCGACATCGCGTTCCGCGACGAGCTGCACGCACGGCTGAACCGTCCCGTCGAAGTGGACAACGACGCGACCTGCGCGACGTGGGCGGAGGTCAAGGTCGGGGCGGCGAAGGGCGCGTCCGAGGCGTTCCTGGTCACGCTCGGCACCGGCATCGGCGGCGGGCTCGTGTGCGGCGGCGTGTTGCAGCGGGGTGCGAACGGGTTCGCAGGGGAGCCCGGCCACATGGTCGTCGATCCCAAGGGACCACCGTGCCCGTGCGGGCGGCGCGGATGCTGGGAGCGATTCGCGTCGGGCAGCGGCCTCGGTCGACTGGCGCGCGAGGCCGCAGAAGCCGGTCGGGGCCATCGGCTGATCGAGCTCGCCGGAGGCGACGTGGACGATGTGCGCGGCGAGCACGTCACACGGGCCGCGATCGAAGGCGACGCGGAGGCGATCGAGGTCTTCCGCGACTTCGGTTGGTGGGCGGCGCTCGGCATCGCCAACCTCGTGAACGTGCTCGACCCGGAGATCGCCGTCGTCGGCGGCGGGCTGGTCGATGCGGGTGACGTCGTGATGGCCCCGATCCGCGCGGCGTTCGCCGAGCTCGTGCTCGCCGGTGAGCACCGCCCCGCGGTGCCGGTCGTGCCCGCCTCCCTCGGCGGCGACGCCGGCGCCATCGGCGCCGCCCTGATCGCCTTCGACCGCTCCTAGCCCTCTTCGGGCTCCGGACGCTCCGCGTTCAGCCGTTCGAGCGCGGCGTCGATCTCGCGCCATGCCGCCTCGACGCCGTTGTAGCCGGCGGTGTGGCTGCTCTTGCCGGGTTCGAGCGTCTTGTACACCTCGAAGAAGTGCTCGATCTCGGCGCGGAGCAGCTCGGGCACGTCTTCGATCTCGTTCACGCCGTCCCACCGCGGGTCCTGGGCGGGGACGCAGACGATCTTGGCGTCGGGCCCCTTGTCGTCCGTCATCCAGAACACCCCGACCGGCCGCGCCGTGATCCAGCAGCCGGGGAACGTCGGCTCCTCGAGGAGCACCAGCGCGTCGAGCGGGTCGCCGTCCTCGCCCAGCGTCTCCGGGATGAACCCGTAGTCGGCGGGATACACGGTGGCGCTGAACAGGCGCCGATCGAGCCGCAGCACGTGCTGCTCGTGGTCGTACTCGTACTTGTTGCGGCTCCCTCGCGGGATCTCGACGACGACATCGATCACGCGATTACCGGTCATGCCGGAATCTTGCCCGGCAGTACGGTTGACCGCATGGAGTTCCGCCGCATCCCGGGCTTGCCGCCCTACGTGTTCACGATCATCGACGGGTTGAAGATCGAGGCACGGCGAGCAGGCCGGGACGTCATCGACCTGGGATTCGGGAACCCCGACATCCCGTCGCCGGAGATCGCGGTGGAGAAGCTGGCCGAGGCCGCGCGCAACACCCGCAACCATCGCTACTCCGCCAGCCGCGGCATCCCGAAACTTCGCGAGGCCGTCGCCGACCTCTATCGCCGGCGCTTCAACGTCGAGCTCGACCCGGACCTCGAGGTGATCAACACGATCGGCGCCAAGGAGGGCTTCAGCCACCTGATGTGGGTGCTGCTCCAGCCGGGCGACGCCGCACTCGTGCCGAGCCCGAGCTACCCGATCCACATCTGGGGGCCGTACTTCGCCGGCGCCGATGCCCGCGAAGTGCCGATCGGGCCCGGCGAGAACTTCGTCGACAACGTGATCGCCGCGTGGGAGTACGGCTGGCCGAAGCCGCGCGTGGTGATCCTCTCGTTCCCACACAACCCGACCACCACCTGCGTCGAGCTGTCGGACATGCAGCGGCTCGTCGACTGGGCTCGTGAGCACGAGGTGGTTCTCGTCCACGACTTCGCGTACGCGGAGACGACTTTCGACGGGTACGTGCCGCCGTCGATCCTGCAGGCCGACGGCGCCAAGGAGTGCGCAGTCGAGCTGTACTCGATGACGAAGTCGTTCTCGATGGCCGGTTGGCGCCAAGCGTTCATGGTCGGCAACCAAGAGGTCGTGCAGGCGTTGACGAAGCTGAAGAGCTACTTGGACTACGGCACGTTCCAGCCGATCCAGATCGCCGCGACGGTCACGCTGAACGAGGCGCAGGACTATCCGAAGCAGGTCAACGAGATCTACCAGTCGCGTCGCGACGCCCTGTGCGACGGACTCGATCGCATCGGGTGGCAGTTCCCGCGCCCGATGGGGACGATGTTCGCGTGGGCGCCGATCCCCGAGGCGTACAAGGACCTCGGCTCGATCGACTTCGCCAAGATGATCGTGACCGAAGCCGATGTCGCCCTGTCGCCGGGCGTCGGCTTCGGCCCGGGTGGCGACGGCTACGTGCGCTTCGCGCTCATCGAGAACGAGCAGCGCATCGGCCAAGCCGTCCGCAACCTCCGCAAGGCCCTGACCAAGCTCTAGTCCGGCGTTTGTGCGGTTGTTTCGCGTGCTGACCGCGCGTTACTACCGGCGGAACGATCAGGAGAGTCCGCCCAGGCAGAACGCGACGGCGGCGTCGGCCACCTCGCCGGGATCCTCGCCGCGCACGTGGATGAGCTCGCGCACGAGGTGGTTGATCACGCCGAGCATGGCGTGGGCGAGCACCTCCGGTTCACCGTCACGGATCTCGCCCTGGACGATGCCGTCCTTCACGTGCTTCACCGCGTCGGCCAGCGCGATCTCCTGGCCGCGGCGCAGTGCCGGCGCGAACCGTTCCTCCGTCGCCGCGAACTGGAACAGGTTGGCGAGATGCCGGTTCTCGCCGAACCACTGCATCGACGCGCGGATGCCGAGCTCGATCCTGCGCATCGGATCGGGCTCGTCGGCGATCGCGTGCTGCTGCGCCCGGCGCAAGCCCTGCTGCGCGTCCTTCAGGATCTCGAGGAACAGCTCGTCCTTCGAGTCGAAGTACCAGTAGAAGACGCCCTTGCCGACCCCGAGCCCGCTCACGATCTCGGCCACCGATGTCGGGTGGAATCCGCCCTCCGCGAACCGGGCGGCGGCGTACGCCATCAGCTGTTGGCGCCGTTCCTTGCCCCGGGCAGTGAGCTCGCGCCGTTCCACCATCGCTCCGAAACGGTAGGAATTTCTTGACCGTACGGTCAAGAACCCCGCCTTCACGATTGACGGGCTCGTCGCCTGCGGGAAACCTCCCGTTCACAGCCCACCCGTAGGGTCCCCGCCATGGAGACCTACGTCGTGCGGGTGTGGCTTCCTGATCGTCCCGGTGCCCTCGGATCCGTCGCGAGTCGGATCGGTGCCGTTCGTGGCGAGATCGTCGGCATCGAGATCCTCGAACGCGGCGGCGGAAGGGCGGTGGACGACCTGGTCGTCGAGATCCCCGACGGCGCCCTCGTCGATCTGCTCATCGCCGAGATCTCCCAGGTCGACGGCGTCGACGTCGAGGACGTGCAACCCGCACTCGACCACACCCATGATCCTCGCCTCGATGCGCTCGAGACCGCCGCACAGCTCGTGGCCTCCGGTTCGGCAGTCGAGATCGTGGCGGCGCTGTGCGAACGCGCGGCGTCCACCATCGGGGCGCAGTGGGCCGTCGTCGTCGACCTCGACGAAGCGACGGTCAAAGCCGGTGTCGGACCGGCACCCGAGCTGGCATGGCTGACCGCCTTCGTCAACGGCAGCCGCAGCTCGGCGCGGGTCGCGGCGATGGAGTCAGGGCCCGACGATGTGCTCTGGGCTCCATTGCCCGCCGCGAACCTCGCACTCGTGATGGGCCGGGACGGTCAGGCCTTCCGCGCTCGTGAGCGACGCACCGCCGCGGCACTCGCCCGCATCGTCGACACCCGGTTTCGTGAGCTCACCGCTCGCACGTCCCGAGTGACCCATCCGGCGAGCGGCGACGTCGGTCGCTGACCGCTACGTCTCCCAGTGGCGAGAGCGTTCGACGGCGCGTCGCCACTGCGTGTACTTGGCGTCTGACGCTGCTTCGTTCGCAGCCGGTGTGAACTCGGCGTCCAGGTGCCAGTAGTTCGTCAACTCGTCGAGCGAGGTCCATACCCCTTCGGCCAGACCGGCGAGATACGCGGCGCCGAGCGCGGTGGTCTCCTGAGTCTCCGGTCGCGCGACGGGCACCCGAAGCTGATCGGCCTGCAACTGCAACAGCAGATCCATCACTGACGCGCCACCATCTGCTCGCAGCACCGACACTGCATGCCCGGATGCCTCTGTCATCGCCTCCACGACGTCGCGCGTCTGGTACGCCATCGCCTCCACCACCGCGCGAGCGAGGTGCGCGCGTGTCGTACCGCGCGTGATGCCGACGATCGTGCCGCGCGCGTACGGATCCCACCACGGCGAACCGAGGCCCGTGAAGGCAGGGACGAGGAACACGCCCTCGGTGTCGTCGATCGTCGATGCGAGCGGGCCGATCTGCGCGGCGTCGTCGATCAGTCCGAGACCGTCACGAAGCCATTGAATCGCCGCGCCGGTGACGAAGATTGCGCCTTCGTACGCGTACGTAGCGGGGCCGTTCTCCGCCAGCTGCCAGCCAACGGTCGTGAGCAGACCCTCGACCGGCGGCGGACACGAGTCCCCGACGTTCATCAACACGAACGACCCTGTGCCGTACGTGTTCTTGGTCATGCCCGGCTCGACGCAGGCTTGGCCGAAGAGCGCGGCCTGCTGGTCGCCGGCCACGCCGCTGATGGGCACGCCGTCGAGGCCCTCGAGGCCGCAGGCCACGACGCCGAAGCGGCCGGACGACGGGCGCACCTCGGGCAGCGCGGCCATCGGTACGCCCAGCAACTCGCACAACTCGGACGACCACTCGAGCGTGCGGATGTCGAACAGCATCGTGCGCGATGCGTTGGATACTTCAGTGGCGTGCACTCCACCGCCGGTCAGCTTCCACAGCAGCCACGTGTCGATCGTGCCGAGCGCGAGATCGTCGTCGGCCTCGACGCCGCCCTCGGTCAACAGCCACTCGACCTTGGTGCCGGAGAAGTACGGATCCAGAACCAGACCCGTGCGCTCGCGCACCAGCGGCAACTGACCCGCGTCCCGCAACGCGTCGCAGCGCGTCGCGGTCCGGCGGTCCTGCCACACGATCGCTCGATGGCGTGGCGCGCTCGTGCGCCGGGACCACGCCACCACCGTCTCCCGCTGATCGGTGATGCCGATGGCCGCCACCGGTTGCTCGAGCGTGATCACGAGCTCACGCAGCACGCCGACCACGGCGTTCCAGATCTCGTCGGCGTCGTGCTCGACCCAACCGGGTCGGGGGAAGTACTGGGGGAACTCGCGGTACGACCATCCGGCCGGACGACCATGATCGTCGACGGCGAAGGCGCGAACCCCGGTTGTTCCTGCGTCGATGGCGATGACCACGGACATGGTCCGCAGCCTATGAAAGGGTGACGGCATGAAAGTCGGAATGCTCACTGGGGGCGGCGACTGCCCGGGGCTCAACGCGGTGCTCCGCGCTGCGGTGCGCAAGGCAGAGGCGCACTACGGCGACGAGCTCGTCGGGTTCCGTGACGGATGGAAGGGTGTCATCGAGAACGTCACGATGGACCTCGACATCGAAACCATGCGCGGCACGCTGCCGCGCGGTGGCACCGTCCTCGGGTCGTCGCGCACCAACCCGTACAAGATCGACGGCGGCGTCGACCGTGTGAAGAAGACGCTCGCGGATCTGGGCGTGGACGCCCTGATCGCGATCGGCGGTGAGGACACGCTCGGTGTCGCCAGCAAGCTGTACGCAGAGGGAACTGCGGTCGTCGGTGTCCCCAAGACGATCGACAACGACCTGTCGGCCACCGAGCTCACGTTCGGGTTCGACACCGCCGTGCAGGTGTGCGTCGACGCCATCGACCGTCTGCACACCACGGCCGAGTCGCACGATCGGGTGATCGTGGTCGAGGTGATGGGCCGCCATGCCGGGCACATCGCGCTGTGGTCGGGCATCGCCGGGGGAGCGACGATGGTGCTCATCCCAGAGGAGCCGTTCGACCTCGACGAGGTGTGCGCGGCGATCGTGCACCGGCACGAGAACAAGAACCGCTTCGCGTCACTCGTCGTCGTCGCCGAGGGGGCGACGCCGAAGGAAGGCACGCTCACGACGTCGACGGGCGAGCTCGATGCGTTCGGTCACGTGCGGCTCGGCGGGATCGGCGACGCCCTCGCGAAGGAGATCGAGTCCCGCACCGGATACGAGAGCCGGGCGGTCGTGCTCGGACACGTGCAGCGCGGCGGGACGCCGACCGCGTTCGATCGCGTGCTGTCGACGCGCTTCGGCATCGCTGCGATCGACGCCGTACACGACAACGACTACGGAAAGATGGTGGCGCTGCGCTGCGGTTCGATCGTGCGGGTTCCGCTGGCCGAAGCGACCGGCGAGCTCAAGCTCGTCGATCCCGAGCTCTACGACGTGGCGAAGGTGTTCTTTGGCTGACACCACGGAGATCCCACCGCCGATCCCCGCGGCAACCGCGGTGTTGGTGCGCGACGGCGCCGAGGGACTCGAGACCCTGATGCTGCGCCGGAACTCGCGAGGCGCGTTCGGCGGCATGTGGGTGTTCCCAGGTGGTCGCATCGACCCGGAAGACGGCGAAGGCGAAGATGGGGCCCGAAGGGCCGCCGCCCGCGAGACCCACGAGGAAGCGAGCCTCGTGATCGATCCGGCGACGCTCGTGCCGTTCGCCCACTGGACCCCGCCGCCCATCGCGCCGAAGCGATTCGCGACGTGGTTCTTCTTGGTGTCTGCGCCCGCCGGCGTCGTCGCCGTCGATGGCCAGGAGATCCACGAGCACGTCTGGGTGCGTCCTGACGAGGCGATGCGCCGGCGCGATGCCGGCGAGATCGAACTGGCGCCGCCCACCTTCGTCACGCTGCATCAGCTCTCCGCGTCGCACACGGTCGAGGAGGCGCTCGACGCCGCAGCGCAAGGCCCTGTCGAGTACTTCTCGACGCGAATCGTGAAGGACGGCAACGGCGATCTCGTTGCGGTATGGCACGGCGACGCCGCGTACGAGAGCGACGACCTCGACCTCGCGGGCGCTCGCCATCGGTTGGTGATGGTCCAGGACTCGTGGACCTACATGCGCGCCCTTTAGTGCTGTAGCGACAGGAAGTCGGAGCGGTCGACGGGCCCTGCCTTCGCGCCGTTGTCGGTCGGGGTGGGCACGTCCTGCACCACCCCGTTGGCGTCGGGGATGCGGAAACGAACGTTGTCGACGCCGGCGAGATCGGTGGCCGTGTACACGAGTTGACCGAACGCGTTCTTCTGCTCCGCGCCGCTGATGTTGAGGATGGCGTTGTTGAGCGTCACGACGAGCGTCGCACCGTCGAGCGACGCGCCGACGATCTGCACGTCCTTGGGGAGCGCGGTGGTGATGCCGACGGGATCGACGTCGATGATCCCCTTCACGAGCTCGTTCAGCACCGACACCGGATCGCGGCCCGGAACGCTGCGGTTCACGCCCCGCACTTGCGTGCCATCGAGGAAGTAGAGCAGCACCGCCGGACCCTTGGGGGCAGAGTTCGCCGGCGCCGTCGTCGTGGGTCCGAGCAGTCCGAACGGCACCTTGTCGTCCGCGATCTGTCGCGGCGCCTTGTCGCTCGGGATCCCGCACGCGGCGGCGACCGTGAGCAGCGTCAACACGACGAGGAGCACTCGCTTCATGTCGGCAGCACCGGTAGCTCGACGACGAACCGCGCTCCGGAGTGACCATCGGCGCGGTCCTCGACCCACACGCGGCCGCCGTGGAGACGCACGTGTTCGGCCACGAGCGCGAGGCCGAGCCCGACGCCCTCACCGCTCCCGCGCCGGCCCGCACCGACGCCGCGTGCGAACCGTTCGAACACCAGATCCCGCTCGTCTTCCGGGATGCCGGGACCGTCGTCCTCCACCGCGATCTGCACCGAGTCGCCGACGCGGGACATCGACACCGATGTCGCGCCGTTCGCGTACTTGCGCGCGTTGTCGAGCAGGTTGGCAACGACCCGTCCGAGCCGGCGCTTGTCGGCTTGCACCACGACGGGCGCGAGCTCGCTGTCGAGCTCGACGGGAACGGACGCCGTGCCGTCGTAGGTGTGCACGGCCTGCATCACGAACTCGGCGAGGCGGATCTCGTCGAGCTCGAGCCGCACCGCGCCGGCGTCGTACCGAGAGATCTCGAGCAGGTCCTCGACGAGCTGTGAGAACCGGCCGACCTCCGCGGCGAGCAGGTCGAGCGCGGCTTGTGATCGTTCGGACAGCTCGTCGCGCCGGGTCTCGAGGATGTCGACGGACGCCGACAGCGTCATCAAGGGCGAACGCAGCTCGTGGCTCACGTCGGAGGCGAAGCGCGCGTCCCGCTCGATCCGATCCTGCAACGCCTGGGCCATCTCGTTGAAGGACGTGGCGAGCACTCCGAGGTGCGCGTCGTCGGTTCCTTCGAGGCGGGTGTCCAACCGGCCACCCGCGATGGCTTCGGCGGCCTGGCTCACGTCGGCCAGCGGTCGCAGCGCCCGTCGCCCGGCCCAGAACCCGAGACCTGCACCGGCGAGCGTGGTCAGCACGGCCGCACCCGTGAGTGAGAACGCGAGCGAGTTCAGCGTGCGTTGGAGATCGTCGAGCTCGACGATCTCGAAGTACTCCGCGTTGGCGGACTTGAGCGGGATGCCGACCGCCAGCGCGGGCTTGCCCTGCAGCGAGAACGTCATGCGGGCCGCGTGGTTTCCACTCACGGTGTCGCGCAAGGACGCCGGGATCACCGTTTCATCCTTGAGCGCGGCATTGACGCTGAAGAACCACTTCTCGCGGTAGTGCAGGAGCGGGCGCGAACCGGCGGGGAGCTGCAGCGACGGCAGCAGCTGGTCCTGGATGTGATCAGGATCGCGAGGCAGTCCGTTCGCCACGACGTTGGCGTCGACGTACACGCGGCTGAGCGCAGTCGTCTCACGTTGGTTGGACAGGTTCGCTCGCGTCAGCGCGAACGTCGTTCCCGCGAGGAGCACTGACAGCAGCAGCGCGCCGAGCGCGAAGGCCATCGTGATGCGAGCTTGGAGACCGAGCGATCGCGGCCGGAGGCGCGCCAACCGCGCGCGGAAGTTGCTCAACCCTGCAGCTTGTAACCCAACCCGCGCACGGTTGCGACGTGACGCGGATTGGCGGGATCGCTTTCGATCTTCGTGCGGAGGCGACGGACGTGGACATCGACCAGGCGGCCATCGCCGAAGTATCCGTAGCCCCACACGCGTTCGAGCAGCACCTCGCGGCTGAACACCCGGCCGGGGCTCGACGCCAGCTCGCACAGGAGCCGGAACTCGGTCTTGGTGAGGTGGAGCTCGGTGCCGGCCCGGCGCACGACGCCCGCGTCCGGGATGATCTCGAGATCGCCGAATCGCATCGTGTGGCTGCCGGAGTCGGGCTTGCGGGCTCGACGCATCAGGGCGCGGATGCGCGCCGACAGCTCCTTCGGGGCGAACGGTTTCGTGAGGTAGTCGTCGGCGCCCGCCTCGAGTCCAGCCACGACGTCGTGTGTGTCGGCCCGAGCGGTCACCATCACGATCGGCACGTCGCTGGTGCGCCGAAGCGAACGGCAGACCTCGAAGCCGTCCACGCCAGGCAGCATGATGTCGATCAGGACGACGTCGGTGGGCTGCCGGGCGAACGCCTCGAGTGCGTCCTCGCCGGTCTCGGCCTCCTCGACGACCCAGCCTTCGTCCTCGAGGGCCATCTTCACGGCCGTGCGGATGCGCTCATCGTCCTCGACGGCCAGGATGCGGGTACCCACGGGACCCAATCCTTCCACTTTGTGCCCTGTCGCCGGAGCCACCGGCGCGACGGCTGCGTGCTCAGCCGAGAGAGTCGACCTCGGGCTCACGCTCGAACGCGGTGAGCAGCGCGAGCTGACCTGCGCCGCCTTCGGTCCGGTAGTGCAGGCCGTCGGGGAGCTCGCGACACAGATCGCGGCAACGCGAGAGCGCGACGGCGCCATCGGACGCGAACGACTCGAGCACGCTGAGATCGATGTCGACACGCACGGGCTCGTGCGCGAGCTCGGACTCCAGCGTCGTCAGCAGCGTGCGACCCGCACTCGCATCCAGATGGCCCTCGAGGGCGATCGTGAGATTGCCGTGCTCCGCCGTCGCTCGCACGCTCGAAGTCATCGGGGGATGCTGGCGCGCTCGGGGGAGACGTGCCAGCCGAGGACGATTGCGATCGCGTGACGATCGTGACCACCCAGGTCAAGGATCAGGCAGAACCGGCATCTGCGGCATCGAGAAGCACGCGAAGCGGCTCGAACAGGCCATGAGCCGCGGCGAGGACGAACTCCCCGGACGGGGGCCCTCCCCACAGATCGCCGGTCACCGCTCCCGCTTCTTCGGCGACGAGCGCGCCGGCGGCGAGGTCCCACGGGCCGAGCCCGCGCTCGTAGTACGCGTCGAGGCGTCCGCATGCGACGGAACACAAGTCGACCGACGCCGCGCCCATGCGCCGGATGTCGCGCACCCGCGGCAGCACCTCGATCAACACGTTGGCTTGCCGCTCACGTCGCTCGGGCTCGTACGAGAAGCCGGTGCCGACCAGCGCGCGCGACATGTCGGTCAGCGTCGACGTGTGGATCGACGTGCCGTTGCGCGTCGCACCCCGTCCTCGTGCCGCGCAGAACACATCGCTGTGCAGCGGATCGTGCACGACGCCGGCGACGACGACGCCGTCCAGTTGCGCGGCGATCGACACCGCGAACCCCGGAAACGCGTACAAGTAGTTCGTCGTGCCGTCGACCGGGTCGATGAGCCATTGCACTCCCGAGGTTCCCCGTTCGTCGGCTCCTTCTTCACCGACGAACCCGTCGTCGGGTCGGCGGGCGCGCAACGCGTCCACGATCAAGGCCTCCGACGCCCGATCCATCTCGGTCACCATGTCGGTCGGTGTCGACTTGGTGGACACCTCCGATCGCGCGCGACTCAGTCCATCGACGAGAAGC
>DASUCS010000339.1:0-25264 GCA_036275935.1 Acidimicrobiales bacterium
TCGCACCGAATCCTCGTCGCGCGAGCCGGCGATCGTCGTACGGTTCGAAGGATGGCCCGCTTCCATCGAGCGACGATCACGCCCACCAAAGCCGAGCTGATTGCCGACTGGGCTCCGACGCAACCGTGGGGCGCAGCCGCGCGCACAACCATCGAGATCGTTGGTTCGTACCGCTTCGACGATCCCGACGGCCGCGTCGGCTTGGAGACGCACCTCGTCACCGCGGACGACGGATGGCTACAAGTCCCTCTCACGTACCGCGACGAACCGCTCGCCGGCGCCGAGCACGCGCTCGTCACCGAGATGCAGCACTCCGCGCTCGGCACCCGCTGGGTGTACGACGGGCTCCGCGACCCCGTCTTCGTCATGATGCTCGCGGGGGTCACGATGACCGGTCAGGGAGAAGCGCTCGGGATGGCGGTGTACGAGGGTCGTTGGTACATCGCTCCGACCAACGTCCGGATCCAGGGCGGAGGCTGGACGCAAGAGCGTGTTGCCGTCGACGGCTTCGAGCTTCAGTCCGAGGACGCGGCCAGCGTCGTGCTGCGCAACGATCGATTCGAGCTGACCTTCGACCGACGCCCGACCGCGAGACCGCGGCCCGCCATCGCGCTCACTGCCATGTGGGACGGGCAGCCCGACGCCGTCGTGCTCGCAGAAGTCCGCGAACTGGGCTGACCCGTGCGCAAGCTGCCCATGCCGCTCTACGTCGCGCTGGGTACAGGTCTTCAAGGCGCGGTGTACTCAACCTTGGCGCTGGTCGCCGCGAGACGGGATCGGCGACTCGGTTGGCGCGACGGTCATCCCGGCCCTCTCAACCGCGTCGGTCTGGGGCTCGGCGCGAGCGGCGTCGCGGTGCTCGCCTGGGCTGCCGCCGGTCACCACGAGGGTTCACCAGACGACGTCCGCATCGGCCTCACCGCGGACTACATCACGCAAGGCGGCGCGTACGCGCGCACCCGGAACCCGCTGTATCTCGGCGGCATGGCGCTGTGGCTCGGTTGGGCGCTGTGGCGCGGCAGTCGACGGTCGGCGCTCGTCGGCGCACTCTGGCTCATTGGTCTCGCGACGCTCGGTGTGCCGTTCGAAGAGCGGAAGCTTGACGCGAAGTTCGGCGAGGCGTACCGCGACTACCGACGACGTGTGCCGCGCTGGCTGTAATGGCGCTGTCGTTGCAGACTCGAGTGGCGTTCGATGCGCTGATCGTGACGGTCGTGACGCCCGAACTGACGCCATCGGGCTATCGCAAGCGCGGACTCCGATGGACCCGTTCGCACGACGAGATCAAGTACACGATCCGGCTCGAGCGTGAGCGCCACGGGCGTTGGCTGGACGAGGTCTGCTTCACGTTCGGCTTCGACGTGCGCACTCCCGAGGTCAGCCTCGGTGGCCGGGTCGGTGCATTGATGCCCGAGCCCGATGACGTCTGGTGGCAGGTGCGAGCCGGTGTCCTCCGGCGCAAGACAGTGCTGGCCAGCCTCGAACCGGATCTGGTGGAGCACGAGATCGCTGACGCCGTCGGCAGAGTTGTGGAGACCATCCACGCACTGACATCGACGGCCGCGGTGCGTTCCTTTGCGGCGACGAACGTCGCGTCGATCGAGAACGGGCTCTTGTACGTCGGCGACTCCCGCTGACCGAGCCGCCGCGTAATTCAGGTGGGGTCACGAAGGGTCGTGGCCGAGAATCAACGGTCGTGGTGCGCGTCGACTGGATCACCGACCGCGATGACGAGCGCGTCGCGCCCGCTGCGGCGCTGCTCGCTGCATGGGAACGCGACGAGCTCGACCAGTCGCGCACGACCCCTGTCGAGGAGGTCGCGCATTCCGTGTTCGCGCATCCCTATGGACTGATGGCGCACATCGCGGTGGCGGAGTCGGACGATCGCATCGTCGGCGCCGCCCACCTGGGCATCGATCCCGCGAACGCACACGTCGCGTGGATGCGTTGGCTCGTCGTGGACCAGTCGTTTCGCCGCCGCGGTGTCGGTCGAGCGCTGGTCGTAGAGCTGCAACGCGCCGCTCGCGAGGCCGGGAAGGGACAACTCGGTCACGCCGCGCTGGCCGGCAGCGAGATGGTCGATGGCTTCGGATCCGCACTCGGGGCACGGCCCGGCCTCGTCATGGAGCAGAACCGCCTGCTGATCTCGGACATCCCGTCGGGTCTGCTCGGCCGCTGGATCGAGCGCGCCGCAGAGCGAGCGTCCGGCTATTCACTCGTGTCGTTCGCCAACGAGTGCCCGGAGGAGTACGTCGACCGAGTCGCGCGCGCCTACGAGATCATGAACACCGCCCCGGACCAACTCGACGAACCGCTCACCGCCAACGGCGATCGAGTGCGCGCCGGTCTCGCCGTCTCGGAAGGACGGGGTGACGGCTTCCACACGACTGTCCTGGACGAGAGGTCGGGCGAGCTCGTCGCGCTCACCGAGCTTCGTCATGCCCGCTTCCGACCCTGGTACGCCGGTCAGGGCGACACCTGCACGCATCCCGCCCATCGGGACAAGGGCCTCGGCCGATGGGTCAAGGCCCACAACCTCCAATGGCTGTTGGACGAACACCCCGAGGTGGAGGAGATCGACACCTACAACGCCGACGTCAACGAGCCGATGCTGAACCTCAACCGGGACCTCGGGTTCCGGTGCTTCCGCAATTGGCGACACTGGCGCCTCCCGGTCTGAAGCAGACTTGCGGGATGGGCGACGCGACACTGACATCGGTCGACGAACTGCGGACGGTCTACAAGCAGCCGGCGCAGCGATCCCTCGACAAGGAGATCGATCACCTCGACGTCCATTGCCGAGACTTCCTGGCCCACTGTCCGTTCGTCGTCCTCGCGACCGCGAGTGCTGAGGGTCTGGTCGATGCGTCGCCGAAGGGCGGTCCGCCGGGCTTCGTCGCCGTGCTCGACGATCACCACGTCGCACTACCCGACATGTCGGGCAACAACCGACTCGACTCCATGCGCAACATCGTCGGCGGCGGCCATGTCGCGCTCTTGTGCATGGTGCCGGGCACCGACGAGACGATGCGCATCAACGGTCGGGCGTCGATCAGCACCGCTGCGGACGTGTTGGATCGCTGTCCGATCGGCGAGCTGCGCCCGAACGTCGCCATCGTCGTCGAGGTGCGGACCGCGTTCATCCACTGTGCCAAGGCGTTGCGGCGCAGCGCGTTGTGGCAACCGTCCGAGTGGCCGGACACGTCCGACATGGCGACGCCGGCCTGCATGCTCAAGGACCACATCGGGATCGAGGGGTCGGTCGAGGACTCGCAGCGCATGCTCGACGCCTCCTACGCGGCGACCACCTGGAAGGTCGCCGGCGGCGACTGACTCCCGTCGGAACCCCTCGCTCAGCAAACGGCGCTCATCCCGACACCCTGAGGCGTTCTGCGCGAAGCAGTCCGTAGAACGGGGCGTGATGCGCGGCGTACCGGGCCAGGTCCGCGGACGTGTCGACAGTGTGCTCGTAGGTGCGCTCGCGCTGCTCGAAGCAGCGGCTTGCGCTCACGTCGACGTGCCAACGCGCCGATCGCCTCCACTCGACGCGCTCGCCGGGTTCCCACGTCAGTGCCTCAGGGATGAACGGCAATCCGACCGCAGCGCAGTAGGCCGCCATCGTCGCGTCCGGCCGCGCCACGAGATCCTCGGAGTCGAGGACAACCGGAGGATGTCCCCCGGCGTCCTGAACCGAGCGGTAGATCGCATACAAGGTCTCGAGCCCAATCGAGTCCACGCGGCTGTCGCGCTCCACCGCGTAGAACGACGCCGCGATCTCCTCCGGTCGGCGGATGAGGAACGCGTGCTTGGTCTCGACCAGGAAGCGTCGATCGTTGAACACGTCGCGATGTCGGTCGTTGGGCGTGTCCTTCACGAACACGTCGAGGTCAGCCGTCTCGTCGACGAGCCACGCAAGCAACGAGTGGAGCGAATGGAAGGGCCGCCCTTGGACATCCGTCTCGCCGAGCCCGATCAAGTCGCTGAACGGCTCGTGCACCGCAATGACGTCGCCCCGCTCGACCATCGACCGGAAGAACGCTGTTGAGCGGGCCCGGGGCGCGCTCCAGAGCGCGAACACCGCCATCGGCGAACCGTAACCCCGACGCCTTGTCGCGCGTACCTACCGAGCTCGCGCGTCACCCCAATTCGTCGTGGTCAGGGCAGCCTGCACGTCGCGGATGATGCTGCCGAGTTGGCCTGACGCGAGAAGTCCGGGCCCGAGCGGGCCCGACGGGTTCTCCCCGACCGGCGGCAAGGCGCGCAGGGCGGCGCAGACCTCTGGTGACGCATGATCGAGCTGCCAACGGATCTCATCGTCGAGCGCGTCCGGCCGCTCGGGCCGCGCGAGTCCAGTCGCTCTCGCGGCATAGGCGGCGGCACCCAGTGCATGGGCACCCATGTGACACACGGCGACGGCCTGACCCGCCGCTCGGGCTGCGGCCGCGGCGGCGGGCAGCTGTGCGACATCCGTGGTGTTGACCCCACCGGCGAACCGCTGTCGGATCGCTTCGGCCGTGGTCAGCTCTCCTCGAGCGAACGCTCGGGCCCGCGCGATCAGCGCTCGAGGACGTTCGTCACTCGGAAGTTCCGCCTCGAAGATCGGGAGGACATGTTCCGCACAGTCGGCGGCCCAGGCGGCGAGCACACGGCGGTCGGCTTCGCTCAATGTCTGCGGCGATCGCGCCATTCTCCACTGGATAGTCGCTGGCGAGAGGAGTTGTGTCCTCTGGGAATCTCGCTGCCGCAGACACAGCCGCATGTGACGAGTGCAGGATCCCACCGTTTACCGTGGCGGACCGATGGGTGCGTACAACCACACCGGGCAGGTCGTCACCGACTTGGAGCGCTCGAAACGCTTCTATCGAGAGGTGCTCGGCTTCGAGCTCTGGTACGAGATCGCGCCACCCGACGAGGCGTCAGCCAAGCTCGTCGGCCTCACTCCCCCGCTCGACATGCACGCGTCGTACCTCACGCTCGACGGCTTCGTGCTCGAACTCATCCACTACGCCGCGCCCGGTGCGACAGCGGCCTACGAGACGCGAACCATGAACGAGCCGGGCCTCACGCATCTGTCGATCTCGGTGGACGACGTACGCGCGACAGCGGCGAAGGCCGTCGAGTACGGCGGCGAGGTCATCGAGGAGAGCGACATCGGCAACGCGTTGTTCATTCGTGATCCCGACGGACAGCTGCTCGAGCTGCTGCCGTCCGCGTACCGCGATCGGCTGCCGCCGAAGCCTTGACGGGTCAGGCAGCCCGGCTCGTAGTCTCGTTGCGTGGCTGACACGCTCGCCCTGAAGGATGCGGTCAAGCGACAAGCGCTGACGATCACGGTCGTCAAGACCGGCGACCTGGAGGTGATCGGACATCAGCGCAAGGCTCGGCCCGCACACCTGAAGGCGCTCACGACGTCGATCGAACGTCTGGGCTTCCTCACCGTGCTCATCGCGGTGCAGCGCGACGGCAAGTACGTGATCATCGACGGACAGCACAGGTTCCAGGCCGGCGTCGAGCTCGGCATGAAGGAGTTCCCGGTCGTCGTCGTGCCGGAGAAGGTGGCGCGGCGGATGATGAGCCTCAACGTCGAACAGAGCCTGAACATCCGTGAGCGGGCAACGATCGCACTTGCGATCTACCGGGAGATGCTCGCGGAGACCCCGAACCGCTCGGAGGACCACGGCGAGATCGTCGACACCATCGAGGTGCCGCACTTGCTGACGCTGGGAGTCGCGTACGAACGCAACGGCCGACTGGCTGGCAGCGCGTTCGAGCCCATCTTGAAGAAGTGCGACGGTTTCGTCGACCAACCGCTGAAGGACGCGTACGAGACTCGCGAGGCGCGTGCCGAGCAACTGCTCGAGGCGGCGAAGAAGGTGAAGGCCGTCGAGGATGCGCTCAAGGCCGCCAATGCCTGGCACTCGATGGCGCGCTACCAGATCATCAGCTCGGCGAACCCCACGAAGCGAGCGCGAAAACCGTCCGACTTCGACAAGACGTTCGACAAGTTCATCGCGGCGCTCGAGAAGCTCGCCGAGTCACCGCGGTCAGTGCTCAAGGAGAAGGTCGAGTAGCGCGCATCGCGGGGGGCGTGCGTTGCCCGGGCGACTCCAGGCCTACGATCACGTTGTGAGCGTTGCGGTCGCGATCGACGCACTGAAGGAGAAGGCGGCGGAATTCGGGTCGACGCCGTATCTCGTCACGGTCGGCGCTGATGGTCGGGCGCACGTCGTCTCTGTGCGAGCGATCGTCGATGCCCCGCACCTACGCGTGAGTGCGGGTCGCACCAGTCGGGCCAATGCCGGCATGAACCCGAGTGCGACGTTGCTCTGGCCGGCACCCGCGGGCGAGCCGTACAGCCTGATCGTGGACGGCGAGGTCGACCTCGACGACGCCGACGACGGAGAGCTCGTGATCCGCCCGACTCGAGCCGTGCTGCATCGAGTCGCCGATGCCTCCATCGACCTACCGAACTGCGTCCCGGTGGAGAACGGTCAGAGCTGAGGCTCGCGGTCTAACGTCCGCGGCTGTGGACGTACGAAACGTGATTGACGTCGAGCCGGAGGTCGAGCACAACGGGACTGTCCCGGTGTGGTGGCTCATCCGGCCGCGGGAGATGCTCGAGCTCACCAACGGGGGCTACCTCGAACTGGCGAACGAGTTCGAGGTGGCGGTCGGCGGCGAGGTGTTCCCGCACACACATCCGACGCACGAGTTCTACTTCGTGATGACGGGAGCCGGCGTCATGACGATCTCGGGCGAAGAACGTGACGTCGCCCCAGGGGATCTCATCTACATCCCGCCCGATCAGGTGCACAGCCTGCGACCGACGGGTGATGAGCCAATTCATTGCTTCTGCTTCGCAGTGGGATGCAAGGACGCGGAGCCCATCGACTACACGACCCACTGATCGCTGCGTGGTCAGAGGGTCTGCACAGACAGACACCCGAGAAACTGCTCGGCGCCAGTCCGCTCGGCATAGGCGCAGTAGTACACAGGTGGGTTGGCGACCACGCGAGGGAAGTCGACTTTGAACCCGGTGTCGACCGGCGCGTCCGGAAAGGCCTGTCGCACGTCTGGCCGAGGTTCGCTCGTCATTCCGTCCTGACTGAACATCACGCCGAACGCGTCACGTTCGACTCCACGGATCGTCACGCGGTACGGCGGGTCACCCGTTGGGTCCCACGCCCAACCTTCGGCAAACGTGCCCCCAGGGTTGTCGCTCTCGGGATCGAAGTGCGGCACGAGCGCGTCGAAGGCGCCGTGCAGGTCGTCACTGCCAGGCGCCGAGGGGCCCGGAACGTCGCGGAGCACGCATCCCAACGAGGTGTTGGCGGTGCCGTACTCGCCCGTGTTCCCCGCGTCCACGCAATAGATGTGCAACCCCGGCAACGCGGGAACCACTGCATCGAAGCCCGCGGCGTTCACGAGTCCGGGCAGGGCCGCGTGCACGTCGGGGCGATCGAGCGACGGCTCGACGTGCACAAGTGGCCGCCCATCCTGAAAGACGCGCACCGGCGTCGTGACGGCGTCAGGATCCGGATCGCCGGCCCATCCCTGCAGCCGAACGACGCCCGGCGAGGTCGACGCCGCATCGAGGAAGCCCTGCGGGTCGCCCAGGTTCGGCATTCCGAGTGCGGGGATCTGCTGACATCCGAGTGTCGTGTTCTGGGATCCGGCACCGGCGTTGATGGCGTACGCACACACCGTGTGCGGCTGCCCGTCGGACACGAGCACCTCCGCCGCCCAGCCGGAGTTCTCACCGGCGTACGGAACGACGGCAGCGACGTCGGGGCGGGGCAACCCCGTGGGCACCTCGCTCGACGAGGACACCTGCGCGGTCGACGACTCCTGTCCGTCGACGTACAGGGCGACCCCGATCACTTGGCCCGGCGCATCGGGATCGGCGGCCCACCCGTGAAGCTCCCACGGCACAGATGGATCGACGAACACGGACGGAAAGCGGACGCTGATCGAGTCGAATGCACCGACAGGGTCGCTGCTCTCCGCTCGAGCCGACCCCGACAGCCCACTCATCCCAGTGAGAATGACCGCCATCGCGGCCAGCAGTCGTTTGATGGTCACCGCTGCGCCACCTTCCCTCGGCCATCCGGACCTAGCCGCCACGTGACTCAACGCGCCACGCGCGGAAATCGTTGACGTGGGGTCGGTGACTTCGCCACTGCCGCATCTGTGGCAAGCGGACTAGTGACCTAGCAGGTCGAGGATGTCGGCCCAGCCACCGTCAGCAGCGCGACCGATGACGTGGTCGGCGAGCTGCTGCGCTCGGGGATGACCGTCCTGCGGGACGACGGCGATTGCCGCCTTCTCGAGCATCTCGACGTCGTTGGGACCGTCGCCCGCCACGAGTACGGCGTCTGCATCGAGGCCATGGGTCGCGCAGAACGACACGACGCCGTCCCACTTCGATTGCGATGTAGGCGCGGCAGTGAGGGCGAAGTTGCCGTAGTACCGATCGCGATCGAGGTGCGGTGTCGCAAGACCAGCGAGGGCAGCATCCAACGCCGCCGCCGTGGTCTCCGGGATGCCGAGCACGCTGAACCCGAGCACTCGCTCGGATTGCACGACCCGAGCGAGGTCGTCGGTCCGGACATCAGCCCCGAACCCGGCGAGGTGGTCGGGATGACTCGACGGTGTGCTGCTCACCGCAACCGCGTACTCGTCGTGATCGACGTACACGCAAGGATCGATCCCCTGACTCTGGAAGACCTCGAGCACGATCGCCGCGTCCGGCGCGCTGAAACCGCCGTGATGGAAGCGGTCGCCGGTAGCCAGATCGAGCCCGAGCGCGCCGTTCAGCACCACGGCCGGCGGCGCGAAGCCGAAGTCGGCCAACGGACCCTTCGTCGATCCAACGCGCCGGCCGGTCGCGACGAGAAGCGGGATCCCTTCCTCGGTGAACCGGGCCACGGCCCGACGGGTTCGCTCCGGTAGATCGCTCGCGACGTCCCAGAGCGTCCCGTCGAGATCCGTGACCACGAGCTCGATGTCCACCGACGTCACGTGCCCTTGTAGTTGAGGAGCTGCTGCAGCGTGTGGTGGACCTCGACGAGGTCGGCCTGGTCGGCCATGACCTGGTCGATGTCCTTGTAGGCGGCGGGGATCTCGTCGACCAGCGCGTCCGCTCGCTTCGAGAGCCACACCTTGCCCTTCATCTGCTCGGCGAGATCGGCGGACGTGTACAGCTTCTTCGCCTTCGAGCGCGAGTGACGACGACCGGCGCCGTGACTGCACGACATCCAGCTCGCCTCGTTGCCCTTGCCCTCCACGATGTAGCTGCGCGTGCCCATCGAGCCGGGAATGACACCGAGGTCACCGACGTCAGCCTTGATCGCGCCCTTGCGCGTGATCCAGGTCTCGACACCGTTGTGCACCTCGCGCTGGGTGAAGTTGTGGTGGCAGTTCACGCGCCGGGTCTCGCGGCCGCAGCCGATGAACGCGAGAACCTCGCGCATCGCAGTGTCCATCATCTGATCGCGGTTGGCTCTGGCGTACTCCTGCGCCCAGAGCATGTCGCCGATGTACGCATCGAACTCCGGGGTGCCCTCCATGAAGTATGCGAGGTCCGGATCTTCGAGCCGCAGTTGCAGATCCTTCGCCAACCGCCGCGCCTTGGAGATGTGCTGTTGCGCGAGCTGGTTGCCGATGCCGCGCGAGCCCGAGTGCAGGACCACCCACAGCTGACCGCGCTCGTCCACGCAGAGCTCGAAGAAGTGGTTGCCCGCCCCGAGCGTGCCGAACTGCTTGGCCGCCTTGATCGATCTCTTCGCGTCCAACGCAGTCGAGGGCCGGTGCGCGGACAACCATCGGTCCGCGGTGCGGGCGACCTCGTCATGACCCTGGCCGACGCCGGCCGGAATCGCCCGCTCGATGCGGCCCAGGAGCGGCTCGAGGTCGTCGGGCAGCTGTGAGTCGGTGAGATCGAGCTCGGCTGCGATCATGCCGCAACCGATGTCGACACCGACGGCCGACGGAATGATCGCGTTCTTCGTCGGGATCACCGAACCCACCGTCGCCCCGATTCCGACGTGCGCGTCCGGCATGAGAGCGACATGGCCTCGCACGATCGGGAGCCGAGCGGTCTTCTCGGCCTGACGGATCGTCTCGGGATCGATGTCGCTCGCCCACGAGATGAGCTTGTCGTTGATGCGGTTGGGCATGTCACCCCCTCCTGGAGTCGATTGGGTTGACGATGATTCGTCGTTCACCAAGGCCCGTCAACCGATATTGCGCGTCGCTCATCATCGAACAGCGTGATTTGCTTGCACCGATGCGCACGTCATCCGACCGGCTCGTCGACGATGCCCTGCGCGCTCGCCTCGTCACCCGGTACGGCGAGGACGTGCACGTCTGGTTGGACGAGCTTCCCGCGGTGCTCACCGAGCTCGCGGAGCGCTGGGACCTCGAACCCGTGGAAGTGATCCCTCGCGGAACGATGTCCGCCGTCATCCGTTGCCTCGACGGAGAAGGTCACGCCGCGGTGATGAAGGTGTGCCCCAACCATGAACGCCTCGCACAGGAAGCTGAGGCGCTCGAACGATGGTCGACCACGCACGTCGTACGCGTCCGCGCCGCCGACACTGCGATCGGCGCACTACTCCTCGAGGAGATCCTTCCGGGAAGGACGCTGGCGGAGTTCGAGCTCTACCCCAGCGAGGCGATCGCCGAGCTGCTTCACGAGATCCACACGTCGGGAACACCAGACCCCGCCTACCCGTCGGCGGGCGACCGAGTCTCGAACCTGTACGCGGCGCTCGATCGTCACCGCCGGCTGCATCCCGAGCTGATCGATGTGATCTCGCCGGCCCTGCTCGAGCGCGGTCGTCGACTCGCGCGCCGCCTCGCGAACGACGTGTCGGCGAACGTGCTGCTCCACGGCGACCTGACACCGGTGAACGTGCTCGACGGCGGCAACGGACACCTGATCGCGATCGACCCCGCGCCATGTCGAGGCGACCCGACGTTCGACGCGGTCGATCTGCTGTTCTGGAAGGCGGAGAGCGTGACCACCATCCGCGAGCGGGCAGAGACGTTGGCCACGGCGATGGATGCCGACGCGGACCGTCTGTTCGAGTGGTGCATCGCGTTCGCGTGCACGATCGCATCGGAGCTGTCCGAGCGGGTGAACGGCTTCGACCGGCGTTTCGAGACCGCGATCGCGCTCGCGTCGATGGCCTGACGGAGCGGTCGGCCGATCAGCCTGCTGCACCGCGGTCGACGGCGATCAGCACGATGTTGTCCGACGCGGTCGCCGAGTGACGTACGAGCCGGGACCCAACGCCCATGCGGGACGGAGCTGACCCGGTCCACGGTCTTGCCGTCGAGCGGTCCTTCAGCGAATATCTGAACATGCCTTCAGATATCGGGACGTCGATCGACGCGTGCGACACCCGGGTCGTGGACGGCGAGCGGGTCGAGTCCGTGCGAGAGGCACTGCCCCCTGCGGAGCTGCTCGACGAGCTGGCGGACGGCGTCTTCGCGTTGCTGGCCGATCCGAATCGCCTTCGACTGCTGGTGAGCCTGCTCGAGGGCGGCGAGCTGTGCGTGTGTGATCTCGCGGCTGCAACAGGGATGGGCGAGTCCGCGACGTCGCACGCGCTGCGCCTGCTGCGCGCCCATCGAGTGGTCAAGGTCCGCCGCGCCGGCCGGATGGCCTACTACTCACTGTGCGATGGACACGTCCGCATGATGTTGGACGTCGCGCTCGAGCACGCCCGCCACAGCGGCTGACCATGACCGCGCACCACCATCATGACCACGGCGCCCATGTGACGGTCGCACGCCACACGCAGCGACGCGCCTTGTGGATCTCGCTGGGAGCGAATGCCGGATTCCTCGTCGCCGAGGTGATCGGCGGCTTGGCGTTCCATTCACTCGCGTTGCTGGCCGACGCCGCACACATGTTGTCGGACGTCGTCGGGCTCGGCATCGCGTTGATCGCGCAACAGCTGATGGACCGACGCGCCACGGCGCGCCACTCCTACGGGTTGCAGCGGGCGGAGGTCCTCGGCGCGCAAGCCAACGGGATCACGCTTCTCGTTGTGGCCGGTTGGGTGATCTTCGAAGCGATTCAGCGCCTGGGCGAACCCGCCGACGTCTCCGGGCGTGGGTTGTTGCTCGTCGCGATGCTGGGCCTGCTCGTGAACATCGGGAGCGCGGTCCTGCTGGCGCGCTCTGCGGGACAGAGCCTCAACATGCGCGGGGCGTTCATCCACATGAGCGTCGATGCTGCGGGGTCGGTCGCGGCGGTCATCGCCGGCGTCGCGGTGATCGCGTGGGATGCCAACTGGGTCGATCCAGCAGCGTCGATCGTGATCGCGGTGCTGGTGTTGTGGTCGGCGTGGGGATTGCTGCGCGACACCGCGCAAGTGCTGCTCGAGGGCACACCACGCGGAATGGATCCTGCCGATGTCGAGGCGGCCCTCGCGACCGATGGCGCGGTCGAGGCCGTGCATCACCTGCATCTGTGGAACCTGGCGTCGGATGTCCCCGCGATGTCGGCGCACATCGTGTTGCGCGGCGACGACGTCACGCTGCACGAGGCGCAAGCCAGCGGCGATCGTCTCAAGGCGTTGCTCGACGACCGCTTCGGGATCGCGCACGCCACGCTCGAACTGGAATGCCATCCCTGCGAACCCGACGCGATCGAGACCGAACCTGCACATGGCCACTGATCCCACGACGATGGCAGCCGACGCCGACCACCCCGACCACGACGACGAGCTCGAGCTGCCGTATTGGGGCCTGTCGTGGCCCAAGGTCATCACGCTGGTGATCGCGTTCGCGTTTCTCGGCGGCGCGATCGGCCATTGGATCGGTCATGCCGGCCCGCCAGGTGAGGACTCGGTCGACACCGGGTTCTACAAGGACATGATCCATCACCACGATCAAGCGGTCTCGATGGCACTGCACGAGCAGGCGAACGGTGCCGACCCTGTGGTTGTCGGGTTCGCCACAGAGATCCTTCGCCGTCAGTCGTACGAGATCGGGGTCATGAGCACGAAGCTCGACGAGTGGGGCTACGGCACCAGCCCGAACGACACCGCCATGAGGTGGATGGACATGCCCGTGCCGCTCGAGCAGATGCCCGGCCTGGCCACGGCCGATCAGATGGCCCAGCTGAAGAACGCGAGAGGGGCCGACGCCGACGCGTTGTTCCTGCAACTGATGAGCGAGCACCACCGCGGTGGCGTCCACATGGCCGACTACGCGTACCGGCACGCCACGAACCAGAGCACGCGTGACCTCGCGCAGCGAATGGCCTACGTACAGGCCACCGAGGTCAACGAGTTTCGTGAGCTCGCCCAACGCACGAGCCTCGGCGTGACGATCGAACCGCAAGCGGTCACCGTCCCGGACCCCAGCGCCGGCCAGCAGAACACCGACTGAACTGCACAGTTGCGATCCTTGATCGCGGCGCGTCTACCAGCCTCGGTCGTCGGGCACGCGGGAACTTCATGACACGAAACATCGTTGGAAGCGACGCGGTTCCGATGCGAACCCCCGATTTCGAGTCATGGCTCGCAGACGTACCCCGTCACTTCGCCAAGGACGGCGACATCGTCATGAGCCACATCCTGGCGGTGCTGTCCGGCGTCTTCCCCGACGGTGAGGACTACTTCGTGCGGTCCGTCGCCGCGGTACGCGATCAGATCACCGATCCGCAGCTGCGAGAGGACGTCGAGGGCTTCATCGGCCAGGAAGAGATGCACGGCCGCGAGCACCGAGCGCTGAACGACAAGCTCGCCGAGCTCGGCTATCCGTCGAAGGCGATCGGCGCGTACGTGCGGTGGCTGTTCCGCACGAGGGAGCGCATGGCGATCGTGCGGATGCATCTCGGCTTCACTGCCGCGTTGGAGCACTACACGGCGACGTTGGCGGAGACCTTGCTCACCGATGAGGATGCCCGCGCCGAGATCGGCCACGAGGGCGTCCGCTCGCTCTTGCTGTGGCACGCGCTCGAGGAGTCCGAGCACAAGGCGGTGGCGTTCGACGTGTTCCGCAGCGTCGGCGGCAGCGAACGAATGCGAATGGTCACGATGTGGCTCACGCATCTGACGTTCGTGCTCGAAACGTCCATCTGGACGGCGATCTCGCTGTCGCAGGATCCGACCGCGCGCCGGCATCCGCTACGAGTGGCCAAGAGCGTGTGGCGCCTTCGCCGTTCGCCGTTCACGAAACCGAGAGCGGTGCGCCAGTTGTTGCAGTACACGCACCGCGGCTTCCATCCGAACGACCGAGACACGTCCGAGCTCATCGCGACGTGGCGAGCGAAGCTCTTCGGCTCGGATGGTGACCTCGTGGAGCTGCTCGCGAGCTGACGACTGGAGACGGCTACTTCGTGCCGACGATGGCACGAGCTGCGCCGGGTACGCGAACCCTGCCGTCCCTCTCGAACTGGGCCACGCCCTCGATGGCACGTGACCTGATGCGCGCCCGGGCCGACTCGTCGACTTGCTGAAGGGCCCATGCCGCGAGCGAGACGTGCTCGCTGATCATCTGCCAGTACTCCTCGGGTGATCGCGTCACCAGCTCGACGTCGACGTCCCACTCGGCAATGTCGTGCAGTCCCGCACGCTCGTACAGCGCACCGACACAGCCCGGCGCGGCGCAGCGAAACATGTTCGGCCCGTCCGGATCGGGCGGAGGGATCGCGACCTCGGACGTGATCGCCTGCATTGCGATCGACGTCCACGGGTTCTCCTCCGGCTTCACCCACACGGATGCGCACAAGCGCCCTCCCGGCGCGAGCACACGCACGAACTCGGCAGTCGCCTTTGCCATGTCCGGAAAGAACATGTAGCCGAAGCGCACAGACACACTGTCGAAGGCACCGTCGTCGAACGGCAGATCGTCCGCGCTGCACACCTTCGTCTCGATGTTGGTGATCCCCTGTGCCTCCGCCCGGCGCGAGGCCACGTCCAGCATCTCGGGCGAGAGGTCGGTGAGGACGACGCGCCCCTTGGCCGCCAACCTCGCGATGCTGAGGCCCGGCTCACCCGTGCCCGACGCGATGTCGAGGTGTTGTTGATCTTCCGCCACGTCGAGACGGCGGATCATCTCGTCGCCGACGGGACCGAGCTGGTCCATGATGATCGAGTCCCACTTCTCCCAGCTCGCAGACAGTCCCGCCCACGCCGCTCGCTGGGCCTTGCGAATCTCTTCAGCGTTCGGCATCGAGCACCTTCACGATCAGGCCGGTTCGCAGATCACGACGGGGATGTCGCGCTCGGTGTTGCGTTGGTAGTCGGCGTAGCCCTTGTACCGCCCGACGATCACCGGCCACAGCTCGGCCTTCTCCTCGGGCGAGGCGGTACGCGCCCGCATCGGTCTCGTGCGGTCGTTGATGGTGAGCTCGACGTCGGGATTGGCGACGAGGTTCTTGTACCAGATCGGATGCTCGCGGGCGCCACCCTTGGATGCGACCAACACCACTCGGTCCTCCTCGCAGATCGGCGCCGTCAACAACGTGGATCGCCGTTCGCCGGTCTTGCGCCCGATGGCGTGGAGCTCAACCGGCTGCATCCCCATCACCGTGCGAGGGAATCGACCCCCGCTGAGCTTGAGGATGACCCGGTGACCGGTCTCGAGCATCCAGGCGCCGACATCGATCAACTTCTCACGTTCGACCATGGGCACGCGAGCTTCGCAGTCCGCTCCGAGCCGCACCAACCCACCAGACGCCCGCAGCCCTACTTCGACGGACCGCCCTCGATGCGCTTGCGCACGGCGTCGAACTCCGAGTCGATCTCCTCGGTCCGTTGCTGCTCCATCGCCAGCTTCTCGGCCGGTGAGGCGTCGAGCTCTCGTTCGCGACGGTCGAGCGCGGCATCGGCCCGTTTCGTGGCATCGCCGACGATGTCGTCGATCTCCCGTTTCTCGCTTCGGAAGGCGTTGCGGATGCGATCCCACGCTCCCATCCCGCCGACACTATTCGCTGCGACTTGTTGATCCGTCGAGCGGGTAACGGGGCGGCAACCTCGGAAGGTCGGGATGTTGGTTGCCATCGCAGTCGCGCTCGTGGGCACAACTTGGCTCTTGTTGATTCGACGACGAGCCCAAGTGACGCGCTCGAGGTCGAGGGAGAACGCGCTGAAAGCTCTGGGCACGGTGGTTCGGCGGATCCAGAACGACGAGTGATCCCCTCTGTTTCCGCACATTGATGGCTCATCATCCCGTGGTGCGGCCGTCACAAAGCGTCCGCCGAATCGCAAACACCGAATCAACCGCCGCCGGCCATCACGATCATCTGAGCGCGAGCGATTGTGTGCCCGAACAGGTTGAAGCCGAGCAACGCCGGTGTCGCGTCAGCGGGGACACCGAGGTCGGCGGTGTCGAGCGCGTACACATTGATGAAGTAGCGGTGCGCGGGATGACCGGGAGGTGGCGCCGCGCCGAGAAAGCGAGCGCCGCCGGCGTCGTTCCTGTACTGGATGGCTCCGGCAGGCAGACCAGACCCGGCGTCGTCCCCGGCGCCTTCGGGGAGCTCCGTCACGTCGGCGGGCAGCGTGGCGACGGCCCAATGCCAGAACCCTGACCCGGTCGGTGCGTCGGGGTCGTAGATGGTCACCGCGTAACCCTGCGTCTCTGCCGGCGCGCCCGACCAGCTCAGCTGGGGCGAGCGATCCTTGCCGCCGGGAACGCCGAAGATCCCCGACATCTGGTCGAGCCCGAGCGTGTCGCCCTCCTTCAGGGTGGTGCTCGTCACGGTGAAGTCGGGAACCTCGGGATGGGTCGCGAAGGGGTTGTTGAGCGCCATGGACGCAGCATCACATTCTTCGCCGTTGCGTGCCAGAGAGCCTTCGTCGCGGTCGGGACTGCGACGCGTCTCAGGAACGGTCGTCGACGACGTCGAGGTCGATGAACTGCACGGTGTCGGCGAGCGCGGTCTGCTTCGTCGCGAACTCTTGCGTCTCGGGAAGCTTCGAGTTCTCCATCGCAGACTCGTAGTCGTCGAAGAAGGCGATGATCACGTGACGGTCGGGATCGTTGCGGTCGCGCCCGACGATGCTGCGCCGCAGCGTGCGCTTGCCCTCAGTTGCGTTCTCCCACTGCTCGTCGAGCTTCATGATCTCGTCGATGTTCTTCGTGCGCATCTCGATCAGCTGGATGAATGCCATGTCTGTCTCCTTGTTCAGCGGTGTTCGGGGTTGGGGAAATCGAACCGGCAGCCGGCGTCCCATTCGGCGCGTTGGTTGCCATGCGCGGGTATGCCGCCGGCGTCCTTGACGATCCGCGCGAGGTGCAGCAGGTTCCACGTCATGAAGGTGGTGTTGCGATTCGTGAAGTCGTTCTCGGGTCCGCCTGATCCCGGGTCGAGGTACGACGGTCCCGGCCCGGCTTCACCGATCCATCCCGCGTCAGCCTGAGGGGGGATGACGTAGCCGAGGTGCTGCAGCGAGTACAGCACGTTCATCGCGCAGTGCTTGACGCCATCCTCGTTGCCGGTGACGAGACATCCGCCGATACGGCCGTAGTACGCGTACTGGCCGGCTTCGTTGAGCAGATGCGAGTTGCCGTAGAGCCGCTCGATGACCTGGGTGCACACGGAGGACTTCTCCCCGAGCCAGATCGGCATGCACAGCACGAGGATGTCGGAGGCCATCACGCGCTCGAAGATCGCGGGCCAGTCGTCGTGCGCCCACCCGTGCTCAGTCATGTCGGGCCACACGCCGGTGGCGATGTCGTGATCGACGGCGCGTATCTCTTCGACCGCCACGCCTTGGCGACACATGATCTCGCTCGAGATGTCGATGAGCCCCTGTGTGTGCGACAGCTCCGGCGATCGTTTCAGCGTGCAGTTGATGAACAGCGCCCGCAGATCGCTGAAATCCCACGTGCTCTGCTGACACAGCTCTTCTTGCTTGGCCGACAGCGCCACCCGCGCCCACCCTTTCGTTGCCTGCCTGGAACCGTCTCGTGTCGGTCGACCTGCGTTACACCGGTCTTCGACGTGTCATTCGGTCTCGGCTCGCCATTGCCGGTAGATGCCGACGAGGTCGTCGAGCGCCTCGTCGGACAGCGCGTCGGGTTCGGCATGCCCCAACGCATCGATGGTGACGCGGAGCTGCGCGAGGTACTCGGAACAATGCGGGCACGCCGACAGATGGCGCTCCAGTTTCGCGATGTCCCGATCCGGCAACCGGCCGTCGAGGTAGTCGCCCATCAGCGCAACCGCCTCCCGGCACACGAGCGCGCGATGGCGCCACCAACGCCACTTCACGACGACATCGCCTCCGCGGCAAGGAGGTGGCGCAGTCGGGCTCGACCGCGGTGCAGCAGCACCCGCTGGTTCCCGTCGCTGACGCCGAGCAGCTCGGCGACCTCGTTCGGCGGCAGACCTTCGACGTCGCGCAGCACCACGACCTGGCGTTGTGACTCCGGAAGCTCGGCGAGCAGCGCCCGCACGCGATCGGCGAGCTGCGCAGCGAACAGACGATCGTCAGCGCGGTCGGCCCACGCCTCGGGCGGATCGACCCAGGCGCCGGTCGCGTCGAACCGCTCGTCGTCGATGAGCTCAGGACGACCGGCTCGCGCTTCCTTCCCCACAGCCGAGCGCGCCCGGTTGAGCAGGATGCGAAACAGCCACGTCTTGAGCGACGAACGGCCCTCGAAGCGGTCGACACCGCGCATCACCGCCAGCCAGGTGTCCTGGGTGACCTCTTGCGCCACGGCGCGGCTCTTCACGGTGGCCTCGGCCAAACGGAGCATGGCCGGCTGGTAGTCGCGAACGAGCGACACGAAGGCCTCTTCGTCGCCTGCACGCAACCTGGCGACCAGCGCCCCCTCGTCCCGCACCGGCGGGGATGCTAGAGCGACGGGTGGAACCACAGCCGCCTCATGCCTCAACGCTGGGTGAACGATGGGTCGACGCCGCCCAGCTCGATCCACGCGTCGCCATGGTTCATCGTCTCTCGCTCGACCCCCACCGTTACGCGGCCTTGTAACGCGCTCCCGCTCCCGCGTGACCGATGTCCATGTCGGTTCGCTCGCGTGCGGTCGCGGCTCGAGTGCGGTGGTACGAGTTCACCCCCGAGGTCCTCGTGGGCGTCGGCCTGGGCGTCTTCGCGCTCACCGAGCCCCACGCCGCGCGCTCTGGCCTCAACAGTGCGAAGGCGATCGCATTGATGGCGATCGTGGCAATTGCGTGGATTGCGGCTCGCACTTTCGCGTTCGCGGTCATCGGTCGCCGGCTGTTGCGCGCCCTTCCGTTCGTCGTCGGCGCGCTGGCAATCCTCGAGGTGGTCGTGCTCCCCGCCTACGACAACCACACCGTCATCGAGACGCTCACGGCGGCGGGTCCGCCGGCAGGAGTCACGGGAACAGCGACGCCTACGCAGGCAGCGCCAGTCCGGATCCGTCGCGCAGCGTTCGCGGGCATCGACCATCGTGCCACTGGGACAGTGAACGTCTACCGACGAGCGAGCGGTGCGTTCATTGTCGGTCTGGAGCACTTCGACATCCAACCCGGTCCGGCGTACGCGCTCTACATCGTCCCGGGCAGCGAGCGTCGCGACCACGAC
Organism: Acidimicrobiales bacterium; assembly: GCA_036275935.1. Taxonomy (GTDB): domain Bacteria; phylum Actinomycetota; class Acidimicrobiia; order Acidimicrobiales; family JACDCH01; genus DASUCS01. The sequence continues at coordinate 19,542 of DASUCS010000339.1, forward strand.
AACGGAACGCGGATCGAGCGGTTGCGGGGAAACCGAGGAACCCAGTTCTACGACGTCCACGGCTCGATCGACCTCAGCTCCGGTGAGTGGACTGTGCTGGTGTGGTGCGAGACGTTCGACGTTCCGGTCGCGCACGCGACGCCTGTGGTCTGACGTATCGGTCGGTGAGGGGCTCGATCGCCGCGTCCGCGATGATCGACGCAGATGGATGAGCCCAAGTCCTGGATGGCGATGGTCGCGGAGAACCCGGACCATTCGCGCTGGTACATCGAGCGTTTCCGCGACATGGAGGCCGCCGGCCGCGACCTTCACGGTGAGGCGCGACTCATCGACGCCATGGTGAGTCGCCATGCGCGAATTCTTGACGCAGGCTGCGGGCCCGGCCGCGTCGGCGGGCGGCTGCACGAGCTCGGGCATGACGTGGTCGGCATCGACATCGACCCGACGCTCATTGCCGCCGCCGAGGCGGACCATCCGGGGCCGCGGTGGGTCGTCGGTGATCTCGCATCTGTCGCCTTGTCCGACGCCGGCGTGGAGGCCGGTTTCGACGCGATCGTGTCAGCGGGCAACGTCATGACGTTCGTCGAGCCCGCGAGCCGCCGGCACGTGCTCGAGAATTTGGCCGGCATGCTCGCGGACGCCGGTCGTCTCGTGGTTGGGTTCGGCGCGGGCCGCGCGTACGACTTCGCAGAGTTCGACGTCGACGCGACCTCCGTTGGCCTGCAATTCGACCTGCGGTTGGCGACCTGGGACCTGCGCCCGTGGACTCCGACGTCGGACTTCCTCGTCGCGGTGCTGCGCCGAGCGGGCTAGCGCGCGCGACTCGCCGTCTTGCGTGCGCTCGACGCGGTGCGCTTGGCCGCCTTGCTCGCGGTGCGGCGCGTTGTGGTCGCTCCCCGCTTGGCGGTCGTGGCAGCGCGCTTCGCTGTCTTGCGCGCCGACCCCGACGTGCGACTGGCCGACGCGGTGCCCTTCACCGCAGCCTTGGCGGCTCTGCCAGTGCGAGTGGCGCCGCGCGCCGCGGTCCTGGCCGTGCGCTTGGCGCCGCTCTTCGCCGAAGAACTTGACGTACGCGAACTGCCGTTCGACGTCCGCGCCGCTCCTCGGGCGTTGCGCGCGCCCTCGATGACGGACTCCGTTGCCTCTGCAGTGCGCTTTCGCACCTGACGGGCGGTCTTGCGGGCAACCTTCGACCCCGTTGCCGATCGGGTGGGTGTCTGGCGCCCGAGGACGCGGGCGATGAGGTCGCCGACTGCGTTCACACCGCCCTGCGCGAAGCCGTTCACCGTGTCCGCGATGCGATCAGCGACGCCGGCAGCGGTGCCGACGATCAGGTTGCCTGGAGGTGTGTCGGGAGACCGAGGATGCGGGTGCGTCGGAGCCGCCTGCTTCGCAGCGGCCATGATCTCGCCGAGGTCGTTCAGAGAGGCCCGGTCGAGTGCCTTGCGAACCTTCGGGAAGAAATCGTTCTCCTCTTCCTTCACGTGGTGACGCACGTTCTCGATCAGCACGGTCACCTTGGCGTCGAAGCGCTCGGCCTCGGGCGACATCGTCTCGAGCTCGGAGAGCACCCACTTGACGACGTGGTGCTCTTCGAGACTCTCCAGCGCGAGGTCTTCAGCTCCGGGAACCGTCGCACGCACGACCGGATAGAAGCACTGCTCCTCGATCGCTGCGTGTACCGAAAGCTCCTCGATGATTCGATCGACGATCTCACGCTTCTCGACGTGAGCTCGATCGCCAGCCTTCTCGAAGCGTTTGAACATCTGCTCGACCGTCTTGTGGTCATCTTTGAGCATTCTGATCGCGTCCATTCGACCTGGATGCCCGCGCAGGCAAATGGGCAGACACGCGTACCCGAACTGCCGTGCGCGCGATCACATCGCGACCTGACACGCGATTCAGTCAGCGGCGCGGCATCCAGCGATGACGGTGTCGGCGAAATGTCGAAGCGCATCGATCTTGTGCTGCAGGGGCTCGGCATCCTGCTCGCGCGTGTACGGGTAGCGAAAGCCGACGATGACGTCGGTGACGCCGAGCTCTTCCAACCGGCGCACACCGTCGACGGAGTACGCGTCGAGAGAGATGACGTGGATCTCGAAGGGCTCCGCGGCGCGAGGTGAGTCCGACCGAAGTGCGAGCACGCGCCGCACGAGCGAGCCGAGTTCGCTGCCGTCGCCTTCACCACCGTGGATCCAGCCGTCACCTTGTTGCGCCGCTCTCCGCAGTGCCGGCGGAGCGTGACCTCCGACCAGCAATGGCACGGCGGTGGCGGGCGCCGGAGCGATCTTGATCGGTGGTATGTCGAAGTGCTCGCCTCGGTGCTCGAAGTAACCCCCACCGACAAGCCCACGGATGATCGCGAGCATCTCGTCGGTCCGGGAGCCGCGGCCTTCCCACGGGACGCCCATGACGGCGTAGTCCTCGGGCCATGGGCTGGTTCCGACACCGAGCACGAGGCGCCCACCGGTGAGGACCTGCACCGACGACGCTTGCTTCGCGACCATCACGGGATGGCGAACGGTGAGCTTGAGCACCGACGTCACGAAGCGGATCCGCGTCGTGACGGCGCCCATCGCGGGAATCAGCGAGAACGGCTCGAGGAACGGCTTGTCCTCGATGAAGGTGCGATCACCGTCAGGTGTGTACGGGTACGACGCGTCCGACTCGAGCGGATAGCAGATGCTGTCGGGAACGATCATCTCGTCGAATCCCGCGTCCTCGGCCGCCTGCGCGAGAGGCAAGTAGTACGAGGGATCGGTCATCGCTTCGGCGTACGAGAAGCGCACGGCGCACAGTCAAGCAGTCGATGCCTCGCCACGTCGGAGGGTGCCGCCGCGCGCAGATGACCCTCAGAGATCAGCGGCGAAGAGGTGCCACTTGCCCGGCACGCCCTTCAGCTCGTGCTCGCCGCGCTCGACGAACTCGATGTTCGAGCCGGCGACGAGAGGCGGGACTGCACTCGACACGAGGATCTCGCCGGGTCCGGCGAGCGCGGAGACACGCGCGCCGATGTGCACGGCCATTCCCGCGATGTCGTCCCCGCGCAGCTCTATCTCGCCGGTGTGCACTCCCGCCCGCACCTCGATCCCGAGCGCCGTGGTTGCCTCTCGTATCGCGGCCGCACACTGGATCGCTCGGCCGGGCCCGTCGAATGTGATCAAGAACGCATCTCCGATGGTCTTGATCTCGCGGCCGCGGAACCTCTCGAGTTGCCGCCGCACCGCGCGGTCGTGCTCATCGAGGAGGTCCCTCCACTTCCGATCGCCGAGCGCCGCGGCGCGGTCCGTCGAACCGACGATGTCGGTGAACACCACGGTTGCGAGCACGCGGTTCGCGTCGGGCACATGGCGGACGCCCGTCAGGAACTCCTCGAGCTCATCCAGGATCGCGTCCTGATCGCCCGCATACGGGAGGTGGTCGTCGCCGGGCAACTCGACGTAACGGGCACCGGGAATGTTCTCGCCAAGGTACCGGCCGAAGCTGACGGGCATGAAGGTGTTGCCCGCACGGTGCATCACGAGCGTCGGTGCCTGGATGCTCGGGAGCGCGGCGCGGACGTCGCCTTCCATGACCGGCACGAACAGAGCGAGCGCGAGCGCCGGACTCGCGCCCCGGCTGCTGGCCTTCTTCCACCACCGCCGAAACGCCTCGTCGTGCTGGAGGCTCGGTGCAATGAACGCAACATCATCGAGGCTGCCGTCAGCGCGAGACGGGTTCACGATCTCGTTGCGGAACGCCTCGACGAATTCGGCCGCATAACCATGCGGGTAGTCCTCTGCCTCGAGCACGCGGGCAAAGCTGTTGACCACCACGACCGCGCTCACCCGGTCCGGGAAGGTCGCCGCGAGCAGCAGCGCGACCTCACCACCGGTGGAGGCGCCGAACAGGGCCGCACGCTCAGAGCCGACATCATCGAGAACCGCAATCGCGTCCTGCATCCAGTCCTCGACGCTCGGAGGCGACTCCGGCGAGAACGGATCGGACAGACCGACACCCCGGAAATCGAACCGGATCAACCGAGAGAACGATGCCAGCCGCTCCTCGAACCGCGACCAATGCGGTTCGTCCTCGCTCGCGTCGATGGAGAACGTCGTGCCGTACGGAAACTCGAGTAGATCGAGCGGCCCGTCGCCCACGACCTGGTAGCCGATGTGCGTGCCGTCGAGGCTCGTCGCGTACCGAGTGTCGCCGGAACCAGACATGGCGCGCGCCTTCGCTCAGGCCGGAGTCAGTCGAACAAGCTCGATACGACGTGATGTTCTGCTCTGGTACTGGTTGTACCGGCCGTGGTTCCGCTCGTTCACGAGCTTCCACAAGCGGTCGTACTCGGCATGGGTCGGGTCGATGACTTCGGCGACCCCCGCAAATTTGCGACGCCCGATCTGTACGTCGACTGCCGGATTCGCTTTGACGTTGTGGAGCCAACCCGGTGGTCGATCGGCGCCCCCATTCGAAGCAACCACGACGTAGGCACCGCCATCCTCCGCGTACACGAGTGCGGCGGTTCGACGCCGTCCCGTCTTGCGCCCGATCGACGTCATCAACAGTGACGGAACACCGATCATGCGGTGGCCGATCGCACCACGCGTTCCTTCGTAGACGGCTTGATGAAAGCGCAAGAAGCCAGACTGAACGCGCTCAGCGAGACCCACGCGGCGAGCCTAGGTCCAGCCCGCGCGCTCCCGTCGCTCGCGCAGCTCGGAACGGGCGCGGGTCGGTTTGGGTTTCGTGCGTTCGTAACGAGGACCGCCGGGCAGCCACCATCGGATGATCTTGCGGTTGCCGGCCGCTGGTTCCTTGTCGAGCGCTCGCTCCAGCGCGTCGACCGCGGCGGGGTGGCGATGCACTGCCTCTCCCACGAGACCGATCGCTCGTGCGCGGACCGACGCGTCCGGGTCCTCGAGCATCATCCTGACGGCGATCGGCACGGTGTCGCTCTCGCCAGGACGGCAGCTCCCTTCCTTGCAGCGATCACAGGCCAACGCGTGGAGTGCCCACCCGCGTACACCCGCATCGTCGTGGTGCAGATTGGCGATCAGGTCGGGGATGCAGTCCGGCTCGAGGTGGTGATCGAGCACCACGCAGCACGCCTCACGAACCCGCGGGTTCGGATGCGACAAGCCGCGCTTGAGCGCGGGCACCGCGTCGATGCCGGCGAGCATCAAGCTCCAGCGCGCGTCCTTGGCCCGGTGCGCGACCCCGAGGTGCTCGACAGTCCGATCGTGGTCCACAACCACCAGACAACTCTGCCTGCGCCGCGACGCTTCGACACAACGCTTTCATGCCGACCGAGACCGCGGTCAGGTTGTCTTCTCGAACACGGCGACTTGTTGGGTGCTCTGCGGAGTGAACGGAGACTTCGTCCAGTCGTCCCAGCGATCGCGCAGTCGGAACCCGGCGATCTGACCCATCAGCACGAGCTCGGATGGCCACACGTAGCGGTACGGCGCGGAGTGATGGACGAGCCGTCCGTTCACGTTCATCCAGTGGTGCGAGAACGCGATCTGTTCGACCGTGTCATCGAAGGTCTCGATCCCGAGGTGGTCAGGGTCGAACTGGAAGATGTGACCGACCTCCCCCACCGGCACGCGACGGAGCTGCGGTACGACGACTTCGACGACGAAGCGGCCCCCAGGTGCAAGATGGGCGGCCGCGTTGCGGAACACAGCCACTTGCTCGGCTTGGGTGGTGACGTTCATCAGCGCGTTCCACACGAGATA
>DASUCS010000340.1:0-4512 GCA_036275935.1 Acidimicrobiales bacterium
TCGCTGGGCCAAGCCACGGTCGCGGAAGTCGCTGAGCGGATCGGCGCCGAGCAGCACGAGGACGTCGATGCGACCCTCCGACGCCGCGGTGAGGATCCCGGTCGCATCGAGTCCGGTCTGCGCCGGGAGGTTGGGCCAGTGGTTGGTGAACCACTCGCGTCCGGCGTCGAGCGTCACGCGGCCCGGCAGCAACCCGGGGACGAGTCCCATGTCGATCGCACCGCGGACGTTCGCGCGGCGCAACGCCGGAAGGATCGTCGTGCCCGGACGCAGCTCGAGCAGGATCGCCGCCGACTCGACCACGGACGACGCTGACTCTCCCAGCGACGAGCGTCCCACGATCACGACCACGGGCCCGGACACGAGGGTGCGAGCAGCGTCGATGTCGCCGCCATGGACCGCGGTCGCATCGCCGCGGGTGGCCAATGCGCGCGTGACCTTGTGCGCTTCGCCAGGGAAGTGACGCAGTGACACCGAGGCCAGAGGAGTGAGCCCCGTGTCGATCGGGCTGATCTCGATCAGCTTCACGCCGCGGTTCTGCACGGCGTCGCGCAGCCGCAGGAACAGCACCGGCAACTCTTCTTTGACATTCACGTCGATCACGACGACAGTCGCGCCCTCTGCGCACGCGTCGTCGATGGTCGCCTGCGGCCATGCCGACACGACATCGCCCGGCAGGCCGTCGTCGAGCTGCGCGTCGACGTGATCCGTGCCGACGACACCCTTCGCGAACTTGGCCCACGCGTACGCCGCCTCGTTCGTGAGGCGCGATCCTCCGAGCACGGCGACTGCGTTCGGATCGGCCTTCGAGATCGCGTCAGCGGCGGAAGCGAGCGCCTCGGACCACGTCGCCGGCACCAGCTCACCGCTGCCGTCGGTCGATCGCGCCGGCTTGCGGACCATCGGATCCGCCAAGCGGTCGTCCGACTCGATCGCCTCGAAGTCGAAGCGGCCCTTGTCGCACAACCAACCCCAGTTCACCGGGTCGATGTCGACGCCTTGATAGCGCAGGACGTGGTTGCGGCTCGCTTCGATGGTGACGCGACAACCCACCGCGCAGGACGTGCAGGTGGACTCCACCTTCTCCAGGTCCCAGGGCCGTGCCTTGAAACGGAACGGCTTTGCAGTGAGCGCGCCGACCGGACAGATCTGCACCGTGTTGCCGCTGAAGTACGACGCGAACGGGTCGTCGGGGAACGTGTTCACTTCGGTCTGGCTGCCGCGGTTGATGAACGCGATGAGCGGATCACCGGCGACTTGATCGGCAAACCGCGTGCAGCGGTCGCAGAGGATGCAGCGCTCGCGGTCGAGGAACACGAGGTCGCTCACCGGGATCGGCTTCTCGAAGTGCCGCTTCTCTTCGACGAACCGCGACTCACCCGGTCCGTACGCGTAGGCGTTGTCCTGCAACGGACACTCGCCACCCTTGTCACACACCGGGCAGTCGAGTGGATGGTTGATCAACAGGAACTCGAGGACCCCGTCCTGCGCCTTCTTCGTCGCCTCGGACTCGGTGTCGACCTTCATGTCAGGAGCGACCTGGATCATGCACGCGGGTTGCAGCGCCGGTCCGCGCCCCGTGTCGATGTCGACGATGCACATGCGGCACATGCCTACCGGCTCCATGCGCGGGTGGTAACAGAAGCGCGGGATGAACACGCCGTGCTGTTCGGCGGCGTTGATCACCAGCTGCCCCTTCGGCGCGGTGATCTCCCGACCGTTGACGGTCAGTGTGACGTCGTCGTCAGGCACTGGGCGCTGCCTCCGGCGCGCGATACGCCGCTCCGGTCATGTGCACGGTGGTCTCGACCGGACCGCCGACGTAGGCCTCGAACTCGTGGCGAAAGCGGCTCACGGCTGACGCGATCGGCGACACCGCAGAGGGACCGAGCGGGCAGATCGTCGTCTGGCGCGGCGGCCAGTTGATGCCAGGGCTGATGTTGTCGCACACGTCGAGCAGCAGGTCGACATCTTGCGGACGACCGTGTCCGTCGAGGATGCGGCGCAGGATCTTGTCGAGCCAGTTCGTTCCTTCGCGACACGGTGTGCACTTGCCGCACGACTCCTTGGCGAAGAAGCGCACGACGCGATGGCACGCGCGCACGATGTCGGTGTCCTCGTCCATCACGACGATGGCGCCCGAACCGAGCATCGAGCCCGCCTTGCCGACGGCGCCGGCTTCGAGCGGAAGGTCGAGGTGCTCCTCGAAGAACCACGGCGACGACGCTCCCCCGGGGATGAACGCCTTCAACCGCTTTCCGTCGCGCACGCCGCCGCAGTAGATCGGCGCTTCGATGAGGTCCCGGAACGTCGTGACGCCGAACTCGACCTCGTACACGCCGGGCTTGTTGACATGACCGGACACGGCGAACATCCGCATGCCCTTGCTGGTCTCGGCGCCGAGCTTGGCGAAGGCCTCGCCGCCGTTGTTCATGATCCACGGCAGGTTGGACAGCGTCTCGACGTTGTTGACGATCGTGGGCTTCTGGTACAGCCCGATCGCTGCGGGGAAGTACGGCGGCTTCAGACGCGGCATCCCCCGGTTGCCCTCGAGGCTCTCGATGAGCCCGGTCTCCTCGCCCACGATGTAGGCGCCGGCGCCCCACGTCAGCACGACATCCACCGAGAAGTCGGTGCCGAGGATGTTCTTACCGATGTAACCGGCGGCGTACGCCTCATTGAGCGCGTTGGCGATGCGCTCCTGCGCGAGCGCCATCTCGCCGCGCACGTAGAGGAATGCCTGCGCGAGACCGACCGCATAACACGCGATGAGCACACCCTCGATGAGCTGATGGGGATCGCGCTCCATCAACATGCGGTCCTTGTACGTACCGGGTTCGGACTCGTCGCCGTTCACGACGAGGTAGCGCGGCCAGACGTTGGCCGGCGGGAACCCCCACTTCACTCCAGCGGGGAAGCCCGCGCCGCCGCGGCCGAGCAGGCTCGCAGCCTTCACGTCGTCGGTCACCTGCTGTGGCGTCTTGCGCAGGGCCGCGCGCAGACCCTGGTAGCCGCCGGTGGCGACGAAGCGATCGAGCGTGTGGCTGTCGTCGTAGCCGAAGCGCGTCGTGATGATCGGTTGCGCGTCAGTGATCATGCGGAAGGTTTCGAATCCTGCAGCGCGGGCGAGTCACGGAGCCAAACGGGCTGCTCCCCACCGTCGGGAGATGCGATGCCGGCCGCCTTTTCGGCGGCGATGTGCTGGCGGATCGTCGCCAACGTGCCGTGGGGCGGGATGTCGTCGCGCCGGCCCGCCCGTAGATCATCGATCAGGTCGTCGAACTCGGCATTGGTGATCTTGTGGAAGTACCGGTAGTTCACCTGCAGGCACGGAGCCTCGGTGCACGCCGCGATGCACTCGTAGCCCTCGAGGAAGAACAAGCCGTCCTCGGTGCGTCCACCGGCCTTCGTCCCGAGGTGTTCCTCGGCATGCTCGAGCAGTTCGTCGCCGCCCATCAAGAAACACGAGATCGACGTGCACACGTTGATCACGTACTTGCCCACCGGCTCCCGCTTGAACATCTCGTAGAAACTCGCCGTGCTCAGGACCTCTGCCGGCGTCAGTTCGAGCAACTCGGCGATGTGCTCCATCGCGTCCTCGGTGAGGTGGCCGTCCTGCTCTTGCGCGAGGTGACACAGCGGGATGAGCGACGACTTCTTCACCGGATAGCGCCCGATGATCTCGCGCGCGAGCTCTTCGTTCTCACGGGTGAACCGGGGCACTAGCGGTCAACTTCTCCCATGATCGGGTCCACCGACGAGATCACGGCGACACCATCGGCGAGGAACCCGCCGCGCATCATGTGCGGGAGCGTCTGCAGGTTCACGAAGCTCGGGCCGCGCATGCGCATGCGGTACGGGCGCGAGGTGCCGTTGCTCACGAGGTAGCAGCCGAGCTCACCGCGCGGCGACTCGACGGCGACGTACGCCTCGCCCTCGGGAACCTTGAAGCCCTCCGTGAAGATCTTGAAGTGGTGGATCAAGGCCTCCATCGACTCGTCGATGCGCCCGCGGGGCGGGGGCGTCACCTTCTTGTCCTGGATGCGGTAGTCGCCGGGCGGCACCTGATCGAGGATCTGATGGACGATCTTGATCGACTCCCGCACCTCGTTGAGCCGGATGGCGTAACGGTCGAACGTGTCGCCGTACGTGCCGACGATGACGTCGAAGTCGACCTGCTCGTAGAAGAGGTACGGCAGGTCGCGCCGCAGGTCCCACGGCACACCCGTCGAGCGCAGGATCGGCCCGCTGGCGCCGAGGGCGAGCGCCTCCTGCGAGGTGATGACGCCCACGCCCTGCAGCCGCTCCCGCCAGATCGGCTGGTTCGTCATCAGCGTGTCGTACTCATCGAGGCGGGGAGGGATCATGTCGATGAGGCGGAGGACGTCGTCGCGCCAGCCGTCGGGCAGATCGGCGGCGACGCCACCGGGGCGGATGTAGTTGTGGTTCATCCGCAGGCCGGTGACCTTCTCGAAGAACCGCAGCACCTCTTCGCGCTCACGCCAGCCGTAG
>DASUCS010000341.1:0-22502 GCA_036275935.1 Acidimicrobiales bacterium
GAATTGTGAGCAACGACGCCCACGGTTCCAGCGAGGTCGAGGCCACCGGGGATCCCGCACAGCGCCTTGTCGATCCGCACCTCGGCGGTCGAGGTGTAGTTGTAGTCGGGGTACTGCCCCGACGTGCCCGCGTAGTTCGGCGACGCAGTCGTCGCCAGCGGGTCAGCGCCGTACCCAGTACCTCCGGCGTGATGCCAGTTCCAGTCCTCGCCGGAGTAACCGGTGACGCCGTGGGGATCGGTGCACCCGGTCAACCGGTCGCCCTCGCCGATGTTGCCGGTGAGAGGCGTCTTGACCATCCCCGAGTAGCCGTACTGCGCGTTGGCGTTCGCGGTGATGATGTCGACGCCGATCGTCACGGGCTTGCCGCCGAGATCGGCCCACTCGAAGCTGATGTGGTCGCTACCGACGAGGTCTCTGAACACGTGGTAGCAGCCGGGGGTGTTCCTCTTGTCCGCGCAGTACGCATTCGACTGCCGGTTCAAGCTCTGTTGAAATCCGATGTAGTACGCGTCAGCCGTTTCGATGACCGCGATCTGCCCGGTGATCACACTCGGACTCGCGCCGGTTTGCGTGTAGTCGATCGTCGAGAAACTGCTCGCGTAGAGCGGATCGAGATAGCCATCGACGATCGGGGGCGGGCCCGTGTAGATCGGACCTGCCACAGCCGTGCCCGCCTGCGATACGACGACGATCGCTGCGAACATCACAACGGCGACGACGGAGCGAATGAATCGCATGACCGCCTCCTCCGCACTCGATGAGTGCGTTACCGAGTGTGGTGTCGCGCGGCGAAGATCGTTAGAGTCCTTTGGCACTTGATCGCGCGCAAATGCACTGCGCTGGTCGTGCGCTCCGCTCTCTGCAAAACGTGCTCGTCAACGAGTATGTCGTTGACCAGCATTTACGGACGGCGTTGCGTTCAAGCTCTCTTGTCGAACGCGCGCGCCGTCGCGTTCGCGCGTCGCGACGACCTCCTGGTTGAGGCCCCGTCGTCCGACTGCCGCAAACTTGGCTGACTCTTTACCAATCGATGACCAATAGCGGCCGCGAACCGCGCAGTCGCTTTCCTACGGTGCTGTCATGCAGTCGACGCGCGAACCGCTCTTGCGCGCTCGTTCGCGGGTCGATGACGACGATGACGCGAACCGTCCGATCCCGCTGATCCCGAAGAAGCCGGCGCGGCGGACTCCGAAGCGACCACGGCGTGTTCGGCGCCGGCGTTGGATCCGCCGTGCGCTTGTTGTGCTGATCGTGCTCGCGACGCTCGGTGGTGGGTGGGCGTACGCGGTGGGGTCGCGGAGCGGGAACGAGAACTTCGTCGCCAAGGCCGCCGACTGGTTCCGTGATCATCATCTCGGTGGCGTCGCCAGCTGGGTGGAGCACGAGTGGTACTCGCATCACGCCCCGCCGGTCGGCGGCGACCCGTCCAGGTCGATCACCGCGTCCACGGTCGCGGTGGCACCCGCAGCAACACCGAGTGGCACGCACCGCCCGGCATTGCCGCCGACGGTGGCATCGCCCGCGAGCCCGTCGCTGGCGCACGAGGGGGAGTGGCAAGCGCTGGTGTCCGGCGCCGACGGTCGCCCTGCGGTCGCGGAGGCGCAGATTCGACCAGATGCAATCCATACGAGCGTTTTGGGCGCGTTGGTGTGGATCGACCCGACCCAGGTGCAACTCGTCGACGTTCCGGGGACCGTCGAGCCGGGCGGCAGTTGGCCGGTGAAGGGCACTCTTCCGCCGGATCTGCGGTCCCGGATGGTGGCCGCGTTCAACGGGGGCTTTCGGTTCAAGGATTCTCACGGTGGCTTCTACGCCGCGGGACGCGCGTCGCCGCCGCTCGTGGACGGCACGGCGTCGTTCGTCGTCCGCGCCGACGGCAGCGTCGACGTCGGGCAGTGGGGTCGCGATGACCGCATGGGTCCCGACATCGTGTCCGTGCGCCAGAACCTGGCCTTGATGATCGACGGCGGCCACGCAGTCCCGGGGCTGGCGGACGACAGCAACAAGCGCTGGGGCAACACACTCGGCTCGCGCGTGTACGTGTGGCGCTCGGCCATCGGTGTGCGCGCCGACGGCGCCCTCGTCTACGCGGCCAGCGATGGGCTGACGGCAACGAGCCTCGCCGACATGCTGCTGCGTGCCGGCGTCGTGCGGGCCATGGAGCTCGACATCAATCCCAACTGGGTCACGTTCAACCTGTACTCGCACCCCGACCCCAACGATGTGTCGGTGCTCACCGGCAGCAAGCTGCTCCCCGACATGCGGCGCACCGCCGATCGCTACCTCGGCCCCGACTCCCGAGACTTCACCGCGGTCCTCCTCGAGAAGTGAACACTCAGCCCGTCGTCAGTCAGTGGTGACGAATCCGCCGGCGTCTGAACAGCGAAAACGTCTCGTCACACGGCGGTAGCGTCGGCAGATGCGCATCGGGCTCACTGGAGGCGGCGCGTCCGTCGACCGGATCGTGCAACAGGCGGTCGACGCGGAAGCCGATGGCTTCACCAGTCTCTGGTTCGCGAGCGCGGTGTTCGGCGATCCGCTCGTCCCGATGGCGATCGCGGGCAAGGCGACGAACGCCATCGAGCTCGGGACGTCCGTCCTGCAGACGTACACGTGTCATCCAGTGCTGCAGGCCAACCGCGCAGTGGCGACGGCGGCGGCGATGGAACGGCCCGGCTTCACGCTCGGCATCGGACCGTCGCACCACGTCGTGATCGAAGGAGCGTACGGGCTCTCGTACGCGGGTGTCGGTGCGCACACCGAGGAGTACGTCGACGTGCTCGCGCCGTTGCTGCGTGGCGAGGGCGTGACCCACTCGGGAACGCATTTCCAGGTGAACATCCCGGTCGTGAACCAGCCGCAGCAGCCGGTGAACCTCATGGTGTCCGCCCTTGCACCGCGGCTGTTGCGCGTCGCGGGCGAGTCGACGGCGGGCACGATCCTGTGGATGGCCAACGCTCGCGCGATCGACGCGCACGTCGCGCCGAAGATCAACGCCGCCGCGAGCGCGGCTGAACGGCCGGCGCCGCGCATCGTTGCCGGTCTCCCCGTCGCGGTGCACGACGACGCCGACGAAGCCCGCGAGAAGGCAGCGAAGGACTTCGCCAACTACGGCGTGCTGCCGAACTACCGGCGCATCCTCGACATCGGCGGTGCCGCCGGGCCGGCGGACGCCGCGATCGTGGGTGACGAGACATCGGTCACGGCACAGATCCAGGCGCTGTTCGACGCGGGCGCAACCGACCTGTGGGCCGCGCCGTTCCCGGTGGGCGATGACCGATCGGCATCCCGTCAACGCACCCGTGCGTTGCTCAAGGAGCTCGCCGCCGCGTAGTCACCATGGAGTCGACGCAAGAGCAGCCGGTGTTGACGCCGAGACTGCGTCTCGTCCCGATCGGACCGGAGCACGCGGACGACCTCTGGCTGGTTCACAACGACGATGCCGTCGTCGCTTGGTACGACGGCTGGCGGCCCTCTCACGAAGAAGCGGCCGCGCACGCCCAGCACATCGCGGACTCGTGGCGACTCCACGGCGTGCACAAGTGGATGGCCTACGACCGTCGGAGCGGTGAGGTCGTCGGGCGCGGCGGCCTCTCACGGACGCCGATCGACGACGATTGGGGCCAGCTGTACGCATTCCTCCCCGACGAGCCGTGGGTGCGCGAGGCGCACCACAGCGACCGGCCCTTCAGAGCGCACGCGCGGTGGTTCGAGATCGGGTGGGCCCTGCGACGCACGCACTGGGGCCAGGGCTACGCCTGCGAGATCGGGACCGCGGGGCTCGCGTACGCGTTCGACGTGCTCCGAGCACGGGCGGTCGTGTCGTGCACCGTGAGGCACAACGTCCGCTCGCGATCCGTGATGGATCGCATCGGCATGCGCTACGCGGGCGAGATCCACAGCCGGGGCATCGTGGAAGGCGAGTCGACGCCACGGGACGACGCCCCGTTCGCTGTGTACGTCAGCCGAGCACCATCCCCTCCAGGTCGGTCGACGGGACCGGGTCGGGCTGGCGCATCATCCTGAACGAGTTGAACAGGCCCAGCACCGCGGCGATCACAGGAACCAGCAACGCGAACTGCAGTGCCCGCGGCCGGGCATCGGTGTTGATGCGGATGATTTCGTCGCGTGTCGCCGGCGGTTGAGTCGTCAGGTACTTGTCGAGCTCGGTGTTGCTCAACACCTGCGCGTTGCTCTCCAGGACGTCAGCGACCTTGGCCTTCTCGCTGTTGCTCAGCACCGTGCTGTCGTTCGACATGTTGGTGAACGTGAACGACAACGTCGCAAGCATGATGGCGCCCGCGAACGCGAGTCCGAACGACAGCCCGAACGAACCGCCGGCCGAGTTCACGCCCGCTGCCTCGCTCACTCGCTCTTCCGAGATCGGGGCCAGCGTGTAGTTGTTCAGCTGCGACACCAACAAGCCCAGCCCACAGCCGACAACGAGCAATGGGATCGCGAGCGCCCACCCCGAGTCGGCGCGTGGCACGATCGGAAGGAGCGCGAGCACCCCGAGGGTCGCGAGCGCGAATCCGGCGCGGATGAGGCTGGCCGGCCGGAACTTGCCTGCGGTCTTCCCGATGACGAGTGCGGTGGCGAACATCGTGAGCGACAGCGGCGCCATCGAGAGGCCTGCTTGCAGCGCGTTGTACTCGAGCACCATCTGCAGATAGATGGGCAACGCGATCATCAGCCCGCCCAGCGCAATCTGCTGGAGCAGCTGACCGGTGATCCCATACCGGAACAAGGTGGCGCGGAACAGGTCCGGGTCGAGCAGCGCGGGCTTGCCGTTCGCCTTGCGCCGTCGCAGCCAATAGGCGAGAAGTGCCATCGCCGCGGCCCCGACGATCAGCAACGCCAGGACGGACTCGCCTCCTTCTTGCCACACGAGGATGCTGAGCACGATGCCGCCCATGCCGACGACCGAGAGCGCCGCGCCGACGATGTCGATGCGGCGCGGTCCCGTGTACGGCGCATCTCGCACGAGCCCGATGCCGGACAGGACGATCACGATGATGAGGTCCTCGCCGAGGAACGCGATGCGCCAGGACAAGTAGGTGGTGATCAGTCCGCCCACGAGCGGGCCGACGGCAGCAGCGATCGCCGCAGCGGCGCCGACCAGCGCGTACGCCTTCTTCTGTGCGGCGCCTTCGAAGTTCCCGTGAACGAGCGACTGCATCGCCGGCAAGAGGAGCGACGCGCCGAGGCCGCCGATGATCGCCCAGAACACGATGACCGCGAGGATGCCCTGCGACAACGCCATGGCGAGCGCACCCGTGGCATAGGCGAGCAGACCGATGATGTACGCCCGCTTGCGGCCGATGAGGTCGCCGATCTTGCTGCCGATGAGGATGAACGCCGCGCTGACCAAGGCCTCGAGCGCGATTGCGCCCTGCACGTCGCTCGCCGTCGTGTTGAGGTCCTTGACGACTTCCGAGATCGAGACGTTCATGATCGAGGTGTCGACGACGAGCACGAACATCGCCATCGACAGCAGGATCGCGAGCCGCTGACTCCCCGCGGGCGACTCGACCGGCGCCGAGCTGTCGGTCATTCGTCCAATCTGGCTGCTGCGAGAGGCCGGAGCGCCACCCGCGCGGGGTGAGACGGGCCCGAAGCTGGTCCGCGGGACTCCCTCTGTGGGGCACGGCAGAACCGTGCTCAACTGGTCCTCGTGACGCATCCGCGGCTGCGACTCAACGCGGTGTGCATCGACTGTGCCGACGCGGAGGAACTGGCCGCGTTCTACGCCCGGTTGTTCGGTTGGAGGGTCGTGGCCGGCGGCGGCAACTGGATCCAGGTCGGCGATCCGGACGGTGGCGTCGAGCTCAACATCCAGGCCGAGAAGTGGTACGAGCCGCCAGTGTGGCCGGAGCGAATCGGTGCACTCACGAAGATGCTCCACTTCGAGGTCGAGACCGACGACGTAACGGGGGCGGTGGCGCACGCTCTGGCGAGTGGTGCGCGCGAGGCAGTGCCACAGCCCTCTGACCGCGACCCCGACAAACTGCGGGTCATGCTCGATCCTGCGGGTCATCCGTTCTGTCTGTGGAGTCGATGATGGCGAGGCTGCAGCGGGCCGCGCCGATCCTCGGAGTACGTGACGTCGACGCGGCCGTCGAGTTCTACACGCGGCTCGGGTTCACGACTCGCACCTATGACGCCGCCCCGTACGGCTTCGCCGAGCGCGATGGCATCCAGCTCCAGCTCGGCGGGGTGCCCTCCGGACAGGAGTGGACCCGCACCACCGCCTATCTGTACGTGGACGACTGCGCGCAGCTCGCCGACGAATGGCGCGCCGCTGGCGCGGAGGTGCACGGCCCGCAAGACACGGAGTGGGGACAGCGCGAGGCCGCGCTCGTCGATCTCGACGGCAACGTGATCCGGTTCGGCTCGCCGATGAAGTGACCTCGTCGGCAGATGGCAGACTGCGCCGCATGATCCGTGTCAGCGTCTTCTATCCGTCCGCCGAGGGTGCCACCTTCGACCACGACTACTACCGCGAGAAGCACGTACCGCTCTGCATCAAGACGTGGAATCTGGACGGCGCCGAGATCGACAAGGGTGTCGATGGGCCGTATGTCGCCGCGGTGCACTTCAAGTTCGACTCGCTCGAGGCGCTGCAAGCCGCGATGGGCTCGCCCGGAACCGGCGACGTGATGGCCGACATGGCCAACTACACCTCGATCACCCCGGTGCTGCAGACGAGCGAGATCATCGACTGACGCGACCTGTGGAGATCAACCTCTCGGCGCCGGAGGTTGATGCCGATCCTCACGCGTTCTTCCACGCCTTGCGCGCGCGGGGCCAGGTGCACTGGAGCGATCGGCACCGGGGCTGGTTGGTGGTCAGTCATGTCGCCGTGAACGAGGGCTTCCGCGCGCCGTGGCTCTCATCCGAACGCATGCCGGTGTTCGAGCGGGTCGCAGCAAAGCGCCCGCCGGAGTTTGCGCGTGTTGTCGACCTGCTGCGGGGCTGGATGGTGTTTCGCGACCCGCCGGCGCACGAGCGGCTGCGCGACCCCGTGCGACGGGTGTTCACCCCGATGCGGCTCGAACGGCTCGCGCCCATGATCGAACGCACCACCGACGAGCTGCTCGACGCGCTCGCCGATGCCGGTGGAGGTTCGCTTCAGGCGCAGCTGTCCAGTCCGTTGCCGGCGCTCGTCATCGCTGACCTTCTCGGTGTCCCACGCGCCGACAGGACGGAATTCCAGACGTGGTCGGACCAGCTCGCCTCCGTCGTGTTCACCGCCGAGCAGCGCGACGCCGACGGCGCGGCGGCGATCGAGGCAGCCGACCGCTTCACGACCTACTTCGACGAACTGATCGCAGAGCGACGCCGCCACCCGGGTGACGACGCGATCAGCGCGCTCCTCGACGAAAGCCGAGGACGAGGACCCCAGGGTGTCGAGCTCGTCGGCGCGTGCACGCTGTTGCTGTTCGCGGGACACGAGACGACTGCCGGTTTGCTGGCGAACGCATCGTGCCTTCTGTTCGAGAACGCCGACGCTCGCGTCGCGTTGGCATCGGATCCGACCTTGTGGCCCGGTGCCGTCGACGAGTTCATGCGGCTGGCCGGCCCCGCCAACGTGATGGTGCGAAAGTCGACGATGGATCGGGAGTGGCACGGGCAGGCAGTGAAGGCGGGGGACACCGTGTACCTCGGGATCCTCGCCGCAGGACGTGATCCTGCCGTGTTCGATCATCCAGACGTTCTCGACGTGCGCCGCGACCCGAACCCGCACTTCGGGTTCGGGTGGGGTCTTCATCACTGCTTGGGCGCCGCGTTGGCGCGGCTCGAAGCGCGCATCGCGTTGCGACGGCTGTTCGAGCGCTTTCCCCGCCTGGCACCGAGCGCGCCCTACCGGTGGGGCGGCGGGCTGATCGGGCGAGCCGTGTCGCCCGTGACGGTGTCGCTGAACTAAGCGGTTGTCGTTCCCGCTGCGTCCTGCAAACCGAGGAGCTCGATCGACGTCTCGCGCATCAGGTACTTCTGCACCTTGCCGGTGACGGTCATCGGGAACTCGTCGGTGACGTGCACGTACCGGGGCACCTTGAAATGCGCGATCTTTCCCTGGCAGAACGCGGCGACGTCGTCTCGGCTGAGGGTGGCGCCGTCGCGAACCCGCACCCACGCCATGATCTCCTCGCCGTACTTCACATCGGGGACACCGATCACTTGGACGTCGACGATGTCCGGGTGCATGTAGAGGAACTCCTCGACTTCGCGCGGGTACACGTTCTCGCCGCCGCGGATGATCAGGTCCTTGATACGGCCGACGATGTTGACGTATCCCTCGGCGTCCATCACCGCGAGATCACCGGTGTGCATCCACCCCTCGCTGTCGATCGCTTCGGAGGTGCGCTCGGGATCGTTCCAGTAGCCGAGCATGACCGAGTAGCCGCGAGTGCACAGCTCGCCGGGTTCGCCGTAACCGACGACGAGCTCCTTCTCCGGGTCGACGATGGCGACCTCGACGTGCGGGTGCACACGACCGACGGTCGAGACGCGCTTGTCGAGGGGGTCGTCAGCGCCGGTCTGGGTCGAGACCGGCGACGTCTCGGTCATGCCGTAACAGATGGTCACCTCGGACATGTGCATCTCATCGACGCAGCGCTTCATCACCTCGACTGGGCACGGTGAGCCCGCCATGATCCCGGTGCGCAGCGATGACAGGTCGTACGACGCGAAGTCGTCGAGGCCGAGCTCGGCGATGAACATCGTAGGGACGCCGTACAAGCTCGTGCATCGCTCGCGTTGCACCGTCTCGAGCGTCGCCGCCGGTTCGAACGCCGGCGCGGGCACCACCATCGCCGCGCCGTGCGTCGTGCAGGCGAGGTTCCCGAGCACCATTCCGAAGCAGTGGTAGAAGGGCACAGGGATGCACACGCGGTCGTCCGCGGTGTATCGGCAACCTTCGCCTACGAAGAACCCGTTGTTGAGGATGTTGCGGTGGCTGAGGGTCGCGCCCTTCGGAAAGCCGGTCGTGCCGCTCGTGTACTGGATGTTGATGGCGTCGTCAGCCGACAGCAGCGCGACGCGCGCATCGAACTGGGCGTCGCTGACGGAGTCGCCGGCAGACAGCAGCTGCGTCCAGTCGTCGGTCCCGAGGTACACCACGCGTTCGAGATCGTCGAGCTCGGGGCGGACCTCGTCGATCATCCCGCGGTAGTCGCTCGTCTTGAAGTCGGTGGCGGCGACGAGCGCGCGGCAGCCCGACTGCTGTAGCGCGTAGCGGACCTCGTGCGTCCGGTACGCGGGGTTGATGTTGACGAGGATCACGCCGATCTGCGCGGTTGCGTACTGCACGAGCACCCACTCGGCGTTGTTCGGACTCCAGATGCCGACGCGATCGCCGGCGTCGAGCTCGAGTGCGAGGAGGCCGCGGGCGACGCGGTCACACTCACGCGCGAACTCCGTGTACGTCAGCCTGACGTCTTGGAACGGGACGATCAGCGCGTCCCGGTCACCGAACTGCTCGACCGTCCGGGCGAGGTTGGCGCCGATGGTCTCCTCGAGCAGCGGTGCCGACGTGTCCCCTGATGCGGTTGCGACGCTCACGCGCGAACCCTACGCCCGCCAGTCGATCCAGTTGCCGTGAGGGTGCACGAACGCGAGCAGTCGGGAGTCGAGCTCCCCGTCGCGGAACACGATGAGCCCGAGGATGCTGGCCATCATCCCCTGTGCGTCCGACGGGACATCGGCGTCGCGGAAGATGTCGACGACGCCCTTGCCCTCGCCGCTGACCCACGCGATGGGTCGCTGCTTGGAGGCGGTCGCGAGCGTCTCGCGGAACGCGACCCGGTCGTCCTTGGACAGGTATGCGAGCGCCCACGTGGTCATGACGACGGGCAGGATGTCGTCGGACAGGCCGAGAACCACGTCCGTCACCGCCTCGACGGCGTCGCCCTTCACGAACGTAGGGCGCGTCCGCTGTGCCGCTTCGATCGCGCGGCGGGTGCGAGGGAGGCGACCGGTGTCGGGCCACACGAGGGCGAGCTGCCAGCGCGCCGCGTCCGCATCCGTCACGTCGACCGGATCGCGATCGAGCCCGATCCGGGCGGAGATCTGCGGTAGCGCCGGCGCGACCGGGGGGTTCCCTCCGACGACCTCGCACGCGATGCGCACGGCGGCGTCGGGCGGCCCTGTCGTCCCCGCGGCGCCGTAGTCGAGACCGTACTGGTCACAGAGCAGGTTGAGGCCGGCGCTGCAGCCGACGTCGACCAGACCGAGCGGCTGACCCAACTCGCCGGCGACATAGGTGAGCGCTGGGCCGAGGATCGCGGACCGACCGACTTCGTTCGTGTTGGTGTGCCGCGTCGACAGCAGCTCGAGGATACGGCCGCGCTCTTGCAGGCACAGATCGACGAACAGCGCGCCCGCGTCGGCGTCACTCGTACCCGCGTACACGGCGGCCAGTGGGTGTTCGAGACCGGACAACAGCAGGTAGTGGACCGCGCCGAGCAGGACGTTCGGCTGATGCGACTGCGGCGGGGCCTCCTGCACGAGCGTCAGCACCTCGTCGCTGGCCGCGACGGCGCGACATATGCGGTCGTACAGCGGTGAGTACTCGCCGCAGGACGTGTCGGCGAAGTAGATCCAGATGCTGGCCAGGTCCCGAGTGGTCACTCCTGTAGTAGATCGCATCCTGAGTGGGCTAGCCCCGCGGTTGTTGGGCAACATGGTCGGGTGCCGTCTCTTCGTCGCAACGTCAGCGAGACGTTCGCGTCGTTGCGAGTTCGGAACTTTCGGCTCTTCTTCACCGGTCAGCTGATCTCCCAGGTCGGCAACTGGCTCACGCTGATCGCGCAGACGCTGCTGGTCCTGAAGCTGACGGACAACGGCATCGCGCTCGGCGGTTTGGCCGCAGCGCAATTCGGACCTGTGCTGATCCTGGGACCGTGGGCCGGGCTGGTGGCGGATCGGTCCGACAAGCGCAAGCTCCTGCTCATCGTGCAGTCGATCGCGATGGCGCAGTCGTTCACGTTGGCGGCGCTGGCGTTCAGCGGGCATCCGCCGGTGTGGTCGATCTA
Organism: Acidimicrobiales bacterium; assembly: GCA_036275935.1. Taxonomy (GTDB): domain Bacteria; phylum Actinomycetota; class Acidimicrobiia; order Acidimicrobiales; family JACDCH01; genus DASUCS01. The sequence goes on from DASUCS010000341.1 coordinate 11,040, forward strand.
TCTGGTCGCGCTCGTCGGCGGGATCACGGTTGCGTTCGACAACCCCGCGCGACGGTCGTTCGTCGTCGAGATGGTCCCCGAAGAGAACATGACGAACGCCGTCAGCCTCAACAGCGCGCTGATGACGATGTCCCGCGTCGTCGGCCCCGCCATCGCCGGCCTGCTCGTCACAACCGTCGGGTTCGGTTGGTGCTTCCTGTCCGACGGCCTGTCGTACTTCGCGGTGCTGGCCGCGTTGTGGATGATGCGGACCGAGGAGCTGCGACAACCGCCGGTGACGCCCAAGGCGAAGCGGCAGGTGCGCGCTGGCCTCTCGTACGCGCGGCGCACGCCGGTGCTGTTCGTGCCGCTGACGATGATGGCGATCGTCGGAACGCTGTCGTACAACTTCCAGACCGTCTTCCCGCTGTTCGTGACGCGCGACCTCGGCGGGAGCGACGCGACGTTCACGCTGCTGTTCTCGATCGTGAGCGTGGGTGCGTTCGTCGGCGCGCTGATCACGGCCCGGCGCACGACGATCACGGTCGCATCCGTGGCGCGCGCGTCACTCGGCTACGGCGCGGCGATGGCGGTGATGGCGGTGATGCCGAACCAGGCGACCTCGTTCGTGGTCGGCGTGTTCCTGGGTGCGGCGAGCATCGCGTTCCTCACCGCATCGACGGCGATCGTGCAGATCGAGGCCGCGCCCGACATGCGGGGACGTGTGCTCGCGCTGCAGGCGATGTTGTTCCTCGGGAGCACCCCGATCGGAGGCCCGATCGTCGGTGCGGTGTCCGAGGCCTTCGGCGCGCGCTACGCCATCGGGTTGGGTGCGGCGGCGGCGCTGCTCGCCGGGGCATGGGGCATGTCCAAGTCGCGGCGCATGTCGGCCGAGGTGGAGGTGCCGCGCGAGGAGCTGGAGATGGCCGAAGCCGCCGCCCTCGTCGCCTCCGACGCCGAACCCGCCTGACCCCGCCCGAACCCTCGCGACCATCGTGCGTCGCCACCCTCCAGCCGCCGTGGCGATGCACGACGGTTGACGGGGCTCGAGCTACACGTCGACGTCGACGTCGGTGGCCGGCGCTGCGAACTGCGAGCTGTAGAGACGGAAGTACGGGCCGTCGTGGTCGAGCAGCTCGCGGTGCGAACCCTGCTCGACGATCTGGCCGTTCTCCATCACGAGGATCACGTCGGCGCCGCGGATAGTCGACAGCCGGTGCGCGATCACGAAGCTCGTCCGCGAGGCGCGCAGCGCGTTCATCGCTTCCTGGATCAGCACCTCGGTGCGGGTGTCGACCGAGCTGGTGGCCTCGTCGAGGATGAGGATCGAGGGATCGGCGAGGAACGCACGGGCGATGGTCAGCAGCTGCTTCTGGCCGGCGCTGATGTTGTCGCCTTCCTCGTTGATCATCGTGTCGTAGCCGTCGGGCAAGGAGTGCACGAATCGGTCCACGTACGTCGCGCGCGCCGCTTCGAGGATCTGCGCATCGGTCGCGTTCGGGTTGCCGTACGCGATGTTGTCGCGAATCGTGCCGCCGAAGAGCCATGTGTCCTGCAGCACCATCCCGATGTTCGAACGCAGCTCGTCGCGCCGCATCGACGCGATGTCGCGACCGTCGAGCAGGATCGACCCGCTGTTCAGCTCGTAGAACCGCATGATGAGGTTCACGAGCGTCGTCTTGCCGGCGCCCGTCGGGCCGACGATCGCAATCGTCTGACCGGGCTCGGCCACGAGTGAGAGGTGCTCGATGAGCGGGCGGTCCCGGTAGTACGAGAACGTCACGTCCCGGAACTCGACTCGACCCTGCGTGGGCTCGGGGTTCTCCGTGGCAGGCGGCTCGGCGCTCTGTTCCTCGGCGTCGAGGAACTCGAGCACTCGCTCGAGGGACGCGATGCCGGACTGGAAGACGTTCATCATCGACGCCAGTTGCGTCAGCGGCATCGAGAACGTGCGGGAGTACTGGATGAACGCCTGTACGTCGCCGACGGTGATCGCGCCGCTCGTCACCCGCAGGCCGCCGACGATGGCGACGAGCACGTACTGCACGTTGCCCATGAACATCGTCGCCGGCTGCATCAAGCTCGACATGAACTGAGCCCCGAACGAGGCTTCGTACAGCTCGTCGTTCGTCTCGCGGAAGCGTTCCTCGACCTCGTGCTGACGCCCGAAGGACTTGACGATCGCGTGGCCCGTGAAGGTCTCTTCGATCTGCGCGTTGAGCATGCCGGTGTTCTTCCACTGCGCGATGTACCGGGGACGAGCGCGCGCCGCGATGACGCGCATCGCGTAGATCGAGACCGGCACGGTCGTGAGCGCGACCAGCGCCAGCAACGGTGAGATCGTGAACATCATCACGGCGACGCCGATGAGGAGCAGCACCGAAGTCAGCATCTGGCTCATCGTCTGCTGGAGGCTCTGCGCGATGTTGTCGATGTCGTTCGTGACTCGGCTCAGCAAGTCGCCGCGCTGCTGCTGGTCGACGTAGCTGAGCGGCAGCGCGTTCACCTTGGCCTCGACGGACGCCCGCAAACGGAACATCAGTCGTTGGATGACGCCGGCGATGATGTACGCGCTGGAGATCGACAGCGCTGCCGAACCGGCGTAGAGCGCGACGGCTTGGAGCAGGACGCCGTGCAGCTTGCTGAAGTCGATGCCGCGGTGGCTGACGACGCCTTGGATGATGATGTCGGTGCCGTGTCCGAGCACTCGGGGTCCGAGGACATTGAGCACCGTCGCGATGACTGCGATGACGGCGACGAGGGCCAGCTTCGGTCGCTCGGAGCCGAACAGCTGACCGAGCCGGCGGACGGAGTTGCCGAAGTCCTTGGACTTCTCGGTCGGGACGCCACCGGCGTTCCAGCGTCCCGCGGCGCGCGTCTCGGGCGCAGCGAGATCTGGTTCGTCCTCGTCCTGGCGTTCGTCGACGACCGTCATGCCGGGATGTCCTGTCCGAGTTGCGACTGCACGATCTCGGCGTACGTCGAGCTCTCGCGGATCAGTGCTTCGTGGGTGCCCTGGCCGACGAGCTGGCCGTCGTCGAGCACGAGGATCTGGTCGGCGGTCGAGATCGTCGAGACGCGCTGCGCCACGATGATCACCGTGGCTTGACGCGTGTAGGGCACCAGCGCGGCCCGCAAGCGCGCGTCGGTCGTGAGGTCGAGCGCGGAGAACGAGTCGTCGAACAGGTAGATCTCTGGCTTGCGGATCAGTGCGCGGGCGATGGCAAGGCGCTGGCGCTGGCCGCCGGACACGTTGGTTCCGCCCTGGTCGATCCGCGCCTCGAGCCCACCGCGCATCATCCGGACGAAATCAGCCGCCTGCGCGATCTCGAGGGCTTCCCACATCTCGACTTCGGTCGCGTTGGGCTTGCCGAACTCGAGGTTGGAGGCGATCGTCCCGGAGAACAGGTACGGCCGTTGGGGGACGAGCCCGATGCTGGACCACAGCACCTGGGGCTCCAGATCGCGGACGTCGACCCCGTTGACCATCACCGTGCCCGACGTGGCGTCGAACAGGCGCGGGATGAGGTTGAGCAGCGTCGTCTTGCCGGCTCCGGTGCTGCCGATGACGGCGGTCATCTCTCCCGGTTGGGTCCGGAACGAGATGTCGGTGAGCACCGAGTGCTCCGCACCCGGGTAGTGGAACCCGACGTCCCGGAATTGCACCGACCCGTGATCGACGACGTGGCGAACGGGCTCGGGTGCGATGACGACCGAGGTCTCGGTGTCGAGCACCTCCTGGATGCGATTTGCGGACACCGCAGCGCGAGGGATCATCGACACGGTGAAGGTCGCCATCACGACCGACATCAGGATCTGCACCAGATAGCTCAGGTACGCGATGAGGGATCCGACCTGCACGTCGCCGTCGGCGATGCGGTTCGCGCCGATCCACAGGACAGCCACGCTCGACACGTTGATGAGCAGGTTCACCGTCGGGAACATCGACGCCATCAGGCGCCCGGCTTTGAGTGACACCTCGGTCAGCTCGGCGTTGGCGCCCTTGAACCGCTCGACCTCCTGCGGCTCGCGCACGAAGGCGCGCACGACGCGGATGCCGGTGATCTGCTCGCGCAGCACCCGGTTGATCTGGTCGATGCGGTCCTGCATCAGCCGGAACGCAGGAACCATCTGCGACACGATGATGCCGAGGATCACCGCGGCTGCAGGCATGCTCACGAGCAGCACGGCCGACAGACCCACGTCTTGACGGACCGCCATGACGATGCCGACGCACATCGTGATCGGCGCGGCGATGGCCATCGTGCACGCCATGACGACGAGCATCTGGACCTGTTGCACGTCGTTGGTGATCCGCGTGATCAGCGATGGTGCGCCGAACGCACCGACCTCACGACTCGAGAAGTCCGTGACCTGATGGAACAGCGAGCTCCGCAGGTCGCGTCCGAAGCTCATCGCGACCTTGCCGCCGTAGTACACCGCGGCGACGGAGAAAACGACCTGTATCAGTGCGACGCCGAGCATCAGCACGCCCTGTGACTTGATGTAGTCGACATCGCCGGGCAACACGCCCTTGTCGATGATCCGCGCGTTGAGCGTCGGCAGCGTCAGTGCCGCGCTGGTCTGCACCGTTTGCAGCACCACGATGGCCATCAATGCTCGGCGATATGGCCGAAGATGGGCGCGAAGAAGTCGAATCAGCACGGAAGCTCCTGCCAGATGATACGGGCGACTGCCGCCCGTGCCCCAGTTAGACGGGGGTCAGGCGCGGAGCTCCTTCAGCAGCTGGACGGTCCGCTTCATCGTGTCGCCGTCGCCGTAGCACGACGCGTTGAACTCGGTGACGCCGGCCTCGGCCATGGTCTTGACTCCGGCGGCGACCGTTTCCTCGTCACCCACGATCGCGACGTCCGCGGGGCCGCCGGCACCCTCGGCGTCCAACATCGCCCGATAGGAGGGGAGGTTGCCGTAGATCTCGAACGTCTTGTTCGCCTCTTGACGAGCCGCGTCGGGATCGTTCGTGACGGCGATCGGGAGTGCGGCGACGATCTTTGGAGCGGGACGGCCGGCGTTGCTCGCGGCGGCGTTGAGCTTGGGTGCGACGTGGCTGGCGATGGTCTTCGGCCCCGTCATCCACAGGATCGTGCCGTCGGCCACCTCACCAGCCAAACGCAGCATCACGGGCGCCATCGCCGCCAGGAGCACCTCGGGCCCCGACGGGTCGCCGGCGCGCTCGAGCGGTGCATTGACGCGATACAGCTCACCGTTGAACGACACGTTGCCCTCGCGCAGCAACGGGAGCAGCACGGACAGGTACTCGCGCATGTGCTTCGCCGGCTTGTCGAACGACAGCCCGAACATCGTCTCGATCACGATCTGATGCGACAGCCCGATGCCGAGCGTGAATCGCCCGCCCGTGGCGTCCCACGCGGTCATCGCCTGCTGTGCGAGCGCGTGCGGGTGTCGCGGGAACGTCGGCGTGACTGCCGTACCGATCTTGATGCCGGGCACGGCGCGCCCGACGATCGCCGCGGCCATGATGGCGTCGAGCCCGAAGATGTTGGCGATCCACGTCGAGTCGAACCCGTCGGCGATCGCCCGCTCGGCCTGACTGACGACTTCGTCGACGGTGCGTCCACCCACTCCGATTCCGATCTTCATGCGGCACGGCTTATCAGGTAGGAAAAGGCGTGGCACTGGCGCTCGGATACTGCTGGCCGCAGAGCGTCGTCGCGGGCGAGTCCCTGGTCTTGCACGTCGAGTCGGACGACAGCGTCGACGTTCGCGTCGTTCGCGATGGTCTCGAGCCGACCCAGGTGTTTGCGCTCGAGGGCATCTCGGCGGGCGCACATCCGATCGCCACCGGCGAGAACTGGCGCAGCGGGCTGTATGTCGTGCGGCTGCGACGTTCAGGCCGCGACACGCCCGATCCGGCGACGGCGTGGTTCGTCGTTCGCTCACCGACACCCGCGTCATCTCGTTTGTTCGTGCTCGCGACCAACACGTGGAACGCGTACAACGACGTCGGCGGGCTCAATTACTACACGGGTGCAGTTCGCCTCTCGTTCGCTCGTCCGTTGCCGATCGGCATGTTGGACAAGCCGTCCGGCCACGGCGAACGACTGGTCGACGGCGGCCGCGCGTACATGGACTTCTGTGCGGCTCATGCCTTGAGCACGTGGCACGGCATGGCGGGGTGGGCAGGTCAAGAGCGACGGTTCGCGATGTGGGCGGAGCGCAACGGCATCGATCTCGAGTACGCGACCAACCTCGATCTTCACACCGACGGGTCACTCCTCGACGGGTACGAGGCGTTCCTCAGCGTCGGGCATGACGAGTACTGGTCCTGGGAGATGCGCGATCACGTCGACGCGTTCATCGATGCCGGCGGTCGCGCCGCGTTCCTGTCCGGCAACACGTGCTACTGGCAGGTGCGCATCGACGGCACCGACATGGTCTGCTTCAAGCACCGGTTCGAGGAGGATCCGGTGTTCGGCACGGCCGACGAGCACCTCACGACGACGATGTGGGCGGATCCGATCGTGGGGCGACCAGAAGCATCGATGACAGGCGTGTCGTTCACGCGCGGCGGCTATCACCGCATCCACAACAGCGTGCGCCACGGAACCGGTGGCTACGAGGTGCATCGTCCCGATCACTGGTTGTTCGACGGCGTTCGCTTGGCGCGAGGTGATCAGCTCGGGGCCTCGTTGTCGGCGGTCGGGTACGAGTGCGACGGTTGCGAGCTCGAACTGCGCGACGGCCTTCCGTCCGCCGTCGCGCAGCACGGCACGCCCGCGAGCTTCGAGGTGCTCGCAACCGCGCCGGCGACACCGTTCGACGCCAACTCAACGCCACTGCCGCTCGCGCCGGGCGCCGACTACGAGCTCGAGTTCCATGCCCGCCGGTTGCTCGGCGACGCGTCACCCGAGAACTGCCGTCGGCTGCGACACGGTCACGCGGTGCTCGGCACGTACACGCGCGGGGAAGGAACGGTCGTCACGACGGGGTCGACCGAGTGGGCGTACGCGCTCGACGATCCCGCCATCGACCGGATCACGCGCAACGTCATCGGAGTACCGTCCCGCGGATGAGCGTGCTCGAGGTCGGACCGGTCGAGGACGGCGTCGTGGTGGTCACCTTGAACCGCCCGGACAAGCGCAACGCGCTGTCGATCGAGCTGCGCGACGCGACCTCCGACGCACTCGATCGCCTCGCCGGGGACGACGCGGTAAGAGTCGTCATCGTCACGGGTGCAGGTGACGTGTTCTGCGCGGGCTTCGATCTCGGTGAGTTCCAGCGGATGGACGATCCGGAGATCGCGGCGCGGCTCTGGCCGTCGAGCGACCGCTATCACCGCACGTGCATCGACTTCCCGTTGCCGCTCATCGCCGCGGTGAACGGTCCTGCCATCGCGGGCGGCTTCGATCTCGCGGTCATGTGCGACATCCGCGTCGCATCCGAGCGCGCGGCGTTCGCGCACCCCGAGATCACCTTCGGTGACGTCGTCTACGGCCCGCTGCACGATCTCGTCGGCGGCGCGGTGGCGCGTGAGCTCTGTCTGACCGGACGCCGCGTCGACGCCGTGGAAGCTCTGTCGCTGAGGTTGGTCTCGACGGTCGTGCCGCACCAAGCAGTGGTCGACGAGGCCCGCCGGTACGCGGCCATGATCACCCAAGCGCCCCGCGACGTCCTCGTGCGCACCAAGGCCAAGATCGCCCGCCGGGCCGGGGTGAGCGAGGGTGGCACGCTCAACCTCTGAATCCCGAGTTGTTGGGTCGGGATTTCGTCCGTAGGGTGTCCGGGTGTTCTCGTTCCCAGACCCCGTGAACGAAGTGTCGGCCCGACTGGTGGCGGCGGGCGTCGTGCTCATGGGGCTCGCGACGATCGCGTTCGACGCGAAGTGGATACTGATCCCGCTCGCGTATGGGTTCGTTGCCCGAGTCCTCACCGGTCCGACGCTGAGTCCGCTCGGCCAGCTCGTCACGCGCGTCGTCACGCCGCGACTCGATGTCGAGCCGAAGTACGTGCCCGGACCGCCCAAGCGGTTCGCGCAGGGGATCGGCGTGGCGTTCTCCCTGACGGCGCTCGTGCTGGCGTTCGCCTTCGACGACTTCGGGGCGGCCAAGGTCGTGCTCGCGATGCTCGTCGTGGCCGCGACCCTCGAGTCGGTGTTCGCGCTGTGCCTCGGCTGCAAGGCATTCGCCCTGCTGATGCGCGTCGGCATCATCCCTGCGGAAGTGTGCGAGCGCTGCAACAACATCTGGGCTGACGCGTAGACAGACGCGTGGAACGACATCGGGGCGTAACGTCCCGCTGTGGACTTCGAACTCGACAAGGACCTCGTCGACTACCTCGCGGAGCTCGACGACTTCATCGAGCGGGAGATCAAGCCGCTCGAACAGGAGAACGACAACATCCGCTTCTTCGATCACCGGCGAGAGGACGCGCGCACCGACTGGGAACGGGGCGGGCTACCGAACGAGGAGTGGGAAGCGCTGCTGCACGAGGCGCGCCGTCGAGCGGACGCGGCCGGCCACTACCGGTACCCGTTCCCCAAGGAATACGGCGGACAGGACGGCACGAATCTCGGCATGGCCGTGATCCGCGAGCACCTCGCGCGCAAAGGTCTCGGTCTGCACTGCGACCTGCAGAACGAGCACGCGATCGTCGGCAACAACGTCGGCCTGCTGCTCATGATCCTGTACGGCACCGACGAGCAGAAGGCCGAGTGGATCGACGACCTCGCCGAGGGGCGCCGCGGCTTCGCGTTCGGCATCACCGAGCCCGCGCACGGCTCGGACGCGACGCACATGGAGACCACTGCCGTGCGCGACGGCGACGAATGGATCATCAACGGCGAGAAGACCTGGAACACCGGGATCCACCGCGCGCAGTACGACATGATCATGGCCCGCACCAGTGGCAAGGCGGGCGACGGTGACGGCATCACCGCGTTCCTCACCCCGACGGATTCGCCGGGCTTCGAGATCGTCGAGTTCTTGTGGACGTTCAACATGCCGACCGATCACGCGCACGTCCGCTTCACCGACGTGCGTGTGCCGAACAGCGCGATCTTCGGCGGCGAGGGTCGCGGGCTGCAGGTGGTGCAGCACTTCTTCAACGAGAACCGCATCCGCCAGGCCGCGTCGAGCCTCGGCGCCGCGGAGTTCTGCATCGACCAGGCCGTCGAGTACGCCAAGGTGCGGGCGCCGTTCGGCAAGCCGCTGTCGCAGAACCAGGCGATCCAGTTCCCGCTGGTCGAGCTCTACACGCAGTGCGAGATGCTGCGCGCGCTCATCCGGGAGACGGCGTGGAAGATGGACAAGTACGGGCCGTTCTCGGTGTCCGACAAGGTCTCGATGTGCAACTACTGGTCGAACCGGCTCTGTTGCGAAGCCGCCGACCGGGCGATGCAGGTGTACGGCGGGCTCGGCTACTCGCGGCACATGCCGTTCGAGCACATCTACCGGCACCACCGCCGCTACCGGATCACCGAGGGCAGCGAGGAGATCCAGATGCGTCGCGTCGCGGGCTACCTCTTCGGCTTCATGAAGCAGCAAGCGCCCAAGGGTGTCTCTGCCTAGACAGAAAACCTACAAACACAGTTGCAACTTCCCTGTCGATTCGCTATAGATGTCCGAGGATGAACAGGACCTCGACCAACAGGGGGTTTGCGATGTTGATGCGCACCGATCCGTTCCGTGATCTCGACCGCTTGACCCAGCAGGTTTTCGGCACCACCACGCGCCCCGCAGCGATGCCGATGGACGCGTACCGCAGCGGTGAGGAGTTCGTGGTCCACTTCGACTTGCCCGGGGTCGATCCGGAGTCCATCGACATCACCGTCGAGAAGAACGTGTTGACCGTGCACGCCGAGCGGCGCCGGCCCGCGGGCGACGACGTCGAGCTGGTGGCCAACGAGCGACCGGTCGGGACGTTCAGCCGTCAGTTGTTCCTCGGCGAGACGCTCGACTCGGAGCACATCGAGGCCGGCTACGTCGACGGCGTGCTCACGCTGCGGTTGCCGATCGCCGAGAAGGCCAAGCCGCGCCGCGTACCGGTCGGCGTCGGCGGCAACGGCCACGCGATCGAGGCCAACACCACCGAGTCGTGACCTCCGGTCTTCCGATCGACGACGAACACGCCCCGCTGTACACGGTGGGGCAGGTGGCAGACATGCTCGGCGTCCAGCCCGCGTTCCTGCGTCGGCTGGACGTCGAGGAGGTCGTGCAGCCGGCGCGGTCCGAAGGAGGCCAGCGCCGGTACTCCCGTCTCGAGATCGGCGTCGTGCAGCAAGTGTCCGCGCTCGCGGGTGAAGGCATGACGCTTCCGGGAATTCGGCGCATCCTCGAGCTCGAGGCCGAGGTCGCGGAGCTCAAGCGCCAACTTGTCACAGAACGGGCGAAACGCGCCCGTCAGCGCGCCGAGGACCGCTGAGCAGACGACGTCGATTGTCCGAAACGGACCGAGAACCGGTACGATGTCGAACCCCCCGGACAAGGGTGTGGGGCGTTGGAGGTCGGTACGTGGCGTTTGCCGTCGGTTCGAAAGTCGTCTACCCGTCGCATGGCGTGGCGCAGATCGTGCGCCGCGAGAAGCGTCCGCTGGACGGCAAGAAGCAGGACTACTTGATCCTCGAAGTGCCGCAGCAAGGCTGGGGAACCTCCGGCGCCATGACCGTGGCGGTCCCGGAAGACCGCGCCGAAGGTCTCGGCGTGCGTCCCGCGATCTCCAAGGCCGACGCGACGGAGGTGCTCGATCTCTTGTCGGTGCGTGACGTTCGCGTCCCGGCCAACTGGTCGCGGCGGTTCAAGAACCACCAGGAGAAGCTGAAGTCCGGCGACGTCTACCAGTGCGCGGAAGTGGTGCGGAACCTCGCCGCTCGCCTGCGGGAGAAGTCGCTGTCGGCGGCCGAGCAGTCGATGTACGCCAAGGCGCGCTACATCCTCATCTCGGAGCTCGCCGTGTCGTGGAACACGGACGACGAGAAGGCTGCGGCTCGCGTCGATGCCGCGCTCGGTCTGCCGGACGACGCCGGCAGCACGAAGAACGCCAAGTCGGCGTAGAGCGACTAGTCCGTCACTGCGACGGCGCCGTCGAAGTACACGGGCGTCGGCGGCGGGAATCCGTTGAACGACGACGCGTAGCACAGCGTGTACGCGCCGGCCGTGCCGATGTACACGCGGTCACCTTCCTCGATCTCCGCGCTGATCGCGGCGTCGAAGAAGATCGTGTCTGATGCGTCACACGTCGGGCCGGTGATCGTCGCGCGCATCTCGCGCTCGGAACGATCGAGTCGCGACGTGAGCAACGGGAACGCCCACGTGCCCTTCGTCTGCGCGGACTCCATCAGGCCGTTGTAGGCACCGACGTCCAGGTACACCCACTCGGCCCCGAGGCGCTGCTCGCGCCCGATGACGGTGGCGGCGATGACGCTGGCTTCGGCGACGAGTGCCCGCCCCGGTTCGCAGACGACCCGCCGAGGGCGGTACGGCAACTGGCTCAGCGCCGAGAGTGTGT
>DASUCS010000342.1:0-9649 GCA_036275935.1 Acidimicrobiales bacterium
GCGGGCGATGTTCCTGGCCCTCGGCATCGCCTCCGTTATCTACATCGCGGTGTCGCTGGGCGTCTTCGGCACACTGACCGTGGACGAGGTGATCGCCTCCGGCGGTACGGCGCTCGCGGTCGCGGCTCAGCCCGTGCTCGGAAACGCCGGCTACTGGATGATGACCGTCACCGCCCTCTTCGCGACGGCCGGGTGCACCAACGCCGGGCTGTATCCGGCAGCGGGCATCTGTGAGCAGATGGTCGCGAGCGGCCAGTTCCCGCCGGCGCTCGACCATCGGTTCCGTGACCGGATCCCCGCCGGCCTCGTCCTCACGGCCGGCGCATCCATCGTCCTGGCCGTCGGCTTCGATCTGAGCGCGATCGCCTCGATCGGAAGCGCGATCGCGTTGGTCGTCTTCGCGCTGGTCACGGGCTCACACCTGCGCGTACGCCACGAGACGGGGGCCCGCGCGTGGGTGCTCGTCGTTGGAGTTGTCAGCACCGTCGCAGTGCTCGTCGCGTTCGTGTTCACCACGCTCGTCGAGGAGCCGGCAAGCGCCGTGACCATCGCCGCGATCCTGCTGGTGAGCGCGACCCTCGACGCCCTCTGGAAACGTGCGCGCGATCACCGCACGGACGCACCCCCGACCATCGCACCCGTGGGTTGAAAGGAACTGACGTGTCGTCGAAGACGAAATCGAAGGGCGCAAGCAAGACAAAGGCCCTCGCCGAAGCGAAGAACGGAAGTCCCAACGGCGATGCCCCGCCGAAGATGAAGGAGAAGGAGTACCAGCACGAGCTTCGGCGCCTGCACGGTGAGCTCGTGGCGATGCAGGAGTGGGTGAAGGACACCGGAGCGAAGTGCATGATCCTCTTCGAGGGTCGCGACACGGCGGGGAAGGGCGGCGTCATCAAGGCGATCACCGAGCGGGTGAGCCCACGGGTCTTCCGCGTCGTCGCCCTGCCGGCACCGACCGAACGCCAGAAGTCGCAGATGTACATCCAGCGCTACATCGAGCACTTCCCGGCCGCTGGCGAGGTCGTGATCTTCGATCGGAGCTACTACAACCGCGCTGGCGTCGAGAGGGTGATGGGCTTCACAGACGACGAGCACGTGACGAGGTTCCTTCACCAGGTGCCCGACGTGGAGCGCGCGATCGTCGAGAACGGCATCCACCTCCTCAAGTACTGGCTCGAGGTGAGCGAGGACGAACAGACGCGACGTCTGCAGAGTCGCATCGACGACCCGCGCAAGATCTGGAAGCTGTCCGACATGGACCTGCTGTCGTACAGCCGTTGGTACGACTACTCGCGAGCGCGCGACGAGATGTTCAGGACCACGGACACCGCCTGGGCACCGTGGTACGTCGCCCACACCAATGACAAGAAGCGTGGACGGCTCAACATCATCAGCCACCTACTGAGCAAGGTCCCGTACGAGCCGCTGGCCCACAAGGAGATCCTGCTGCCGAAGCGCCAGCGACCTGGTGGTTACGTCGACCCTGGCCTACAGGTTCGCGCGGTGCCCGAGATCTTTTGAGTCGTCGCGGACGTCGACGGTTTCCGAATCCGCATCCCCATCGGCATCCTGCTGGAGAACGATGTGCCACCGTCGTCGCTCTTGGTTCGGGACATCGGCGTGGTGCGCGGCCCGCCGCCGCGTGTTGAGGTAGGCGTTCAACTCGGCGCTCGCCACCACGATTCTGCACATGAGGAAGAGCGACAAAAGGATGGCCGCGGCGGCACCGAGCATGCCGTAGGTGGCCGATGCCCGTTCGATCTTGTTGCCGAGGAAGTACACGTTGAAGAGATGGACACCCTGCGCCGCCACGGCGAGCAGCAGCGCGCCAGGTACGAGCTCGTTCCAGGTCGCCGCCGCGTGCGGAAGGTTCCACGACACGAACACCCAGAGAACCGCGACCACGAAGATGAACGCGAGCGTGATGATGAGCCCTCCCGTGGGGCTGGACTGACGCGCCTTGTGCTCCGCTCCGAGGATCACTGCAAGCCCGATGATCGTCGCGTTCAGGAACAGGATCTGCAGCCACTTCTTCGAGACGGGCGGGAGAGCGACGCCCCAGATCAAGGCATGGGTGACCCGCAGCGCCTTCAGGAGCGAGCCGCTCGCCCACCAGAGCGCCCAGAGACCAACGATCAGCGCCAACCAGCGCGTCTTGGATGCGTCCGTCTCCGCGTCGGCGATCGCGCCGGACGCGAAGCCGAAAACCCCTGCGCGCTCGCCGGCGTCCTTCGAGAACCCGAGAACACCGACGAGCACGAGCGCGAACGGAAGTATCCAGAAGAAGAACCGGTACGCGAGCGCGCCGGCGAGCAACCCTCCGCCGTGGCTGACGTCCTGCTCGTAGGTGGACAGCGCAGTGTCCACCGCGCGGTTGTTCGGGCGCACGTCGTTCTGGACGCGGTCCCATGCTGCTTCGCCTCGGGCGCGGGTCTCCGTCGCCACCCTCTTGGCGCGCTGCACCGCGGATTCCTTCTCGTCGAGCGGCTCCGGGGAGATGGCTGTCATGACGAGGGCGCTGCGACGCGCTGCACGCCGAACTCGTAGCTCGCGGTCAGCACCAACACGAGGAGCACGCCGAGCCAGGACAGGTCGGTGAGCCACAGGATGGCGAGGGCGACAACGATGCCGCCGGCGCGCAGGAGATCGACGTGCTGCTGGGCCCACACGACCGCACCGGTGTCTGCCGTGACCTCTTGGCCTCCGCCGCGAGTTCCCATCTTCACCGCGATCTGGCGGACGCGTTCGCGCAGCGACACGGCGCGGGGGTTGTCGGACGTCAGGTAGGCGACGACGAGCACGACCAGGGCGACGACGGCGGCCCACAGTGCGAACGTCGTGAGCGGGTCGAGGAACGAGCTGAGGACGACCCCGGCGACGTCTTGGCCTCCGGCCGTCGGCGGAAGCGCGACGACGTCGTCCTGGATGCGGAAGCTGGCCCGGCGTAGGAGCACCATCCCGAGGATCACCCCGACCGACAGCCACACGAGCGTCCGCCGCCGGCGTCGCGTGAGGGTCATGGCCGCGACCGCGCACACCAGCGCGACCACCACCAGCACCACGACGAACCGGTCGAAGAGATGCAGACCCTCTTGCACCGCGTCGAGCTGGTTGCGGTCGTAGACCTCGATCAGCCCGAAGTCCTTCGGCAGCGGCCGGTCCAAGGCGGTGGACAGCTTGCTGATTGCGGAGTCCGGGTCGTCCGTGGACTTGATCTCGGGGAACTGGATGTCGCGCCCGAACAAGTCGGGCGAGGCCTTGTTGATGGCCGCGAGGATCGTGTTGACCATCGGTATGACGTCAAGGCTGACGACACCGTTGCGCGTCACGACGAACGGTGGGTGCTCGCCGTTCAGGATGGCGACGGCCGTCTGGTGCGCAGTCCGCACCGCGTCGCTCCACAGCTGCGCGAACTGGTCCGACTGCACGAACTCGAGCACCTTGTCGTGCACGAAGCCGGTGAGCGCGCTCGCCAGCGGCACTGCCAGCGCTTGACCCCGATCGGGAAGCACCTGCTCGAAGAGCTTCGCCGGATCGATGATCGACGCGATCTCCTGCGTGAGGCGGTCCGCCAGCGCGACCTGCACCTTGGGATCGCTGGCGATGGGGGCCGCGCGGGACACGAACCGGTCCGTGTCGAGGAAGTTCCGCTTGGCCCACACCGCCGGCGTCGCGACTGTGAACGCCAGGCACGAGATCACCACCAGGATGCCAACGATGACCTCGCGTGCGTGATGCGTGCGCGAGGTCGTCGTGTCCGAAGCTGCGGGCTCCGCCACGACCTCGTCCGCCATCGCCGTGTCCGTCAACTCATCGCCGGCTGCCGGCCGCGGCGGCGGCCGTACACGCCACCACCGGTGAGCGACGCGACGTCGAGCAGCAGAGCGAGCCCGATGAACAGGTAGTCGAAGCCGTCAACCCCGCCGGGCGCGACCAACAGGTACATCAGCGTCGTCCAGGGCAGGAACAGGAAGCCGGCGAAGGGCACGATGAACGTGCTGAACGCGACCTCCCAGCGTGCAGGCCAGCCGAGCCAGTAGACGATGATCGCGGCGCGGGGCCCGAGGAAGAGCAGGCTCAGGAACAAGCACATGAAGGGTCCCTTCGATCCGAGTCGTCATTCATCCGGCAGGCGACGCACGCCGGACAGCTCGAGACCGAGGTCACCGACCTCGGCGAGGAATCCCTGCAGCGCGGCCTGATCCTCGAAATGACCGACGAGGTAGGTCTCGTCCGGTCCGGATGCCCGGACTTCCAAGTTCTGGAACCAGCGCGTCATGGCTCGACCAAGCCGTCCGCGGATGACGATCTCGTAGTTCGCTGCTTCGGCGTTGGTCACCTCGCCGCAACCACCTTCTTGTGCGCCGTGCTGGCCACAGGTCATGGTGCGGTCTCAGGCGCCGGATCTCATCACCCCCGGAAGGCGATCTGGGCGCAGGCCCGGCAGCGGGGCCGAAGTGCGCTGGTCAGTTCACTCGGAGGCGGCTGACCGAGCGGTTCTCGTCCCAGTGTGAGCTGACGTTACGGGTGAAATGCGGCGGGCGATCGGCCAGCACGGTGGTCTCGAGCCACAGCCGCTTGAGGTGACGCACCCGATGCTGTCCCCGGTCGTCCTCGTACGCGGTGCGGCCGTGCAGCACGTGGAAGTTGTTGATGAACTGCATGTCGCCGGGCTGGAAGTCCATGAGGACGTGGTGCCGGGGATCGTCGGCCAGTTCGACGATGCGCTGCAACGCCTCCGTCTGTATCGGCGTGAGACGCGGCGCATCGGGATGCCGTTGCGACGCCCAGATGTACGGCGGGATGCACCGCACGAACAGCCGGTCGTTCCACTCGGTGAATACCGGCAGCACGTAGAACGCAGGACGGCCCGGAGCCTGCTCGCCGCGAAAGTCGTACGGGAACGGTTCGTACAGTGCGGCTGCGAGGTCGGGACGTTCATCGACGAGCCGGTTGTGAATGGTGACCGAATTGGCCACGGCGGAGAGACCGCCGCTGATGCCGTTCGCGAGGCAGAGCAGCCCGACGAGGTCGCTGCCGTCGCAGTGGAACGGCAACGCCATGCCACCGAGCTCGTTGCCGCGCGCCGTCGGGTCATTCGCCGCCTTCTGCTGATCGGTCACGTCGCCGAGCACGTGCCCGTACTTGTTCTGAGGCCAAGGGAAGCCGAGGTGCATGCCGATGCCCCAGTAGATGATCTCCATCTCGGCCTGCGAGTACCGCTCACGGTCGAGACCGCGCAGCCGAACGAAACCCCGCCCGTTGATCAGCTCCCGTTCGATGTCGAGCAACCGCGTCTGAAGGTCGGGCAGCGGGAAGTCGTCGCGTCCGATCTCGAGCACATCGTCCGACTTCGCCAACGCGTGACGCAGCGCGGCGTCGAGCTCCTCGCACTCGTCCTTGTCCAGTTGCTCCGTCCAGAGCGACTCGTCGGCCATCTCCTCGGCCGTCCACTCGCACTGCGGTTCCAGGATGCGGGGCTGCTCGGTCATGCTCACTCCCGCGAGTTTCGCGCTCGAGCTCGGGCGGCGCGGCGGCGGCTCTTCTCCGCCTCGTCGCGGACCCAGCAGCCGTCGGCATGGTCGTTGACCAGTCCCATTGCCTGCATGAACGCGTAGACCGTGGTGGGCCCCACGAACGTCCAGCCGCGACGCTTGAGGTCCTTCGCGAGCGCGACCGACTCCGGTGACGTCGACTGGATCGCGGTCGGCGGTGGCCCGAACGACGCCCGCGGCCAGAAGTACGACGCGAGCGATCCGAACTCGTCGGCCAGCTCGATGGCGCGGTGTGCGTTGTTGATCGTCGAGCGGATCTTGCCGGCGTGGCGCACGATTCCCGCGTCGCCGAGCAGGCGCTCGACATCGTGATCAGTGAACGCTGCGACCTCCGTGAAGTCGAAGCCGGAGAACGCTGACCGGAACGCCTCCCGCTTGCGCAGGATCGTCAGCCACGACAGGCCGGACTGGAAGCCCTCGAGGCACAGCTTCTCGAAGAGTCGCTGGTCGTCGGTGACGCCGAAGCCCCACTCGGTGTCGTGGTAGGCGCGGTACTCCGCGGTCGAGTCGCCCCAACTGCATCGCAGCTTGCCGTCGTCACCATCCGTCAGGGTCACAAGTACTCATGATGTTGCAACCAGCGCATCGAGAAGAAGCCCCACACCGGCGGGAGGTACGAGCTGCACACGCGGTACGACAGCGCGGCCGCGAGTGCGGCGGGCTCGGGAACGCCGGCGGCCACGAGACCGGCCGTGAGCCCCGCCTCCATCACCCCCATGCCGTTGGGCACGGGAATGAGGCTCGCGAACGTGCCGACCAGGTTGATGATGAGCAGCAGATCGAAGAGGCCGACGCGGTTGCCAGTGGCTTCGGCGAATGCACCGAGCGACAGCGCGTAGCCGACCTGTACGAGCAGGTTCCCTCCGAGCAGCAGTACGGCGTTGCGGGGGTTCTTGAGGACCACGAGGCCTTCACGGAACTTGTCGACCGCGGGCATGACGCGCCGGCGAAGGCTCGGAACGAGCAGCACGACGATCACCGCGGCGACGAACGCGACCACCACGACGGTCACGAGTCGCAGCAGCCCGCTGGGGAGCTGCGAGAGCGTGGTCGTGAGGTCGAACTGGATCGAGCCGAGGCCGAATCCGAGCGTGAGCACGACCAGGGCGACCTGAACGACGAAGTTAGAGACGCTGTCGAGTGCCCCGGCACCAAGGGCAGTGACCGCGGTCGAGCCGACTCGCTGGTAGAAGCGCACGACGAGCGCGAGCCGCCCGGCAGTCGACGGTACGGCCATGTTGATGTACGCGATCGCGAACTGCAGCTGAAGGAGAGGTCCGTACGGCAGGGGCGCAGGTGACGCTCCTTGATTGGAGAACGCACCTGATGCTCGTGCGACCTGCGCGAGCCCCAGACCGACGAACACCGCACCGAGGGTCATCTCGCGGAACTCGTCGCCGACCGCGGCGAAATCGATCGAGGACAACGCGTCGATCAACGCGAGGCTGGCGAAGAGCAGCAGCGCGAGCTGCAACACGGACCCGACCGTGACCCTGCGCAGCTTCACGAGGTCAGGGAGCTCGACGCCGATGTGTGTGGCGGTGGCCGTGCGCAACGCCTTCAGGTCGTAGTCCCGCTCGTCGCTGACTCGCCGCAAGCTGCTCGACATCCCGGCTACCTGCAGGTATGGCAACAAGGCCTCCAGTCGCTCGATGCCGAGGGCGTCGGACGCCGCCGCGATCGCACGGTCGTCACCGACGACCATTGCCGTGGAGACCAGCAGTTGCGCGCCGTCCTGCAACTTCTGCTCAGCGGTCGGCCCGGTCCGTCCCCCTGCCCAGTCCAGGAGCGAGGCTCGCCCCGCGGTGTCGGCACCGATGGAGTCCGGGTCGACGCGGCCAAGTGACATGCCGGAGGCGTGCGCAGTGTCGAGCTCGTGCCAGAGTTGCCGCACGACCGCGTCGTCGACGGACCGCAATGAGTCGAGTGGGACTGCGTCCGCGCTGACGACGAGCACGGCGTCGCCCGAATGCGATCCGCCGGCTGCGACGACGGCGGGTGCGCTGACTCCTGCCTGGCGTGCGAGCAGCATCAGGAAGGCCTCGTGCTCCACCAACTGCACTCGCGTGGTGGGCATCGTGCTTCCTGCATCCCGATACCAGAGAAACCGCCACAACGACATGACGAACTGCCCGTCCCACGCGTCGCGTCCGTACACCTTCACGCGAACGGGAGAACCATCGGGCAAGCACGCGTCGACGATCCACACGCCCTCCGGCTGCAGCAGGGCCGGTTGCAGGTCGTGCACCTGCAACCCGAGCGCGTTCAACATCTCCTCGACGCGGGGGACGCTCGGCCGCCCACCGGGCGATCCGAACACGAGATGCACGACTGCGGCGACGATCGTGCCGATCGCGAGCGCGGCGAGCACACCTCCGACGCGCGCGACCCCGAGCGCGATCGTCGAGACGCTCGCGAGCCCGATGATCCAGCGACCGGAGTAGCGAAGCGGACGACCGAGATGCGGCGACGCGGTGATGATGATCGCGGTCGCCATCGCCAGCCGCAGCGCCGGGAACGACGGCGGGCCGCCCGACGCGGTGAGCTGCGAAGCGACCGACATGCGGGGGCTGCCCGTCACGAAGGTGGCGATCGAACAGCCGACGAGCGCCATGGCGGCCGCCAGCACGTTGTCGCGTGCGAGTGGCACCCGACGCGACATCACGGCGGCGACGACCAGCCCCAGCGCCCACACCACGACGAGGTCGACGCCGAAGTTCCAGAGCCCTTCCAGCAGAAGTGGCAGATGTGCGACGAGCTGGTCGATGTCGTCTTCGAGCACGCCGCCGGCGCGGGCGGCGATCACGAGGAGTACCAAGCCGAGCGCGTTGAGCAGCACCAGGGCGATGTCCGTCGGCCGTCGCGCCCGCGGCTCGTCGCGATCGGAGGCGAACACGTGGATCCCGCGGTGCACCTGACCTGCACGCGTCACCACTGGAGGCCCGCCCACGACGTGATTGTCCCTCACCGGGGTCGTCCGCGACCGTTCGGAACGACGCCGCGCGGCGACCGATTCGGACATCCCGGCACGACCACTCGATCCGCCCCGCGCTGAGGGTCAACCCGCCCACAATTCTCACACGCGACGGATGACGCCAGCACATGTCGGTGCAAGACTGCGGCTCGCACGCCGAATCGACCCCAGCAACCGATTCGAGGACAGCACATGGGTGGGGACCCGAGCAGCAAAGCCGCGTTGGCGACGTGAGCCCTCCACGGGACATGGGCGCCGTGGCCGTGGGCACAGGCGCGCACCGCAGCCAACCCGTTCACTTCGGGACGGTCGAGCGCAGAGCGCTGCGCGAACGACTGCATGCCGCGACCACCAACCGGGTGACGCTTGTCTCCGCGCCCGCCGGGTTCGGCAAGTCCGCGCTGTTGCAGGAACTTCGTTCCGCTCATCCGGAGACGGTGCGGCTCCTGCCGACGATGACGCCGCCGCCCGAGTGCGCATGCCCCGAGGGGACCGTCCTCGTCATCGACGAACGGGAGCCGCTCGCTCGGCCGTTCGCAACCAGCGATCTCGTCGAGTTCCTCGAGGTCCTCGGGCCCGAGGTTCATGTCGTTGCCTCGCGGCGACAGCCATGGAGTGATGACGACGTCCAACAACTGGGCCGCGATCCGATCGCGCGTTTCACAAGTGGTGACCTCACGTTCACCGAGTACGAGGCCGAGCTCCTCGTGCGTCGTGGGCTCGGCGGAATGACGTCGGCGGACACGCATCCCCTGTGGGAGCGCACAGGCGGTTGGGCGGCGGGCTTGAGCTCTGCACTGATCGCGATGCGTGACGTCGAGGACGTCCTCACGTACGTCGAGGTGCTCGGCGGCGACGACCGCCACGTCGCCGCGTACCTCCGCGCCGAAGTCATCAGCCAACTGGACACGGATGAGCTCGACTTCCTGGCAAGGACGTCGGTGAATGACAGACTCGACGCGCGCCTGTGCGCGTGGGTCACAACCGACGACACGGCACCCCAACGACTGGCGGCATTGCACCGAAAGGGCATCATCGAGGCTCACGGGAACGGCGCGACCTACTCGTGCCACCCGTTGCTGCGCGATCACCTGTGGCGAACGCTGAAGGAAGCCGACCA
>DASUCS010000343.1:0-12105 GCA_036275935.1 Acidimicrobiales bacterium
GGAAGTCGTCCAGGTGCGCGGCCGCGACGAATCCGTCGAGGTCGCCGTCCTCCGTCCGTGAGGGCGTTCTGTCAGCCCTTGGCGTAGGTGGCCGCACCCTGGAACTCGATGACGACGACGGGCTCGTCGCCGATCACCCAGCCGTCGTGGCCGGGGGCGATGCGGTACACGGAACCGGGCGTGACCTCACCAGTGGCGCCGTCGTCGGTCGACACCCCCATTCGACCTGACACGAGGTAGCCGATGTGGTTCGTCTGGCACGAGTCGCCACCGACGATCGGCTTGATGTGCTCGGACCAGCGCCAGCCGGGCTGGAACGTGTAGCGGCCGATCTCGCCGCCGGCGATCTTCACGACGTGAATGGTCGCGTGCGGATCGGGACTGCGGACTTCGTCGGGTGCGGAGAAGTCGTTGATCTCGAGGCTCTGCATGATGGGCTCCCCTTCGTGAGTGATCCGAGCGCGTCGCCCGCGCTCACGAGGAAAGGCGCGACACGCGATGTCGCGTCGCGACACTCAGGTGTCCCACCGCAGAGGCTCGGCGGGCCGGTAGGCGCACCACGCACCCGTGTCGATCGATCGCTCGAGATGGCGCCCGAGATCCGGATGCTCCCGAGCCACGGATGCGATGGTCCGCCGCAGACGCGTCGAGACGGTCTTGCGGGCCCGCTCGACGGGGTCACCGAGCGTGCGGCTACGACCGCCGAGCCCGAAATCGCGCGCCACCGCCTCGGCCAGCGCTTGGCGCTGTTCACGGGCGACCGCGGCGCGCGCCGCGTCCCCCGCTGCTTCCGCGTCGGCTTCGTCGTCGTCGAGGCGACGCAGCTGCTCACGGATCTCCCGGCGCGCCCGGTCGTCGAGCACCGCAGCCCCGCGGGTCGCGTTCGCGTCGGCGCCGGGTTCATGCGCCAGCTCGAGCACGGACACGGCCTCGCCGGGTCGACCCAGCAGATACGCGAGGTCACGCAAGCCGCGAGCATCGGGAAGGCGCACCGAGCGTTCGCCGTACACGACCTCCCACATCGAACCGGCGCGACGGAAGGTTGCCGGTTTGAGCTCCGCACGCACGAGGTCTCGGGTGAGCACCGGCGCGAGACCGATCTGGTTCGCAGCCCGCCGGGCACGATCGGCAAGTTGCGCGGCCAGCTCACGATCTCCCGGGCCGTCGCGCTGCTCGAGCAAACGCGCGTGATCGGCTTGCCCCTGCGCCAGCCAGCTACGGGCACCGATACGGGCATTCAGATCCTGCGCGGATCGGTATGACGCATCGGCGGCGTCGAGGTCACCGACCGTGTGCTGCAGCCACGCCACCGCCAGGTCGCTCGCCCCGAGGCATGCGGTTGCGAGTGACACTTGGACGCAACGCTCGCTCGGACGGCGCGCTGGTGCGAGCAGTCTCGCCGCGAGCTCTTGGTCACCCACGATCGATGCGGCGCGCGCCAGCTGGAACCACGACGCCGGCCAGTTGCGATCGTGCAACGAGTCCAGCAGCTGCTCGTCGTACTGTGCGAGTGCAGCTCGAGCCTCATCGACGCGACCGGTCTCCGCCAGCAGGAACGCGAGTGCGACGCGTAGCGCAGGGATGTCGGCGCGCGCGGCCGCGTAGTCGCGCGTCCCCTGCTCGAGCTCGCCCAGCCGGCCTTGCTCCCGACACAGGAAGAAGTGAAGGAACACCCAGTTGAGAAGCGCGAGTGACGAGAACGAGTCCGTCCCGATCTCCAACGCGGCTGCCGCGCGCTGCTCGGCGACGTCGTGACGACCTTCCAGCAACGCGCGGCCAGCCGACCAGAGTGCGGGCCACCACCGGTAGGCGTTCACCCCCAGCCGCTCCTCGAGTCGGGTGAACGCAAGGATCTCGGAGTCCATCGCGGCGACATCACCTGCGGCGAGCAGATCGAACACCCGAGCCCGGTGCGCCGTGAGCAGCGCCGCGGTCGATCCAGTGGCGCGCGCCCAGTCGAGCAGCTGCGCGGATTCCGCCAGCTGCGTGTCCAGGTCCACCTGCCCGACGACGAACGCGTCGTGGAAGAGCGCCGTCGCCGCGCCGAGCGCGCCGAGATCGCCACTGCGGCGAGCGCGCGTGAGCGCCGACTCGGCGAGCTGGCGCGCTCGTGCCGGGTCGTCGGAGAAGTACAGGACCGCGGCGAGTCGCGCCTCGAGTTGGACTGTTGTCGGCGCGTCGCCGGGTGGCTGCGCGGCGATGGCCCGTTCGAGCAAGGGCGCGGTCATCGGATCATCGGTGCGGTACGCGATCCCGAGATCGGCGCCCGGATCGGCGTAACCCAGCGCAGCGCGCGCGAGCAGCTCGGGTTCGTCGGTCAGCTCGGCGGCGCGCACGAAGGCATCGCGCGCCGCGGCGATGGCACCGAGCTGGCGATGGGCCTCGCCCGCGCACAGCAGCACGTCGGCGCGCCACGCCGCGGAGCGGTCGGGCGGCGCGACGTCGAGCGTGCGACTGAACCACCGCACGGCCTCCTCGTAGGCGTGATGAGCCAACGCGTCCTCGCCGGCGTCCGCGGCCAGGGTGACGGCCCGATTCCTGTCCACGACCGGTAGCCCCGCCAGCGCGTGATGCGCGAGCACGCCGACGGGGGTCGACGGGTCGGCGGCCAGGACGTCGAGAACCTCGGCGTGCCGTCGTGCTCGTTCGACGGCCGGCGCGCGGCCGTAGATGGCGTCGCGGATGATCTGGTGGCGGAACGCCCACCGCGTGGACGTGGCGACGTCGAGGAGATGCGTTGCCCGGGCCTGGTCGAGCAGCTCGAGCAACGCGGGGACGTCCACACCGTGCGCAGCGGCGAGGGTCGCGGTGCGTCCTTCGGCACCGATGACCGCGGCCGTCGTCAGCATGTCGGTCACCGGCACGGGCAGGAGCGCGATTCGGTGGGCGACGACGTCGCTCACACGCCCGGGCACCGCATCGACGATCGTGTCCATGCCGGCCTTGCGAGTCGCTCCACGGGGGATGGTGCGAAGGAGCTCGGTGACGAAGAGGGCGTTGCCCCCGGTACGGGCTCGGATCAGCGCGACGAGCTGGTCGTCGGCTTCGGCGTCCAGGGCTTCGGCCAGTCCTGCGATCGCGTTGTCGCTCAGTGGCGGCAGATCACGAACCTGGGCGCGGCGGCGCACGTCTGCAAGCGCGGCGTCGAGCTCAGGCGAGATGGGCTCCCCGGTGCGCAGCGTCGCGATGACGAGGAGGGGAGCATCGAACGCTGACGCGGCGACGGCACCGAGCAGACGTACAGACGCGACGTCGGCCCACTGCACGTCTTCGATCACATGAAGGCAGGGTCGCTCTCGCGCTCGATCCACCGCGTCGCGTGCAAGTGATGTGAGGAGCTCGAAGCGCTGGGCCCCGAGCGCGAGGTCGAGTCGGGGGACGTCGTCGGTCGCGTCCACATCGAGGAGCGCGTACCAGGGCCAGAAGGGTGGCGCGCCCTCGTCGTCAGGGCACACGCCCCACGACACGTGGAGATCACCGCGTACACGGTCGGCCACGGCCCGGGCGACGTTCGTCTTGCCGATCCCCGCCTCGCCGGTGAGCAGCACGACGCCGCCCGCGCCACGTCGAGCGCTCTCGGCGGCTGCAACCAGCTCGGCGACGACGTCGTCGCGACCGACGATCTCCTCGATGACGCGATTTTGGCTGCGGTCAGAGGGGCATGCCGTGATGAGGTGGGATCTCGCGGTTCCCGATCGCATCCGCCCGGCGGTGCAGCAGCGCGACGGTCTGGTCGAGGTCGCGGGCGATGATGTACCGGCGGGCGGCGGCTTCGGTGACCGCGAAGTCGCCGAGCTCGTCGAGATCCGCCTCCGTGACGTCACGGCCGGCCTTGGCCAGCATCGCCTTCATCTCGTCGAACGTCATGCTCGCCCGTCCCGTGCCGGGGCCACGGCGCGCCAAGTTGTCCGGGCGATTGCGGGCCGCGCTGAACAAACCGGTGCGGAGCAACCCACCAGACGGATAGAAGACCGACGCCCGCAGCTGCGTCCCCTCGGACACCAGGTTGTGATGGAGCGCCTCGGTGAAGCAGCTGACCGCCGCCTTCGACGCCGCGTACACCGACGCCATCGGAACGGGCGCGAAGCCGCCGTCGCCTGACGAGGTGTTGACGATCTGGCCGGGCCGGCCGCCGTCGATCATGCGCGGCACGAACGTCGAGGTGCAGATGCCCAAGCCGAAGACGTTGACGCCGAAGCACCAGCGCCAGTCGTTCGGCTCCTGCTGCCACGGCTTGCCGCCGCCACCGGAGGTCACGCCGGCGTTGTTGAACAGCAGGTCGACGTGCCCGTGCTCGTCGTACACGGCGTCGGCCAGCGCGGCGACCTGCTCCTCGTCGGTGATGTCGACTTGGTGGCCCGATACGGAACCGAGCGACGCGAGGTCGGTGACGGCGGTGTCGATGGCAACCTTCTCGACGTCGGCGATCGCGACCGACGCACCGCGGCGTAGCAGCGCGCCGACGATGCCGCGACCGATGCCGCCGGCGCCGCCGGTCACGACCGCAACAGCGCCGTCGAGCTCGATGGGCGCAAGGTCGCTCATGCGCGCCACTCGATGCCGTAGTCGTCGAACCAGAACCGCGCCTCGCGGATCGCGTCGGGTGGTGTGCGTTGGTCGAGGTCTTGGTTGAGCTCACTCGGACGCGGTCCGATGTCGGCAGCGATGCCCGACAGCGACTCGAGGTCGAGGTCGTAGCAGCGGATCGCGTTGAGTCCGAGCAGCAGCCGCGTCTCCTCGACGGGTACTGCACGGAAGTCCGTCGCCAGGCGCGTGGCGGTGTTCGGCCACGTGCCCTCCGGGTGGGGGTAGTCCGTCCCCCACATCAGCGCGTCGACACCATTGGCGTACCGGCGCCGGATCTCGGGCTTGCTCATCGCCGACGCGCCGATGAAGACGTTCGTGCCGAAGTACTCGGACGGCAGGCGTTGGATCGTGCCCTTGGTGTGGGCCGACATCTTCTTGACCTTCCAGTTCGTGCCGCCGAACATCACGTCGGTCTTGAAGAGCAGGTCGCCGACCCACCACGAGCCGCACTCGACCGGCGCGTACTTCAGGTTCGGGAACTGATCGAACTTGCCGGCCAGCAGCAGTTGCCACAGCGGACGGTGAGTCCAGAACGCGACCTCCAGCATGAACTGAGCCATGTTCTCGTTGTACGAGACCATGTCGGCCTCGCCGGAGTGCGTGTGCACGACGAGCCCCGCCTCGGCGCACGCGGCCCAGACCGGGTCGTACGACGCGTGGCCGTAGGACGGCTTGTCGTGCCACATGGTCGGGATGAGGATCCCTTTGATCCCGGGCTTGCCGGCCAGCGCCTCGATCTCCTTCACCGATTCGTCGACGCCGTGTGTGACCGGTACGAGCGCGACACCCGCGCGGCGCGGCGGGTTCGTCGCACAGAACTCCTCGAGCCAACGGTTGTGGGCGCGCGCGCCGGCCCACGCGAGACGCGGATCGGTGATCATCCCCGCTTGCAGGCCTGCGCCGAACGGTGGCGCCTCCATCCCGGTGACGGCATCACCGTCCGGGAAGATCACTTCACCAGCGACGCCGTCCTCGTCGAGCACCTTGTCGCGCACCGTCGGATCGAACGCACCGCGCAGTCCGATCTCGTTGTCCCGCTCCCACCCTTCGACGTACTCGCCGTTGACCTCTTCGACCATCGTGCGGTGCTGATGCCGCGTCGCGAGCCACTCGTCGAACTCCGCGTGCACCGACGGTTCGAGGTAGTCGCGGTACTCGTCGACTGGCAGCCCTGCGTGTGTGTCGGAAGAGACGATGACGTACGGGGCGTCGCTCTGATCGATGCCGTCCACCGGTCCGGACATGGCCCCCCCTTGCTGTTCCTATGACGGTGTTCTAGGTTTCGTGTGACACTGTTACAGACCGGGTCGGGGGGCGCAACGGTCAATGGCCAAGACGGTCACCAAGCTGGACCGCGACGAGGTCGTCTCCGTCGCGCGTGAGCTCGTCCGGCGCGAGGGCCCTGACGCGCTGACGATGCGCCGGCTCGCGACCGCCCTCGACGTCGGCACCCCGACGATCTACTGGCACGTCGGCAGCCGCGACGACCTCG
Source organism: Acidimicrobiales bacterium (assembly GCA_036275935.1). GTDB lineage: Bacteria > Actinomycetota > Acidimicrobiia > Acidimicrobiales > JACDCH01 > DASUCS01. The sequence goes on from DASUCS010000343.1 coordinate 6,080, forward strand.
TCGCCGCGGTCATCGACTCCCAGGCCGAACGGCTCGCAGAACGACCGATCGACGGTCGCACGGCGCGAGCCCGTGTGCTGGCCGCGGCGCAGCACATCTATGCCGGTGCGGTCGAGGAACGAGCGATCACTTCTCTCGCGCACCAGACCGGCACGAGCGCGCGACTGCTCGCGGGTCTGGAAGCCGCGCTCGTCGTCGAGCTCGAAGCGGCGGGGCTGCGCGGGGCGGCGCTGGCCGACGCGATCCGTTCGATCCTCGTCGTCGTGACCGGGTCGCTCGTACTGACGCTGCGCGACTACGCCGCTCGTCCTGGCGATCGCGACGACGCGCTCTGGTCGGGCTGCGACCTCGAAGCGCTGACCACCGAAACCCTGCGCGCGGTCGTCGATCGCCACGTGCCGTCCACCAAGAGGAGCCGTTCGTGACAAACGCACCGATGAACCGGCCCGGCGAGATCAGCGGTTGGCCGAAGCTCGTCGTCACCTACACGACCGAACCGGCCAAGGCCGCAGCGCTGCTGCCCCCCGGGCTCGAACCACTCGATCCCGTCGTGACGGTCGCCTTCTACTGCGTGCCCGTGCTGGGTGAGCCGGAGCTCGGCGTGAGCGTCAAGGTCGAAGCGGCGTGGCGGGGCGTCGCCGGCCAGTACACCGTGGGCCTCGGCATCGACCAGGAGTCGGCGGTGCACATCAGCTCCGAGACCAATGGCCAACCCAAGTTCCTGTGCGACCTCGCGTACTTCCGCTTCGGCGACCAGGTCACGGCGCGGGCGAGTCACCAGGGCTACACGTTCGTCGAGTTCACCGGCACCGTCACCGGTGAGGCATCACCGCGCGAGGGCGACTTCGTCGACCATGAGTGGTGGGTCAAGTACTCGCGGGCCATCGGCGGCGCCGAAGGCGCGTACGACTTCCCGCCGCACGTCGTCGATGTCGCGACGACGTTCGAGCAGCGACACATCGAAGACGTCGACGGCGAGCTCGTGCTGCGCGACAGCCCATGGGATCCGATCGCCCGACACCTCCCGATGTGCGAACCAGGCCGAGCGCAGCTCGTGACCCACCAGCCGAAAGCTCGCAACATCACCAACGGCGGTCCCCTCGACCCGGTCGCGTTCTGGCCCCACGCCGACGTCATCAGCGGGAGCCGTTGGCCGGGCCTTCGCGGCGGGCCCGCTCCGGCGCCCGCGGGAGCGCGCTGATGGGCGCAACCACCGACCACTACGTCGTGATCTCCGCCGACTGTCACGGCGGCGCGAGTGTGCTCGGTTACCGGCCGTTCCTCGCGTCGAACCTCCACGACGAGTTCGACCGGTGGGCATCGACATTCGAGAACCCGTACGCCGACAACATGGGCGACGACGCCGACCGCAACTGGAGCTCGGAACGACGGCTCGACGAGATGCAAGCCGATGGCGTCGTCGCCGAAGTGATCTTCCCCAACACGGTGCCGCCGTTCTTCCCGAAGGGTTCGCTCGTCGAGCAGCCGCCGGGGGCGAGCGACGGCGACCTCGCCAAGCGCTGGGCCGGCCTCCAGGCGCACAACCGCTGGCTCGCAGACTTCTGCAGCCAAGCTCCCGGACGGCGCGCGGGCATCGCGCAGATCATGCTGCACGACGTCGACGCGTCAGTTCGCGAGATCGAATGGGCCAAGGCCAACGGGCTGACCGGTGGCGTCCTGTTACCGGGCGCGCCGCCCGGGTCGGGCGTCCCGCCGCTGTACGCCCCTGACTACGAACCGATCTGGTCCGCGTGCGAAGACCTGGGTCTGCCGATCAACCATCACAGCGGCAGCGCGGTCCCCGACATGGGGCCGTACCCGGCGGCGCAGACGATGTTCTTGCTCGAGGTGGTGTGGTGGGCGCACCGGTCGCTGTGGCACCTCATCTTCTCGGGCGTCATGGAGCGCCACCCGCGGTTGCAGTTCGTCTTCACCGAGCAGGGCACCGCGTGGATCCCCGAGGAGCTGACCCGCCTCGACTACTACCGCGGCCGCTTGTCCGGCACGGGCGGCGCCGCGGGGTCGCAGGAGGCGAAGTTCGGCGCGACCGGCGCGGTCGAGAAGCTGTCGTTGTCGCCGACGGAGTACTGGAAGCGCCAGTGCCACCTCGGGTCGAGCTTCATCCGCCGCCACGAAGTCGCCCTGCGCGACCAAGTCGGCGTCGACCGGATCATGTGGGGTAGCGACTTCCCCCACCTCGAAGGCTGCTGGCCGTACTCCCGGACGCATCTGCGCATGGCGTTCGCGGGCGTGCCGGAGGACGAGGTGCGGCGCATGGTCGGCGTCAACGCCGCGGAGCTGTACGGCTTCGACTGGCCGTTGCTCGAACGGCTCGCCGACCAGTACGGCCCCACGCCCGCAGAGGTCGACGACGCGCTGCCCGCCGACGACATCCCGGACGACGCGTTGCGCTGTCCCGCGTTCGCGGCCGCGAGGTTCGGTCGGTGACGGACAGCTCGACGACGGTCGCCTTCAACCCGCTCGAGGACGGCTTCATCGACTGGCCGTACGACCAGTACCGCCGGCTGCGCGCGCACGATCCCGTCCACTACAGCGAACTCCTGCATGGTTGGGTCGTCACGCGCTACGCGGACGTCGACGCGTTGCTGCGCGATTCGACGATCTCGTCCGAGATCGACAACGCCGACCCCACCCCACTCACCACGAACGAGATCGAGAACCGTGACCGAGGCACCGGCGGTCGGACGCTCGTTCTGCTCGACGACCCCGACCACTCCCGCCTGCGCAAGCTCATCGCCAAGCCGTTCCGCCCGAAAGAGCTCGAGCGCTTCCAGCAGCTGATCCGCGAGCGCGTCGCCGCGCGCGTCGACACGCTCGTTGCGACGCACGGACGCGGCGCGACAGTCGAGCTCGACCTGATCGGCGAGTTCGCCTATCCCCTTCCGGTCGAGATCTTCTGCCAGATGCTCGGCATCCCGGAGGAGGACCACCCCGTGTTCCGCCAGTGGGTGAACGGCATCGCGCGCAACCTCGACCCGGTCATGGATCCCGACGAGCGCGAGCGGCTGCGGGCGGAGTTCGACGAGATGATGCGCTACCTCGAAGACCTCATCGACGCCAAGCGGGGACGAGACGACGACGACGTCCTGTCCGTGCTGATCCACGCCGAAGAAGACGGGCACAGCCTCACGCGCGAGGAGCTGCTCGCGCAGCTGGTCACTCTGTACGTCGCCGGGCACGAACCGACGGCGGGCCTCGTCGGCAACGGCACGCGCGCACTGCTCGACTTCCCCGATCAGTGGAAGCTGCTCCACGAGGATCGATCGCTGCTGCGCAACGCGGTGACGGAGCTACTGCGCTTCGACGGCCCGAATCAGTTCGTCCGCCGCATTGCCATGCGCGACACGACCTTCGACACGCCATCGGGTTCCACCACGATCCCCGCCCGCGCCGTCGTCTACGCGTCGCCGGGTTCGGCCAACCGCGACGAGGCGCAGTGGGGTCCGACCGTCGACGACGTCGACATCACCCGCGCCGACGCGAGCAACCACCTTCAGTTCGGTGCCGGGGTCCACTCCTGTCTGGGTCAGAACCTCGCCCGCATGCAGGCCGAGGCGATGTTCGCCGCGATCCTCGACCGCTTCGACGACCTCGAGCTCGCCGGCGAACCCGTGTGGAGCACCCGCATGGTCATCCGTGGCCTCAACCAACTGCCGGTGCGCGCCCGGCTCCGGTGAGCGGACGAGCCGGTGAAGGGATGATTCTCGAGCCCGATGCGGTTGACTGGCCACGATGAGGATCGAGATCTGGTCAGACGTCGTGTGCCCTTGGTGCTTCGTGGGCAAGCGCCACCTGGAGCAGGCACTGGATCGGTTCGCACACCGGGATTCCGTCGAGATCGTGTGGAGGGCGTACGAGCTCGACCCGAATGCACCGCCCGAGCGCTCCGGCAGCTATCCCGAACGCATCGCTCGGAAGTACGGCATCTCCGAGGCACAGGCTCGGTCGAGCATCCAGCGGATCGTGGATGCGGGCGCCGAAGCCGGCATCGACTTCCGCTTCGATGATCTCCGCGCCGGCAACACGCTCGACGCGCATCGCCTGTTGCACTTCGCGGCGTCGCAGGGCCTGCAGAACGAACTGAAAGAACGTCTGCTGTTCGCAACGTTCACGGAAGGCCATCCGATCGGCGACCGCGAGACGCTGGTGAAGCTCGCCGCGGATGTCGGCCTCGCCGAGTCCGACACCCGTCGCGTGTTGAACAGTGGAGAGTTCGGACGTGAGGTGCGCGAGGAGGAAGCCGAGGCGATGGAGATGGGCGCAACCGGCGTTCCGTACTTCGTGTTCGACCGTCGCTTCGCGGTTCCTGGCGCGCAGGCGCCAGAGACGCTGTTGCAGGTGCTGGAGCGAGCATGGTCCGCCGCGAACCCCATCGAGATCATCGGCGACACCGACACCGATGCCGCGTGCGAAGGCGACGCCTGCGACCTGTAGTCCGCAGGCCGGCGTTGCGCCCGGCCGGCGGCAGCGGGTCGGCGTGTCCGTCCCCGCTGCCGCGCCGGAGAGAGGTCAGAGACCCAGGAAGTTCTGCAAACCGCCGACCGGATCGTCGACCGGATGGTTCGCATCGACCGGGACAGGCGTGCCGTCGAACGCGGCGGATCCGAGCACGAGCGTCGCGCTCGGGCCACCGTGGCTGTGCATGTAGTTGAGCGCCTTGTTGAGATCGCTCACGTTGTTCTGCACGCCGCCCGGAACACCGACAGACAGCGTGCTCAGCACGCCGAGGGCCTTGCCGGTGGAGTCGAGGAACGCGCTGCCGGAGTCACCGGGGATACCGGGGCTCACGGTGGTCACGACGTGCGTCCAGCCGTTGCCGTCGTCACCCTGGCTGATGCCGACCTTCGGGCTCAGAGCGGTGACGCCGAGCCGGATGATCGAGTTGCCGTAGGAATAGACGAAGTCGCCGGAGGTCGTGCCCGCGGTGTTGAGCCCCGTCGGTCCACCCCAGTGCGGGATGTTCGCGTCGACCTGACCGACGTCCGCGGGGTCGATCTTGATCAGGGCGAGGTCGTTGTACGCGCACGTGTCGGCATCCGTCTCGTGCGCGTTCTGCATGGCGATCCACGAGTTGTAGACCAGCGTGCCGGGATGGTTGGCGCCGAGGATGGTGACCGCGGTGCCGAGCGGCAGCGACTGGGTCGTGCAGCCGTTCGTGTCCGTGTTGGAACCGGTGCTCGAGCAGTGCGCGGCCTGACCGAGGTACGTGTTGGTGCCGTCGCTGAAGACGAAGTTTGCGGTGCACTGGGCGCCGTTGGTGTAGGTCTGGTCGCCGGGGTGGATGCCGTTGGTGGCAGCCGTGGCCGACGATCCGACCGAGATCATGGACAGGGTGAGTGCGGTAACGGCAATGAGGCCGAAGACAAGTCGTTTCACGCTTCGAAGTTCGACGACGACGATTTGTGTCCCTACCGCAAGATTCGGACCAGAGCTGCGTTCAGGCCGGCTCGAGAGCGAGCCCCGGCAACGCCCGGGCCACCGAGCACGCGGTGCGTAGAACAGCGGCAACGGTTGGGTGACGGTGAGCCGGCCTGTAAGCGGGATTCTGTAGCTCGCTCTTGCGAACGAACCGGTGGCCATCCATCTGTGCGGCCCACCTGAGGATGTCGACCGGGCCAGCCATCCTCTGCTTGGCCTTGCTCCGAGTGGGGGTTACCGAGCCGCCCGGGTCACCCCGGACGCTGGTGCGCTCTTACCGCACCGTTTCACCCTTACCTGTGCGACCGGCGAACCGGCACGCCATCGGCGGTCTGCTCTCTGTTGCCCTGTACCGACAGGTCGCCCCGTCCTGGCTCACGCCAGCACTCTGCCCTGCGGAGTCCCGACTTTCCTCGACACCGATGCGTGGGAGATCACCGGTGCCGCGGCCACCCAGCCGGCTCACCGTCGACGCCAGGGTACCGGTCTCATAGCGTTGCGGCCGTGGCGGTGACGCTGGACGACGTGGCGGCGATGGCGCTCGAGCTGCCCGAGGTGACCGAAGGTGAGAGCCGCGGGAAGCGCAC
>DASUCS010000344.1:0-3754 GCA_036275935.1 Acidimicrobiales bacterium
CTCGAGTCGCGTCGCCAGGGCCGACGCCGTACCCGACGTGATCGCGGCCAGGATCAGCGCGCTCTCGGGACCGAGCAGCTTGACCAGGCCCGCCGCTGGAGCGCCGACGACCAGACCGACCACACCCGACAGCAGCGACAGCCGCGAGTTGGCGCGCACCAGCTCGTCCTCGTCCGTGACGACGGTCGGGACGAGCGCGGCCTTGCCGATCCCGTACGCCTTGCCGCACACGAGCACGACGAACGCCGCCGGGAACAGGAACAGGTCGTCGACGTGGCTGACCATGAACAGGCACACGGCCGCCCGTAGCGCGGTCACGAGGATGACCATGAGCCGGCGGCCACCGGGGAGCCGATCGATGGCGGGGCCGACCAACGGCGCCACCACCGAGAACGGCGCCATCGTGAGCAGCAGGTACAGCGCCACCTTGTCGCGCGCCGCGGCGGACGGGATCGAGAAGAACAGCGATCCCGCCAGTGAGACGGTGACGAGCGTGTCGGTGGCAACCGAGAACGCGTGCACGCGGGCGAGTCGCGTGAACGGCGCCACCGCGAACGGATCCTTGACCCCACCGCCAGCGCGAGGAGGCGACAACCGCCGCCAGCCGCTCTGCTCGGTACTCACGTCGGCCATGGTACGGGCGACCGACTACGCGGGAATCTTCGGTACCTCGTACTTGTAGCCGTAGCCCCGGATCGTCACGATGCGCGTCGGGTTCGACGGTTCCGGCTCGACCTTCGCCCGCAGCCGCTTGATGTGCACGTCGAGCGTCTTCGTGTCGCCCACGTAGTCCGACCCCCACACGCGGTCGATGAGCGTGTCGCGGGTCAGCACCCGTCCCGCGTTCTCGAGCAGCAGCGCGAGCAGCTCGAACTCCTTCAGCGGGAGGCGCACCGCGGTGCCCCGGATGCTCACCTCGTGACCCTCGGGGTCGAGCATGACGTCGCCGACCTGCAGCGCGTCGCCGGACATCGGCTGCACGCCGTCGCCATTCGGAGTGCGCCGCAGCACGGCGCGGATGCGAGCCACCAACTCGCGCAAGCGGTACGGCTTGGTGACGTAGTCGTCGGCACCGACTTCGAGTCCGACGACGGTGTCGATCTCGGCGCTCTTGGCCGTCACCATGATGATCGGCACTTGCGACCGGCGGCGCAGCTCGCGACACACGTCGACCCCTGACACCTTCGGCAGCATCACATCCAGTAACACGAGGTCCGGGCGAACGGCGTCGAACATGTCCAACGCCTCTGCCCCATCGCGGGCCACGCGCACGCGAAACCCTTCGCGGCTCAGACCGACGGTGAGCGCCTCGACGAACGAATCCTCGTCCTCCACCACCATCACGGTCGTCTCCGGCATCTACCGACGCTCCCTTGCGATCATCCGGCCCGCATCGCACTGGCCGGGCCCGACGGCAGCACCAGCGTGAACGTCGATCCCACGCCCTCGCGCGACGCGAGATGCACCTCGCCACCGTGATTGCTGGCGACGTGGCGCACGATGGCCAACCCGAGTCCGGTGCCGCCCGTGTCGCGGCTGCGACCGCGATCGACTCGATAGAAGCGCTCGAAGATGCGCTCGTGGTCGCGGGTAGGTATGCCGACCCCGTGGTCCTCGACTTCGATGGCGACGCGAGAACCGTCGGCCGTGACCGACACGCGCACTTCGACGGATGAGCCGGCGTCGCTGTACTTCACCGCGTTGTCGAGCAGGTTGTAGATCGCGGACACGAGCTGGCGGCGGTCGCCGAGCATCGTGATGTTGCGGCGCGCCTCGGCAACGTGCACGTCGATGCCCTGCTGCTCGGCCGCGGGCCGCATGCGCTCGACCGCCTCGGCAACGACCAAGTGCACCGGCACCGGCTCACGGGTCGGCGCTTCCTCGGCTTCGATTCGACTCAACGCCAGCAGATCGTCGATGGTGCGACCGACTCGGAACGCCTCGGTGAGCATGCGCTCGGCGAGCCGGCGGCTGATCTCCGGATCGTCCTCCGCGAGCAACGTCTCGGCGAGCAGCCCCAACGCGCCGACCGGCGTCTTCAGCTCGTGGCTGATGTTGGCGACGAAGTCGCGACGAATGGCCTCGAGGCGGCGGCGCTCCGACACATCGTCGATGATCGCCAGCGCGCCGACGGTGCGGCGGTGGTCGTCGAGCGGCGTTGCGGTCACCACGAGGGTGCGCCGAGGCGGGCCGAACAAGTCGAGCGTGCGGGTGTCGCCACTGCCGTCGAGCGAGCGGCGCAACATCTCCTCGATGGCCGCGCCGACGAGCGCATCTCCATGACGCGCTGACGAGAACGTCGTGGCCGCCTGGTTGCGAAATGTCACATCGCCGTTGTCATCACAGATCACGACGCCCTGCGGGATGGTCTCGAGCGCCTGCGCGAGTCGGCCGACCGCGACCGTCGCCTCACCGCGAGCGAGCACGGACCCATCCACCGCGCGCTCGAGGCGCGTGAGGTTCTTCTCGAGGAAACGGCTCTCGGACGAGGGTGGCTCTTCTTCGAGGCGCAGCGAGAGCGTCGCGACGCGCCGAACGAGGGCTCGCTTCGAACGCCACACCAACCCGAGGATCACGAGCAGGATGACTCCGAGCGCCACACCCGCGGCGATGGCAACACCGTCAGATGCACGGACCACGAAGGCCGAGATCACCGATCTACTCTCCCACAGGGTGTGCGCGGCGCGGCGCGCGCATCAGCGGACTTCAGCGGCGAGGTGATCCGGATCCCCCGTGAGCAGATAGCGCAGACGAGCACCGATGATGGTCGCGTGGTCGCCGATGCGTTCCAGTGAGCGTCCCGCGGCGAATGTGGCTATCGCGATCTTGACCACATCCTCACCGCTCAGATGGGTGAGCTCGCTCAGCAATCGTTCGTAGAACACGTCCATCGAGCGATCGTTGGTCGCCAGTTCCGACGCGATGTCGAGGTCCAACGACGCCCAGGCCCGCAACGCGTTGCGGTAGCGGTCGATGACCTGGTCACACATCGAACGCAGGATGTCGTACGACGCCGGATTGGAGACGATGAGCTCGAAGTCCGGCGCGAGCTTGATGACTCGCAGCGCGAGGTCCCCGATGCGTTCGAGCTCGGACAGGACCCGCAACACGGACACGACGAAGCGAAGGTCGGATGCGACGGGGGCCTCGCGCCGGAGCAGGTCGTAGCAACGCTCGGTGAGCGACACGTTCATCGCGTCGATCTCGTCATCGGCCCGCAACGCGAGATCGACCGTCGGGAGGTCGCCGCGCTCCAACACGTCTCGCATGCGCTCGAGGTTCTGATCCACTCGCACGGCCATCAGTTCGACCTGGAGTCGGAGCTGCTCCAGTTCCGCCGCGAACCCGCTGCGCATCGGATGCATCGGACTACCCGAATCGACCGGTGACATAGTGCTCGGTCCGCTGGTCGGACGGATTGGCGAACATCTTCTCGGTCCGATCGATCTCGACGAGGACGCCGGTGCGCACGTCGCTCTCTTCGTTCACCTCCGTCGTGAAGAACGCGCAACGATCAGACACGCGAGCGGCTTGCTGCATGTTGTGGGTGACGATCACGATCGTGTAGTCGAGCTTGATCTCCGACATCAGATCTTCGATGCGGCCGGTGGCGATCGGGTCGAGGGCCGAGCACGGCTCGTCCATGAGGATCACCTCGGGATTCACGGCGATGGCACGCGCGATGCAGAGCCGCTGCTGTTGGCCACCCGACAGGCCGAGCGCGGACTTCTTGAGCCGGTCCTTCACCTCGTCC
>DASUCS010000345.1:0-3045 GCA_036275935.1 Acidimicrobiales bacterium
TCGACTTCGACGCCGCCGTCCAGCTCGTCGACCACCTCGAGCACCTCGGCGATGTGCTCGAGCGTGTGGTACCGCCGGTGCGGCTCGCCGTAGCGCGTGATCACGTCGCGATACACCGCGTCGACGACCTCCGGCGCTGCACCCCACGTCGACGCGAGGCGCTGCCAGCGGGCGCTCAGCTCGAGCGCGAAGCCAGCTTGCGCCAAAGCGCGGTGTAGCTCGGGTACTCGAGCTCAGGAGTCACGTAACCAGCGGCGACGAGCTCGCGATGCAGCTGCGGGAGCCGGCGCCACGGCACGCCCATGTCGACGTGGTGCGACAGGTGGTAGCCGATGTTGTACGGCACCATGAAGAAGCTCGGCAGCCACGACTGACGAACGGTGTGCGTCGTGAGTCTGCGGTCATCGGATCGCTGCATCCCGCCGTGCTCTGCGATCGCTCGCAGTCGGTTGATGACGCGCCATTCCGTCATCCATGGCGCGAACCACAAGAACACGTACAGCTGCGGCCAACCGAACAACGTGCAGACGACAAGCAGCACGATCTGGGACGCGACGACGCGCAGGGCGTGCGCACGCGTGCCTTCGAACTTCAGCCCGCGCAACAGGCTCTTGAGGTTCTTCCAGCCACTGTTGCCGTATGCGTCACGCGTGAGCTTGCGGCGCATCGACGCCTTCGTGATCGGATAGCCGTTGTACAAGTTCATGTCGGGCTCGTTCGGTCCGAACTCGTCTTTGTGATGCGCCATGTGGCCGCGGCGGTAGAGGTCGGTCGACACGAACGCGGGATAGCCGACGATCCAGCGCCCGACGAAGTCGTTGATGCGCTTGTTGCTGAACAAGAGCCGGTGCGCGGCCTCGTGGCTGAGGCTGGCGAAGCGCGCGAACTGCGGGCCCATGAGCACGAAGGCCACCACGTACGCCCACCACTCGCCGATCCACGCGCTGCCCACGAAGATCGCGATCGTGCTGAGCCACAGGAACGTGACCGTCCAGGCGTTGCCGAGATTCGGGATCCGACGCAGCTCGGCGCGCACCTGCGGCACCGGCATCCCGGTCGCCGTGAGCCGGTCGGTCGGGAGCACCTCCGGCCGGGCATCGGGCGACGGCAGCATCGTGACGGCCATGGACCACAAGTATTACAGTTTCTGAACACGTGACGCAACCTCGTAATGCCCGCTCCCTGACCGCCCGGTCGGTCATCGCCAGCACGCTGCTCGGGACCGAGCCTCCTCGGATGCCTGGGCGAGCACTGGTGCAGGTGTCCGAGCTCTTCGGCATCAGCGAGGGCACGGCTCGCACCGCCCTGTCCCGCATGGTCGCGGCGGGCGAGCTCACCGCGGACGACGGCGCGTACCAGCTCACCGGCCCACGGCTGTTGGAACGCCAGGCCCGCCAGTCGGCGAGCCGCCGCGCGACTCGCCATCGCTGGCACGGCGGCTGGCTGATGGCGATCGTGGTGCAGGAACGGCGGGACGCCGCCGCCCGCGCCGACCTACGCGCGGCGCTGGAGTCGGCTCGCCTCGCCGAGCTCCGGGAGGGCGTGTGGCTGCGGCCCGACAACATCGATGTCGTCTGGCCCGACGTCGTCCGCGAGCAGTGCACGATCCTGCACGCTCGCGACGTCGACCCCTCCCTCGTCGATCGGCTGTGGGACCAGGAGACCTGGGCGGCAACCGCGGACGAGCTGCGCGACGCGATCGCGGAGCTCGTCGGCTTGCTGGAGCGCGGCGACACCGGCGCGCTCGCCGATGGCTTCGTCGTGTCGGCCGCCGTGCTTCGTCACTTCCAAGCCGACCCATTGCTCCCGGAAGAGCTGCTACGACGGGAGTGGCCGGGCGCAGCTCTTCGCTCGGAGTACGACCGCTTCGACGCGGCCTACCGGGCGGTGCTGCGCGACTGGTTTCGTAGGCTGCAGTGATGGACGATCGGGTCTACTTCCGCCAGCTGCTCTCGGGCCGCGACTTCGCGCAGCAGGACCAAGTGGCGCGGCAGATGGTCAACTTCGTGTACCTGATCGGAGATCGCGAGACCGGCGAGGCCATCGCCGTCGATCCCGCCTACGACGTGCGCGGCATCCTCGACATCCTCGCGGCCGACGGCATGAAGCTCACCGGCGCGCTGGCGACGCACTTCCATCCGGACCACGTCGGCGGGTCGATGGGCGGTTACACCATCTCGGGTGTGCGCGAGCTGCTCACGCTGAACCCCGTTCCGATCCACGTGCAGGCCGACGAGGCGCCGTGGGTGAAGCGCGTGACCGACGCATCGGACTCCGATCTCGTCGAGCACGCGTCGGGCGACACGGTGATGGTGGGCGCGATCCCGATCGAGCTGATCCACACGCCGGGGCACACGCCCGGTAGTCAGTGCTTCTTCGTCGACGGCCGCCTCGTCTCGGGCGACACCTTGTTCCTCGAGGGCTGTGGGCGCATGGACCTCCCCGGCGCGGATCCGGCCGCGATGTACGACAGCCTCACGCACAAGCTGGCGAAGATCCCTGATGACGCGATCCTGTTCCCCGGCCACCAGTACTCGATGGACCCGTTCGCCTCGATGGGCGAGACCCGCCAGATGAACTACGTGTTCCGCCCCAAGACGGCCGAGCAGTGGCTGATGATGTTCGGCAACGGCTGACGAGCTTGTCCGTCCTGGCCGCGTCCGCCGACGCGACCAGGAGGACGTGCCGCCCTCCCTGCCCCGCCAGACCGGCGCAAATGGTGCAACACAGAAGCCACCGCTGACAACCGTTTCTTGGCGACCGGCGATTCGTCGCGAGGGGAGCTCCAGCCGTAATTTCACTCGCCATGCACGATCTTGTGATCCGGGGGGCCACCATCGTCGACGGGACGGGCGCACCGTCGGTCGTCGGGGACATCGCCGTCGACCGCGGCCGCATCACGTCGGTCGGCGACCGTGCGGAGCGCGGCCACCGCGAGCTGGAAGGCGACGGGCTCGTCGCCGCACCGGGCTGGGTCGACGTCCACACTCACTACGACGGTCAGGTCACCTGGGATCCCGAGGTCACACCCTCGAGCTGGCACGG
>DASUCS010000346.1:0-16607 GCA_036275935.1 Acidimicrobiales bacterium
CGGGTTGTCCGACGGCACGCGACCGGCCACGTGCGCCATCACGAAGAACGGCGTGTCGAGCACCGCGGGATCCGGTTCGCGCCAGAGCATCTCCGGCACGGGGATCGTCGTCTTCGCGGCGAGCGCGGCCATCACGTCGTACTGCAGATCGATGTCGTACTCCGGGAACACCCCCGGGCGAGTCGGCTTCAGCCGTGCGACGAACCGGCGCTGCTCGCCGTCGTACTGTGCGGTGAACAACAACGTTTCGCTCGAGTATCCGGTGCCGCTCGGCGGGGTGAGCTCGGTGACGGTGACGGCGTCGACACCGAGACGTGGCGGCAGCCACTGCGTCAGACGTTCTCTCAGGGTTTCGGCGTCGAGCATGAGGGGCCACACGATAGACACGCGGGATGCCCGCGGCCCCGGAGGAGTTCGAGTTCTGGCCATCCAACACGGACTCGGTGGTCGCCGCCATGGACGAGCTCGCTCGGGCCCAAACGGGATGGATCACGCTGCGCCCCGGCGTGCATCCCGACGACGAGCCGCCGCCCCCATCGCTCCTCGAGCGCATCTTCTCCGGATCCGGTCCGCCGGTACCGGTCTGCACATGGGTCGCGCCGGAGCCCAAGCAGAAGCCGCCGCACCCGGAGATCGGACTGCTGCACAAGTCCGGCCCCAAGGTCGTGCGCCGGCTCGCAGAGGCCGGGATCGTCGTGCCCGATCACTGGAAGGTGCTCGCCGACCATCCGCGGCGGGGGCTGGTCGTCGCCATCCATCCGCAGTCGCCGAACACCGAGGTCCTCGACTGGCTGTTGCGCGCCGCCCAGGTGGTCACGCGCATCCCGTTGACCGGGACATGGAAGGCTTCCGTCCATGGCCGGGCGTGATTGGGACGGATACGCGCGCACCCTCGAAGCCGCACTCGACATGAGCACGAAGGGCGGGTTCCGTGAGCTGTTCGCGCCGGGCGCGACGTTCGCCGATCCGGCCAACGCACCGACGGACGACCTGCGCGACATCCAGCGCCAGACCCGAGCAGTCATGCCGGACTGGCGTCAGGAGATCACGTCCATTCGCGGTGGCGAGGACTGGGCGGTCTTCGAGTGGATCGGCAGGGCGACCTACCGATCGCGTGATGGCGGCGGGCTGGGCAATGGAACGCCGATCACGATGCACGGTGCGACGATCATCGAGGTGGACAGCGACGGACTGATCACGTCGTGGCGCGACTACCTCGATCGCAAGGAACCCGAAGACCAGATCCGGGCGGCACTGAGGAGGGACCGTGGAGATCAGTGAGCACATCGCGGCATTGCGCGACGACGGTGACCTGATGGCGAAGGCGGCCGCCGCCGCGGGACCTGACGCACCGATACCCACGTGTCCCGAGTGGACGATGCGTGATCTCGTCCGTCACACCGGCACGGTTCACCGTTGGGCGACGGCGAACGTCGCGAAGCCCAGCTCGGAGCCCGCCGGGCCACCCGAGGTCGATCCGGACGACGCTGCGCTCGTCGAGTGGTTCCGCGAGGGCGTCGCCGACCTCGCCAGCACGCTCGAGTCGGCACCACCTGATCTCGAGTGCTGGTCGTTCATGGCCGCGCCGTCGCCCCTGGCGTTCTGGGCGCGTCGGCAGTGCCACGAGACAGGGATCCATCGCGCCGATGCCGAATCGGCGTCCGGCCCGATGACACCGTTCCCTCCGGCCGTCGCGGTGGACGGGATCGACGAGCTGTTGGTCGCGTTCATCACACGACGCGGCGGCCGGCTCGCGTCCGACGTGCCCCGCACCCTCGGCGTGCACACCACCGACACCAATGACGATTGGGTCGTCCACATCGCCGACACGGTGACGACCACCCGCGGCCACGACGAAGCCGAGTGCGTCATCAGCGCCACCGCGTCAGACCTGCAGCTCTTCCTGTGGAACCGCGCCGATCGCTCCACGCTCCACGTCACCGGCGACACCGCGCTGCTCGACAAGTGGCGCGACTCGGTAACGATCCGCTGGGGCGGTTAGCTACGCGCTCCGCTCGCCGGGGATGCCGTGGTACGGGCGCCCCGCCGCTTCCCAGTCGCTGGCCATCTCGAAGAACTTCTCGCCGAACGGGTCATCGCCCATCAACGGCATGCTCGCCCGACGGATCGTCCAATCGTGCGGCGCGAGGTCGACGGCGCGGGTGAAGTGTCGAGTCGCCGCGTCGCTCGCCCCGGTTCGTCGCAGATGCGTCGCGATTCGGAAGTGCAGGCGGGCGCGCACCTCGTCATCGCTGAGATCACCGACGGGATCCGATGACGCCAGCTCGGGCACGGCGCCGTCGACGACCCAACGCCGGATGAGATCCATGTGCGGCGCCGACTCGACGCCGGTGAAGTCCTTGAACAGGTCCGAGCCGAAGGCGACGGAGTTGGGACGCACGATGCGATCGTCCTCGTCGATCCACAGAACAGTCGGAACGTTGCTGATCGCGTACAGCTCCGTCAGCGCGTGCTGCTGGTCGATGAGAACCGGGAAGGTGATGTTCTCGGCCCACGGCCGCACGTCATCGACAGACTCGTCGATCGCAACCGCGACGACGGTGAAGCCGTGGCCCTCGAGCTCGTCGTGCAGGTCCTGCCACCCGGGCAGTTCGTACCGACAGCCTCACCACGACGAGAACGCGATCAACAGCTTCTTGCGGCCACGCCACTCCTCGAGCGAATGCAGCGTGCCGTCCAGGTCCGGAAGGGTGAACGGCGGCGCGACATGATCGGTCAATGCACGGCGGCGCTCCTCGCTGGGCAACGCCAGTGCCGCGACCCGCTCATCTGTGTCGATCACGATCCTGCGCCCGAGCGCCTCGGCAACCGCGCTCAGGTCGAGGTCATCGCCGGCGAACAGTCGATCACGGTTGCGTACCGGCACGCAGACGTCGTCACGACAGAGACCCTCGGGCTTCAACTCCCAACCGATCGCGGCCGGGAGGATGTTCGGCGCGATGCGAACCATCGTGCCGACGACCTCGCCCTCGACCGACGCAACGTCGTCGGTGATGACGGTGACCGACCCGGTCACTGCGAGACCAGTTCCGACTGCACGACCGGCAGCACCTCGCGGGCGAACAAGCGCATGCTCGCTGCCGCTTCTTCGTACGGCAGGCCGGCGTACCGGAAGCAACACGTCAGGTCGTGTTCGCCGACGACCTCGCTGCGAGCCCGCAGCCGCTCGATGATCTGGTCGGGCGTGCCCCACACGTTCACGGCGAGGTACATGTCGCACAGCTTCTCGAGACCGATGGCCTTCATGACGTCGACGGACGACCCGTAGGACTCGTAACCCTTCGCCTTCTTCAGATGGTCGCTCTCGAGCTCGTAGTGCTCCATCACGCTGCGCAGGTAGCCGGCGATGTGCTGATGCGCCATGTCCTGCGCCTTCGCTTCGTCCTCGTTGCAGTACACGAAGTCGCAGATGACCGGTGGCCCGGGTTCGCTGCCGTGGTTGGCGGCGAAGCGCTCCTTGTACGTGTTGATGGCCACGGCCTGGTCGTCCCACGGTCGCTGGCTGAAGGACACCATGCGGGCGCCGAGGTCCGCCGCCGCGAGCACCGAGTCGGGCGACATCGCCACGCAGTAGATGCGGCCGTCGAAGCTGCGCTCGGGTGCCGGCCGCAACGGCGTGCGCGGCTGCGGGAAGTACGGCCCGTCACCCTCGATGTAGCCCGAGTCGAGCGCGTCGAGGATCATGCGGGCCGCTTCGTCGAAGCGGTCGCGGGACTCGTCCATCGGGATGCCGAAGCCGCCGTACTCGCGGCGGGCCAGGCCGCGGCCCATACCGAACAGCACCCGCCCGTCCGAGAGGTGGTCGAGTAGCGCGATCTTCTCGGCCACCCGCAACGGGTCGTTCCACGGCAGGATCACCGCGCCGGTGCCCAGCAGGATGCGCTTGGTCCGCGCCGCCATGTTGGCGAGGAACACCGTGTTGTCCGGACAGAACGAGTAGTCGTTGAAGTGGTGCTCGACCGGCCACAACGCATGGAAGCCGAGCTCGTCCGCCAGCTCGCCGAGACGGATCTCCTCCGCCACCACCTCGCCGTCAGTGACGCTCTGGTCGTACCCCCACGACTGAAAGATCATCTGGACCCCGACGCGCATGGAGCGACTGTACGACCCAGTCGAACGTCGCTGCCGCCAGGAGCGCCATGAACGGGATCAGCGGCACGTGGAACCGCTGGTTCCCCCACAACAGGAGCGGGATCACCAGTAGCGAGATCGTGGCGACGGCGACGATGCGGCGCTCGGCGGGATGTGGGCCGCGGAACAGGAACACGAGCCCGATCACCGATGGCACGAGCACGACGTAGAAGTACCAGTCGGCCGTCGACGAGAAGAAGTTGTAGGGCTGCGTGCGAATGGCCGGATCGCCGTGGAGGCTCTGCGTCGCGTACAAGCCGTCGTGATCGCCGTTGAACATCAGCTGCCCGCGGCGCAGGATCTGCAGCGCTTCCCGTCCGGGTTCGTGGGTCACGAACTCGATGGCCTTCCGCGTGTTGCCATCGTTGCGCGGCACCTCGGGAAGGTTCGGATCGACGCATCCGTCGTGATCGGCGAACCGGAATCCGCCGGTCGCGGTGTCGTTGCGATCGAGGCACAGCGTGTCACCGGTGTTGGTCGACGTCGGGATGAACGCGTGCATGCGGATCTCGTTACGGATCACCCACGGCACGAACATCACGACGACCACTCCGGCGGGGAGCAGCGTGACGAGCAGCGCCTTGCGCCAACCCGCGTGCACCGCGAGCGCGGCGAGGAACAGCCCGACGAGGAACCAGATCGAGAAGGGACGCACGTACGCGCTCACACCCAACGCGGCGCCGAACGCCAATAGGCGGTTGCGCGAGGGCAGCCCTGTCGACCAGTCGTGGCCCACGATCACGGCGATGGCGAGCACCGAGGTGAAGACGAACATCGTTTCCACCTGATAGGTCGCCACTTGGTAGATGAGGTTCGGCCACGCGGCGACCAGCGCGCCGGCGATCAGGCCCACGCGACTGTTGAACGTGCGCGTCCCGATGTAGATGACGAGCGCAACGGTTGCCGTCGACACCGCAACGTGGAGCAGGCCGCCGGCGAAGAACAGGTGGCTGTCGAGGTGGAGCTGGTTCAGGACCCAGAACAGCCCCGCCAAGATCGCCGGATACCCGACCGGGTAGTACGCGGTCGGGACGTGCGTGATGTAGCCGACGTACCCGCGCCCCGCCGCGATCTCGTTCCCGTAGTACCAGTACGAGTACTGGTCGCCCGCCTGCAGCCAGTCGAGCGGCGCCTCCGTCCGCGCCCACAGCAACCACGCCAACCTCAGCCCGAACGCCACGGCCACGATCCCCACCGCCCACCGCCTCTGGTTCTCGCGGTACCGGCGATACAGATCTGTGTCGCCCGTACCGCGAGAACGCGGGAGGGTCGCGGTCACAGGTGGGTTCCCGGGGGCGCGAGGAACACGGCCATGGGCACGCCGAGGCTCAGCATCTCCTCCACCTTGGACTTCACGGCGGGCGAGATGCGCTGGTCGATCGACACGGCGAAGAGGTTCTTGTCCAGGAGCTCGGTGAGGTCGTCCAGGTGCTGGGCGTGCAACAAGTCGACGACTTCCGCGTGCAGCTGCGCAAACCGTGCCTGCTCCTGCGGGTCCCGAGGATCGACGAACGCGAGCTCCTTCACGTTCGGCAGCGCCCGCCACTTGTCGACCCACATGCCGGTCGCGAGCTGCACCCGCCCGGTCGCATCGGCCTCGTCGAGCACGCGGTGCTTGGTGATGATCGGCCCGATCGCCTCGTACGAACCGACGTCGAACCCGCGCCGGTCGAGCTCGTTCAGCAGTCCTTCACCGGGCGAGCCGAAGTACGCGGCGTCGTCCCAGGCGACGAAGTAGCGCCCATCCCGAGGCAGGCCTGCAGCGGTCGCCGGCGTCACGGCGCCCAGCTCCTCCACGACCACCGCATCGGAGTGACTCGCGCTCGGCGCCACCCACAACGACCGCGCGCTGAAGACGGCGATCACGGCGACGAGCAGACCGAGACCTACCCTCGAGGCGAGTCGCGCTCGGTCCTCTGACAGACGTGGAGCGAGCGCGGCGGCGAACGTCCACACCGTGGCGATCGTCATCAGCAACGCCACGGTCCAGATCGACAGCAGCAGGTAGTACCACACGATTCCGTAGATGTGGCTCGTCGACAACGTGACGAGCACCAGCGCCGTCGCGGCGACGCCGTGCAACAACATCAACGCGTGGTGCCGCATGCGCACTGCCACCACTGCGGCGACGAGCCACAGCACGAGCACGACGGCACCGCGCCATTCGACGACGTGCCGGTGGGCGTCGTTCGCAACCAGCAGACCCGGATGCGCGAGCTGGTCGACGGACAGGTGGAACACGTCGAGGTGCTCGAGCACGTACGGCACGGCATCCCGCAACCCGAGGGTCGGCTCCGCCGGCGGGGTCTTGGTGAAGTAGTTGATGAGGATCGACAGGTTCCCGGGCGAGTGCTTCGCCTGGTCGATCAGCGGTGGCAGCCACGCCAGTACGCCGATCCCCGCGGCCACGCCAGACCACTTCAGGATCGATCGCCGCCGTGGTCGATCGCCGCGCCGGAAGTACACGATCGTCGCACCGACGGCAATTGCGCCCGCGCCGAGGCTCAGCACGAGGTACGGAACGTGGGTCTGCGCGCAGAAACATCCCGCGATGACCGCGACGGGCAGCATCGCGACGTCGCCCGCCACGACCGACCACACCGCCAACAGCACGACCAACCACCACAGCAGCGGGAGGTACGGGTTCCACGGCTCCGTCAACGTCGTGACGCCGAAGCCGGCGATCAGCACCGCAATGACCGCGCCGACGCCGAGGACGAGTGCAGTGCCGCCTCTTCGTCGCGCGAGCACCAACGCGACGATCACCGCACCGGCGTTGAGCACGAACGTCGCCATCTGCAGTGCAAAGGCCGTCGAACCGAACAAGCGGTACACGGGCGCGAGCGCGTAGAAGCTGAGCGGACCGGGGTGACTCCCCTGGTTCCCCTCGTAGACGATCCGTCCCGGGAGCCCGATGAGCGGCGTGTGCGACGTACCGACGTCACGCACGCGCATCTCGGTCTGCGCGAGATCGAGCACAGGCGTCCACGTCGGTTTGTGGAACCCGATGACCGCGACGAACAGCGGCAGCACGAGGAGGATCGCAAGCCCGACGACCAACGCCCGCGGCGCCTTGACGGTAGGCGATGTCATGGGAGCCGGCGGAGCACCTCGAGGACGCCGAGCCGCACGGGCGACTGGTGATGCGAGCCATGCGCTGACAACTCGTCGCGATGAGCGAGGTACCACTCGTAGGACTCGATCAGCATCGACGCGTTCGAGTGACGCGGCTCCCAAGCGAGCTCGGACCGCGCCTTCGACACGTCGAAGAACAACGACTCGCTGTACAGCATCCAGTGGTACGGCGCGAACGGCGCGAGTCCTGCGGTGGCGAGTGTGCTCATCGCCAGCTTCGCCGGACCGACGGGTAGCGAGCGCACGACGGACCCGGTGGCCGCATGGTCGACGAGCGCCTGCACGGTCTCGCGCATCGTGCCGAACTCGAGCGCGCCGACGTTGTAGGTCGTGGGTCCCGGACGGTCACCGGCCCGCAGGCACGCATCGGCGAGGTCGTCGGCATGTACGAGCTGGTACCGGTTGTCGCCAGGGCCGAGCACGTACACCGGCGAACCGTGGGCGACGAAGTCGAAGAGGATGGCGAAGATGCCGAGCCGGCCGTGCCCGAGGATCGTCCTCGGGCGCACCACGGTGACGTCGAGCCCGGCATCCGACGCCTCGTGACACAGCGCTTCGGCGCGCAACTTCGCCCGTCCGTAGGCCTCGACCGGGCGACACGGCGAGTCCTCGCGAACCGGATTCGACTCAGGAATTCCGAACACCGCGCTCGACGACGTGTGCACCACCTTGGCCACGCGTGCATCGCGGGCCGCGACGAGAACGTTCGCGGTACCGACGACGTTCACCGACTCGAACAACGATCGATCGCGAGCGAGGGGCACCTGGGCGACGTTGTGCAGCACGACGTCGACGTCCTCGCACGCCCGCCGCACGATCGAGTAGTCCCGCACATCGCCGAGGACGAGCTCGACGCCGCCCTCCAGCGTCGACGGCGCGTTCACGTCGAGGATGCGCACACGGTCGCCGCGTGCCAGCGCCTGTGCGGTCAGCACAGTGCCGAAGTAGCCGCTTCCGCCCGTGACCAGGATGGTGCGGCCCATCAGATGGCCTGACCGTTGGCCAGGCACCAACGGATCGACGCCCGCATGCCTTCGAACAGCTCGGTCGGCGGGTCGTACCCGAGCTCCTTGCGGGCGAGCGACACGTCACAGGCGATCGTGTCCTTCAGCTCGCCGAGCACGTGCACTGCCTGGAGGTATCGGCCCTGCGACTGCAAGGCCGCATCGACCTTCGTGGCGATCCGTGCCGCCACCAAGGGGATGCGCATCGGACCACGGTCGGCCACCGGCAAGCCCTCCGCCGCGAGCGCGCCCTTCACGGTCTCCAGGATCGTGCGCAGCTCATACGGCTGGGCATCGGCGATCCAGTACGCCTTGCCCGACGCGGCCGCCGTCGCCTCGGCGCGCAGCAGTCCATGCACGAGGTTGCCGGTGAACGCCATCGAACGTTGCTGCGTCCCGTCGCCCACGAGCGGGAACCGCCCGCGGCGAATCGCGCTGAAGAAGGTCGACTGCCGCTCGGGTTGATGCGGGCCGTAGAACCACGGCGGCCGAACGATGACGGTGTCGAGATCGCCACGCTCGAAGCTGCGGAACACGAGCTGCTCCGCCTCGAGCTTCGACTGGCCGTAGCCCATGTACGGGTTGTACGGCGACTCCTCCGTGAATCGATCCGTCGGTCGATCGTTCGCACCGAACGGCGAGTTCGACGAGACATGGACGAAGCGAGCCACACCGGCGCGGCGAGCGCGGTCGAGCGTGAGCTGCGTGCCGCCGACGTTCACGTCGAACATCTCCCGCACGCGCTTTTCGGGGTGGATCACCCCGGCGGCATGGAAGACCGTCGCCGAACCGACACCTTCGAACAGCCGGTCCAGCGTCGATGGATCGCGTACGTCGCCGACGACGGTCTCGATCGACGCTCCGAGCACCGAGAGCAGCGCGGCATCGCCGTCGCTGCGCACGAGGCACCGCACCCGTTCCCGGGTCGGCGCGAGCTCGCGCACGAGGTTCTGCCCGAGCCATCCGTTCGCGCCCGTGACGACGACGTTGACCGCGGCCGGCCGATCGGCGGCCATCACGCGGTGGCGAGGAAGTGGTCGGCGTTGCGCGCCGCGATCGTCATCACGCCCGCTTGCGGATTCACTCCCGGCGCGTCCGGCAACAGCGACGCGTCGTTGACCCGCAGGTTCCGGTAGCCCCACACGCAGCCGAAGCTGTTGGCGGCCGTCCGGCTCTGGTCCTCTCCCATGCGCACCGACGACGTGAGATGCACCGTCATCAAGTTGGCGCTCGAGCGGGTCACGGCGTCCCACCACGAGCCGAGATCGTCGGTGCGCCGCGCCACTCTCCCGCCGATGATCGACGGATAGAGCTCCGTTGCGCCGGCCGCGAGCAGCGACTCGCCGAGATGCACCAAACCCCGCGCCAACCGGCTCATGTCGCCTTCCGTCAGCCGGTACAACACGACCGGCGCCTTGAGTCCCGGCACGGCGTACACCCGACCGCTCGCGTCGCCGCGGATCGCGGCGTAGTACACGAACACACGCTCCCAGTCCTCGAGCGCCGCCGAGAAGTCGGCTGCAGAGTCCGACAGCGCGAGGGCGATGTGACCTTTGCGACTCACCGAGCCGCCGATCGTGAGGCTCGGCGCGAACTCCGTGATGCGGTGCATGGGTACGCCGGCATGGTCCAGCGGGTTCGGGAAGCGTGCCGCGATCTTGATCGTCGGGTGCACCTTGAGCCCTCGGCCGACTTGATGCCGGATGCCACTGCGTTGCAGCAGTGCCGGCGTGTGGATCGCGCCGCCGCACACGAAGACGTGGTCGGCCTCGATGGTGACGCGCTCGGTCGTCCCGTCGGGATGCTCGCGGTCACACACCACGCCGGTCACCTGGCTCCCGTCGAGCAGCAACTTGACGACGCGGGTGTTGGGCGTGATCTCGGCGCCATGAGCGACGGCTCGGGGGATCATGGTGCGAGCCATCGTCTGCTTCACACCACGGCCCTGCTCGTCGTACTTGAAGACGCGCGGGAACTCGACGGCCCGCCAGCCGAGCTTGGCGGCGCCGCGTTCGAGCGTCGCGGACGAGGGCGGAGGCGCGATCGGCAGCGAGGACACGGACTGCGCGTCCTCGACCTCTGTTGCGTAGCGATCGAGGACCTCGTCCGTGAACTCCTCGATCTGGTAGGTGGCGCGCCACTCGTCCGCCAGGTACGACGGGAGCCGGTGCCACAGCCCCGAGTTGATCTCCGTGCTCCCGCCGACGCAGCGCCCCTCCGCGTACGCGATCGGCGGTGTGCCCAAGGTGGCGCAAGAGCCCCGATGTCGGTACTTCAGGACCATTTCCTCTAGAGAGAAGGGCTCGACCGCGTCAGGGTCGACCCATGGGCCCTCCTCGACGATGGTCACGTGCCGCCCCGCGGCGGCGAGCTTGGCCGCCGTCGTCGCGCCCCCGGCGCCCGAGCCGATCACCAGGATGTCGGTCGACAGTCGCGTCACGCGATCTCCTGCTCGGCGAAGAGCACGAGCGATCGGAACAGACGCACGTATTGCCGGATCGGCGCCAACGGGCTGGTGTCGAGGGACCGCACGAGCCGCGACGGTTCGGGGCGGAAAACCCGTGCCCAGCCCCCGAGCACGACCGACGCACTGCCGATCGACACCCGCAGGTGCTCCGGCATGTCGTGCAGCGCACCGTCGACGAACGACTCGATGGCACGCCGTCGGCGTTCGTCCGCAGTGGTCACCAGCCGATCGACGACTTGGCGCTCGAACCAGAGCACTCGACGAGGTTAGTGGTGTCCGTCGGCCGTGCTGGGCGACGGACAGGCCAGTTGGGGTCGAGTTCGGGCCGCTCGCACCTCTACTCTGAGGCGAGATGACGGGCGCGGGTCGGCTCCGGCGCACGGCGTCGGCCGTGCTGGTGTGGGCCGTCCTCGTCGCGCTCGTGGCCTTGTTCCTCACCCTTCGCGGCGACGGCGCGCACCGACCGACAGCGATCGCTCCGGCTCAACCGCACGACTCGCCGGCCACGACGGTCGACGCCCCGCACGTTGCGCCCGCGCCGACAACACCTCCCACCGCCGTTGCTCCGGCACGAGTCGCGCCCGAGCCCTCACCGGAGCCCGAACCGAGCGCGCCGCCCCCGACCGCAGTGGCGCCGTCCACGACGTCAGCGGGCATGGTGTCGGCACCCGCGCTGGCAGCGACGTGCAGTCCCGATCTCGCGCTCGAGGCGTCGCCCGACGCGCCGTACTCGTTCCTGTGCACGACCGGAACGACGCCGATCTCCTGGCCGAACAGCACGATCCGTCTCTTCACGTCGAATCTCACTGCTGCGCAGACGACAGCACTTCCGATCGCGCTCGCGCAATGGCAGTCGCAGGCCCACTTCGACGTCACGATCGTTTCGGCGCAGGCGCAAGCCAACGTCGTGCTCACGAGCGCCGCGCTGTCGAACAACGAAGATGGCTACACGTCGATGCACTACGTCTGCGCGGCAACCTGCGCGTACGACCACGCCGACGTCCGGCTCACGTCGACCGCGCAGCTCACCAAGACGTCGTGGATCACCACGATCCTGCACGAACTCGGCCACGTCGCCGGGCTGAACCACGTTGCTCGGCACAGCGAAGTCATGTATCCCGAGATCAACACCAACGCCCCGGTCACCTACGGGTCAGGTGATCTCGCCGGCTTCCATGTGCTGGAGGCCACCCGGTCGGCGTGACGTCGAACACTGGGCGGTGGAACGGTCCGGCCCGTGCTCGGGCCGTCCCACCGCTCAATGGCTAGGAGGCCAACCAGTTTCGACGGCGCGTTGCGTTCGTCCTGCGCGACTGCGCGAACCGGACGAACTCAGCAGTCGAGGAGATCAACGACGATGATGGCGACGTCGTCGATGCCGGGACTGATCGAGCGTGCCAACCACTCCGCCGCCGTGCCGGGCGCGAGTCGTGCCACCTCGTTCATCGCGTCCTTCAGGATGTCCATCCCGAAATCGAGCGGGGCATCCCGTCGTTCGATCAGCCCGTCCGTGTAGAGCACGAGACGATCGCCGGGAGCGAGCGTCGCCGCGCTCGCCTCGTAGTGCGGGTCCGAGATCACGCCGAGCGGCGGTCCGCTCGGGACTTCGAGGAACCGCGCACTTCCGTCGCGTGAACGCACCAGGGGCGGAGGATGGCCGGCAGTCGACCATCGGAGGCGGCGTGACGTCGGGTCGAAGGTGGCCACGCAGCACGTCGTGAGGGGTGTGTCGGAACCGTGCAGCGTGACCGTGACGTGATTGGCCCGATCGAGCAGCGCGCTCGGCTCCTCCTCCTCGATCGCAATCGTGCGCAACACGTTGCGCAACTGCACCATGTATGCCGCGGACTCGATGCCGTGGCCGGCGACGTCGGCGATGATCAGCTCGATGCGACCGTCAGCCGACTCGAACACGTCGTACCAGTCGCCTCCGATCGGGATCTCGCGCGCCGCCGCTTGGTAGTGCACTCCGATCGCCACGGCGTCGCTGCGCGGAAGTGAGCCGGGAAGCGCCGCTTGTTGGAGTGCGTCCACCGCGAGCCGTTCGCGCTCGGCCAGCACTGCGGCCTCACGCGCCGCGATCTCGTTGCGGACGGCGGCTGTCACATCACGTGATGCGGCGATGTAGCCATCGCCGAGCTTCGCGACCTGCAGATCCCAATGGCCGTCGATCGGTTCGCCACCGGGCAACGTGTCGCGGTATTCGAGTCGTTCGCCGACGAACGGCACGCCGGTCTCCACCACGTCGATGAACTGCTGCATCATCCCGGAGGATCGCCACGCGGGATAGAGGTCACAGAGCCGACGACCGAGCAACTCGTCGGCGGTGCGGCCGGCCCGATCGACGACCGACCGTTTGACGAAGTCGAACTCGAAGTCGACGATCTCGCCGTTCGTGTCGCGCACGCTGTGGGCGATCATGACGTTGTCGATCATCGCCTCGAGCGCGTCGCGGAACCACTGCTCCGCTTGGCGGCTCGCCACCATCTCCTCGGCGATCTCGTCTTCACGGCGCGCGTGCGACGCAAGCAGGTCGGTGATGTCGAGCGCGGTGGCCACGACGTACTCGGGGCGCGCGTCCTCGTCTTCCAACGTGACGATCGGTACGAGGGTGAGCTCGACCATCCACACGCTGCCATCGGCTCGGTAGCACCGGCACACGGCCTGCAGCGACTCGCACGTGTCGAGCAACTCGTCGAACCACGCGCGGACCTGTTCGGCGAGGGTCGCATCCGGACTCCACCAGCCGCACTCCCAGTACCGGACGCCCTCGATGTCGGACCGGGTGAACCCGCACCCCTCGATCGCCAGCCTGTTGGCGTCGCGGATCCGGCCGTCACTGTCCAACAGTGCAAGGTGCAAGACGGGCGATTCGTACAGCGCGTGGAACCACTGTTCGATCAGCGACGGGCCCTCACCGAGGTTCGGGAGATCCATCCGCTCGACCGACGGGAGCCAGCGGTGGAACCCCTCGTACCTGTTCACCGCGCGCTGATCTTGCTCATTTGACCCCGCGGCAACCTTAGATGCTGAGGCCGAATGCGAGGTCGAGTACCGCTCGTCACTCCGGTACGGCGACGCTCAGCTCCGCGAGAAGCCTGCGGACGCGCCGCTCGATGTCGTCGCGGACCTCACGTACCTTCTCGATCGGCTGCCCCGCGGGGTCGTCGAGCTCCCAGTCCTCGTACCGCTTGCCGGGGTGGTACGGGCAGGCGTCGCCGCATCCCATCGTGACGACGACGTCGGCCGCTCTGACCACGTCGTCGTTCCACGGTTTCGGGTGTTCGCCGGTGATGTCGATGCCGACTTCGTGCATCGCCGCTCTCGCGGTCGGATTGATCTCGCTCACCGGTTCTGACCCCCCTGACCACGCGATCGCGCGATCACCGGCGAGATGCTTGAACCACCCGAGCGCCATCTGTGAGCGCCCCGCGTTGTGGACACAGAGGAACAGCACCGCGGGTGTGCCGTCAGCCATGCTCTCCATCTCCGTGTGGGACGATCACCTCGTCGGCCACTTCGGTGACATCCGGATACAGCGTGCGAATGAGCGCGACCGCGAGCGCACCCCCCACGAGCTGAAAGCCCACGAACGCGGGCACCGAGGAGGGTTTGATGCCGGCGAACGTGTCGGTGAACGCGCGTCCGATGGTCACGGCGGGATTGGCAAAGCTCGTCGACGAAGTGAAGAAGTATGCGGCGCCGATGTAGGCGCCGACGGCGAACGGCGCGGCCGTCGCCCGTCCCGAACGCACGACTCCGAAGATCACGATCAACAGGCCGAGGGTTGCGACGACCTCGGCGATGAACAGTCCGCTCGATGATCGTGTCTTGTGTGACCAGTCGACCGCGTCGAGCTCGAACATGAGGTTGGCGACGATCGATCCGGTGACCGCACCAGCGATCTGCGCGCCCACGTATGCCGGCAGGTCTCGACGGTCGAGTCCGCCGAAGAAGCTGTCGGCCAGGCTGACCACAGGATTGAAGTGCGCCCCGGACACGGGCCCGAAGGCGAGGATCAGCGCGATCAGTCCGCCTGCGGTGGCAGCTGCGTTCTCGAACAGCTCCAGGCCCACGTCGTTCGGCGACAGCCGCTGCGCGGCGATCCCAGAGCCGACGACGACGGCGACCAGGAAGGCCGTGCCGCAGAACTCGGCCAGTGCGCGCCGGAACAAGCTCGCCCGAGTGCTCACCTCGCGTTCGCTATCCGAGTGCGGCGCGGAGCGCAGCGAGCCGGTCGGGGACGACTCGCCAGAACATCCACCGTCCGCGTTTCTCACCGATGATGAGGCCTGCGTCGGCGAGGGCCTTGGTGTGATGGCTGACCGTCGGTTGCGACTTCCCGAGCGGCTCTTCGAGGTCACACGAGCACACCTCGTCGTGAGCCGCGATGAGGCTCAGCAGACGGAGACGCACGGGATCGCCCAATGCCGCGAACAGCATGGCCAGTTCGGCGGCCTCGTCCTCTTCGAGGGGCGACGATTGCAGTGGCGCGCAGCACACGCCGTCGCTCAGCTGGATCAGGTTCCTCGACCTCGTTGCCACCAGGGTCTCCATCTATTGACATTCGTCGATATATTCGCGAGAGTCGATGTATCGACCACCGTCAATGTACCGGGAGCGTCCGCTGATGTCACGAGTCCAACTCGCCCTGAACGTGCCTGACCTCGACGAAGCCATTGCCTTCTACTCGAAGCTCTTCGCCTCCGAGCCGAACAAGCGTCACGACGGGTACGCCAACTTCGCGATCGCCGATCCCCCGCTGAAGCTCGTGCTGTTCGAGAACCCCGACGCGACCTCCCGGCTGAACCACCTCGGTGTCGAGGTCGAGTCCACCGACGAAGTGACGACACATCGATCTCGACTCACCGGCGAGGGCCTCGCGCCCGTCGACGAGTCCGGCACGTGTTGCTTCGCCACGCAAGACAAGGTCTGGATCGACGGTCCCGACGGAGCGTGGGAGATCTACACCGTTCTCGAAGACAGCGACTCGTTCGGCACCTCGTCCGCGCACGCCGATGATTTCGGCGCCCGCGCCGCCGCGTGTTGCGAAGCAGCGCCGGAGTCTGCCGCTCGCTGCTGCTGAGTCAGCAGCCGACCGCCGTTCGAGAGTGTCCGCGCGTCGCGCGGAGAGAGCGGTCGAACGTAGGTCTCTGGGACCAATGCCCCTAGCCGCTGTCGGAGCGCTGCGCCAGAGTCGCGTCGACGAGAAGGTGGAGCGTGCGGCGGTTTGTCTGGCACACCGTGATGTTGGCCTTGCTGTGGTCGATGGCCACGATTCCGGTCGCGCGGGCCACTGCGGGCATCAGCGTCGTGTGGGACGCGCCCGGCCAGACGTCGCTTCCGGGTGACCCAGTCGTGGCGCTCACCTTCGACGACGGGCCCGACCCGACCTACACGCCGCAGATCCTCGACATTCTCGGTCGGTACCAGGTGCCCGCCACCTTCTTCGTGGTCGGGCGGCAAGGCTCGAAGTATCCGCAACTGCTTCAGGCCGAAGCGGCCGATGGTGATGCTGTCGGCAACCACACGTGGGATCACGTGAACCTGACCACGACGCCCGTCGACAGCTACCGGCACGAGGTCGACGACGTGTCCGATCTCATCGAGGCCCAGACCGGTTCACGTCCGGTCTGCTTGCGGGCCCCGGGGGGACGCGTCGACGACCTCGTCGTCCACCAGGTTGCTGATCGCGGCCTGGCGACGGTCGGCTGGAGCGTGGACCCTCAGGACTGGGCGCGTCCAAGCGCGGATGCCATCGTCAGCCGCGTGCTGAACGCCGCGCGCGCCGGCTCGATCATCGAGTTGCACGATGGCGGAGGTGATCGATCACAGACGATCGCGGCGCT
>DASUCS010000347.1:0-4650 GCA_036275935.1 Acidimicrobiales bacterium
TGTAGAAGTGATTCGGGACGTCGACGCGGCACCCCGGATACCGGTTCTCGAACCACGTGCCGCCGACATCCGCGTTCTTCTCCAGCACGACGTAGGGCACGCCGGCCTGCTGCAGGCGGTGGGCCGCGACCAAACCGGACATACCCGCCCCGATGACCACGACGAAGAACGGTCGGTCAGGATCGATGTCGTCCTTGCGCCACGACGGCGAGCGCACGTCCTCGCCGGACAGCCCGATCTCTTCGTGCAGCAGGTGCAGGTAGTCGTCGGACACGTCCATCCCGATGAGGAAGCCGAAGAGCTGGCGAAGCCGGTCGTCGTCCGCAGGCGGGATGGTGTGCTCGGGTTTCTCGACGAGTACTTCCAACTGCCGCAGCGCCAGTTCGCGAGCCAGCTCTCGTTGCTCGCGTGACAGCCCCGCCGCTGGTTCCTGCACTCGGTCAGGATCGGGCCGGAGCTCGTCCCGCAGCAGCGACTCGTCACCGAATGCGTGCGCCAACGCCACCAACAGCGCCGGTAGGTACGCGGTGCGGATCGCGGCTGTCAGGAACTCGCGATCCGGCGTCTCCACGCGGTCCAGCGTTGCACGTCGACGCAACTGCGATAGAAACCCACCCACCCATGTCCATCTCCGAGAAGCACGTCGGCATCGAGGACAGCGAAGACGCGCTCGTCGACGGCGACCGGCCCTTCGTCGTCGGCACTGCCACCGACGTCCTGCGGGATCGCACCTTCAGCACCGTCTTCTTCGGGGCGTTCGCGTCGAACATCGGCTCGTGGATGCAGAACGCGGTGCTCATGGGGTACGCATACACGCTCACCCACAGCGCCGGCTACGTGGGTCTGATCGTCGCAGCGCAGCTCGCCCCGTCGCTGTTCCTGTCAGTCATCGGCGGATGGATCGCGGACGTCGTCGATCGCAAGCGGCTCCTCATCGTCGTCTCACTCGAGCAGATGGCGTTCTCGTTCGCGCTCGCGGCGATCACACGTACGAGTGATCCCTCCCTGTTCGGCATCTTCGCGATGGTGCTCGCCATCGGCATCGGCCAAGCGATCTACGCGCCGGCGTACAGCGCGTTGCTGCCGAGCATGGTGTCCAGGGCCAACCTCCCCGCGGCCATCTCGCTGAACTCCGCGCAGATGAACGGATCGCGCGTGATCGGCCCGGCGATCGGCGGTCTGCTGCTGCACGCCGTCGGTCCGTCCTGGGTGTTCGTCGGTAACGCGCTGACCTACGTGTCGATCATCATCGCCTTGATGATGGTCAAGCTGCCGCCACTCGTTCCCTACGACGAGCCCGGCACCCACGGATTCAAGCAGTTGACGGTCGGGCTGAAGGTCGCACAACAGGACCGTGTGGTCGGCCGATGCCTCATGACGATCTTCCTGTTCTCCGCGTTCGCGCTGACGTTCGTCGGTCAGCTGTCGGTCGTGGCAGAGGAGAACTTCGGCATCGCGGCCGATTCCGCGGGCTACGGCCTCCTGTACGCGACGTTCGGCATCGGCGCGCTCTTCGGCGCGCTCTCGATCGGGACCGTCCTCGCGAACCAGCCGCGCCAACGCATGGTGCGGCTCGGGATGCTCGGCTACGCCATCACCCTCGCCGTCTTCGCCCTGCTGCGCGCCCCCGGCCTCGCATTTCCCGTCGTCGCCGTGCTCGGCTTCTTCTACTTCGCCATGGTCACGTCGCTGTCGACGGCGCTGCAGGAGAGGCTCGACAACGCCGTGAGGGGTCGGGTCATGGCGTTGTGGATCATGGGCTTCGGCGGCACGGTCGGCCTCGGCAACCTCATCGCCGGCGAGATCATCGACGCGACGTCGGTGACCGCCGTGCTCCTCGTCAATGCGTTCGTCGCGCTCGCCCTCACCTGGTACGCCGACGTGACCGACGACACCCCCCACTGAACCCACCGACGACGCGACAATGCTCGCGGTATGTCGGACGAGGGGGTGACGACGGAAAGCCCGCGGCCGGAGGTACGTGTCGCGACCGGCTCGGGCTCGGTGCGCATCGTGGGCGAAGCTCGCGATGGCGTCGCCGCGGACGGCGGCCTCGTGAAGGTCGACGGTCCGACGGTCAACGTCGTCGGCAAGAAGAACTCCGATTCCCTCGTGATCCGTTGCCCTCTGGGCATGGACGTGGTCATCGGGACGCGGTCGGGCTCGCTCGAGATCCGAGGCCGCGTCGGGTCGGTTCGCTACACGACGATGAGCGGCAGCCTGGTCGCGGAGCACGTCGCCTCGGCCGATGTCCGCACGATGAGCGGCTCGATCCAAGTCGAGACCTGCGACGGCCTCTGCCGCGTGAAGACCAAGAGCGGTTCCACCCGGATCGGTCTCGCGGGCGAGGTCGAGGTCACGATCGGCTCGGGCTCGATCGACGTGCAGCACGTGACCGGCTCGGCTCGCGCCCGCGCCATCAGCGGCAGCGTCGGAATCGGTGCGCAGGGCGACGGTCGCGTCGAGGCCGAGACCATGTCCGGCTCGATCACGATCACGCTGCCGGAGGGTGTGCATCCTCATGTGCGGGCGAAGAGCTTGTCGCGCTCCACGGACATCGACGTCCCGTCCGGGGACGACTGCGAGATCTTCTGCAAGACCTTGTCCGGCGGGATCAAGGTGCGCGCCCGGCGATGACCGACACCGCGCCACGTACGCGGGTGCTCACCGGCGCGGTCGCCTTCACCGACATCTGCGGCTTCACGGAGTTCACTGCCGTTCGCGGTGACGAGGATGCGGTGCGGCTTCTCACTGCACAAGAAGAGGTCGTTCGGGCCCGGTTGCCCGAGGGCGCGCGCATCGTGAAAGAGCTCGGCGACGGACTGCTGCTCTGGTTCCCGGAGGCGCGCGGCGCACTGCTCAGCGCGCTCGCGTTCCAAGACGGCTTTCGCGATCAGGAGGCTCGCACCGAGCTTCCGTTGTGGGTGCGCATCGGGATCCACTGGGGTTGCCAGACGCCGAGAGGAAGCGATCTCATCGGGCACGACGTGAACGTCGCGGCGCGGGTCGTCGACGTCGCCGGGCCCTCCGAGATCGTGGTGACCGAAGCGCTGCTGGCCAAGTTCGGTGAGCAGGAGCTCGGCGTCGACGTCGACATCGACGAGCTCGGCCCGGTGGTGATGAAGGGACTCCCCGATCCCGTGCGCCTCTTCCGCGTCGAGCCGCACTGAGACGAAGTTCTGGCCACGCCCGTGCCCCGGGTGTGGTTGGCGGCGTGCGCAGCACACAGGTTCAGGGTCACCCGGACCGACGGCGATGGCGCGGCGGGCGCGGTGAGCTCAGCTGCTGGCGTCGACCTCGACGGGGATCGAGTGCACGAGCTCGGCTGAGGATCGCCCGACGTGCACGACGTACGTGCCCGCGTGCACGCGCCAGCCCGGCTCGCGGCCGCTGGCGGGCGCCATCATGTCGGCGAACGGCAGTCTGGCCTTGAGCTCGGCCCGCTGGCCTGACCCGCGGTCCCACACCGCGAACGCGCGCTCGGTCAGTGTGAGCTGGACGGTGGTCGACTCACCCGGTTGCAGGTGCACCTTCGCGAACGCCTTCAGCTCCTTCGGCGGACGCGTGATGCGACCGTTCGGCGGCGCGACGTAGCACTGCACCACTTCCGACCCTGCGCGCGCGCCGGTGTTCGTGACCGGCACGTCGACCGTGACCACGTCGCCGGGCGCGACGTGCGTCGTCGACACCGCCGGCTCGCCGATCTCGAACGAGGTGTACGAGAGCCCGTGGCCGAACGGGAAGCGCACCGGAAGGTGGCGGGCGTCGTACCAGCGGTAGCCGACGAGGAGCCCTTCGCCGTAGCGGACCTCGTCGTGCTCGCCAGGGAAGTTCCCGAACGACGGGTTGTGCTCCAACCGCAGCGGGATCGTCGTCGGTAGGCGACCACCGGGCTCGGTTGCTCCGGTGAGCACATCGGCCAAGGCGTTCGCCATCTCCTGCCCACCGAACCAGAGCTGCAGCACCGCCGGGACCGCGTCGACCCACGACATCTCCACCGGCGCGCCGGTGTTGACGACCACGACCGTGTTCGGGTTCGCGGCGGCGATGCGCTCGATGAGGTGATCCTGGTCGCCCGGCAATTGCAGCGTGGTGCGGTCGAACCCCTCCGACTCCCATTCGTCCGTGGTCCCCACGACCACGACGGCAGCATCGGCGTCACGTGCCGCGGCAATGGCGACGTCCATCGCATCGCTCGGTACCTCGGGTCGCGCGCCGACGCGCGCCGCGTAGACACCCCCGGCACCGCGGCTCGTGTACTCGATCACCACGTCGACGGCTCGACCGGCTTCGAGATCGACGACAGCCGTGCGCTCATCGCTTCCGAACCCGAAGTACGCATTGCGGTCGCGCGGCATCGGGTCCGTCACCCCATCGATGACCACGGCGCCGTCGACAGAAAGACGGGCACGGCCCGCTTGTACCAGTGAGAACACGTACGAGCCGCCCGCGTCCGGCGTGAAGGTGCCCGTGGCTCGGACCGTGAACGGCTCGGGCGCATCCGGTGGTGCACCGAGGTGGAAGAACTCGGCTGCAGACTGCTCGACCTGATGAACGCGCTCCCCCGGCGCGTCGATGTCGGAACCGGCGAAGTACTCCGCGTGCAGCGCGATCGGAAGCGTCGGCACCTTGCGGTCGATGCCGACCCCC
>DASUCS010000348.1:0-8427 GCA_036275935.1 Acidimicrobiales bacterium
CGGTCGGCGAGGACACCGGGCTCGCCGACATCAAGGAGATGGCGCGCACCGCGCTGCCGCTGTCGGGCACCGAGGGGAAGCTGCTCGACGACGACCTGCTGGAGGACTTCGCCGCACACGTGCGCTCGTTCGTCGACGTGAACGCGCTGCGGCCGCTGAAGGTCGTGGCCGACACCGCCAACGGCATGGGTGGGTTGGTGGTGCCGTTGGTGTTCGCGCCGCTGCCGTTCGACCTCGAGGTCATGTACGGCGAGCTCGACGGCACGTTCCCCAACCATCCGGCAGACCCGATCCAGCCGGAGAACCAGCGCGACCTGATCGCTCGGGTGCGCGAGGTCGGTGCCGACGTCGGGCTCGCCTTCGACGGCGACGCCGATCGCGTCTTTCTCGTCGACGACCGCGGTGAGCCGTTGTCCGGATCCACGACGACCGCGATCGTCGCCAAGTCCGTGCTCGAACGCGAGCCGGGGGCCACGATCCTGCACAACTGCATCTGCTCGAAGGCGGTGCCGGAGGTGATCCGCGAGAACGGCGGCACCCCCGTGCGCACCCGTGTCGGCCACAGCTTCATCAAGGCGGTGATGGCCGAGACCGGCGCCGCGTTCGGCGGTGAGCACTCCGCGCACTACTACTTCCGCGACAACTACCGCGCCGACTCCGGATCGATCGCCGCGCTCGTCGTCCTCGAGCAGCTCTGCAAGAGCGGCCAGCCCCTGTCGGAGCTGCGCAAGCCGTTCGAGCGCTACGCCGCATCCGGCGAGATCAACACACGGGTCGACGATCCGCCCGCAGTCATCGAGAAGGTGGCGGCCGCATTCACCTCCGCGCAACAGGACCGGCTCGACGGGTTGACCGTGGACTTCGGCGACTGGTGGTTCAACCTCCGTCCGTCGAACACCGAGCCGCTGCTGCGCCTCAACCTCGAAGCGGCGACGCCCGACGACGTGACGGCGCACGTGGCAGAGGTCCGAGCGGTCATGGGAGGCTAGGACTCCTATGGCCTTGGACCCCCAGTTGCTCGACATCCTCGCCTGCCCCGAGGACAAGGGCCCCCTCCTCTACTTCGAGAGCGAGGACGCGCTCTACAACCCGCGGCTCAAGCGGAAGTACGCCATCAAGGACGACATCCCGATCATGCTGATCGACGAAGCCGAGACGGTCGACGACGCCGAGGATCAGCGCTTGCGGGCGAAGGCGGAGGCGGAGGGCATCAAGCCCACGTTCGAGGCCTGAGCGCGGTGGACGCGCCCCTCGACACGATGGGCATGTGGGACGTCACGCTGGCGTTCCCCGAACAGGTCGAGCAGGCCGCCAAGGATTCGTCCTCGCTGATCGGCTTGCCGACGCACGACGACATCGAGAACGTCGTGGTGCTCGGCATGGGGGGCAGCGGCATCGCCGGCGACATCATGACCAGCGTCGCCGGGCCGTTCATGCCGGTGCCGATCGTCGTGACGAAGGGCTACGAGCCGCCGAGCTTCGTGGGGCCGTCCACGCTGTGCTTCGCGCTGTCGTTCTCCGGCAACACCGAAGAGACGGTCGACGCGGCGCAGACCGCCGCGCTCGCAGGCGCCCGCATGGTCGTCGTCGCCAAGGGTGGAGAGCTCGCACGCCTCGCGCGTTCGTGGGATGCCGTGCTGATCGGTGTCCCCGAAGGCATCCCGTATCCGCGGGCCGGACTCGGCGCGATGGCGATCCCGACGTTGTCGGTGCTCGAGCAGACGGGCTTGTTCCCCGGAGCGGGCGGATGGATCACGCTCGCGGTCGAGCAGCTGCGGCGTCGTCGTGACGAGCTGACCAAGCAGTCCAACGGCGCGCGCGATCTCGCCCGTCACCTCGGACGCACGATCCCGCTGATCTACGGCGGCCAGGGCTTGGGCCACGCCGCCGCGACGCGGTGGAAGAACGAGATCAACGAGAACGCGAAGGCGCCGGCGTTCATGCACACGGTGCCGGAGCTGACGCACAACGAGATCCAGGGTTGGGGTCAGAACGGCGACGTCACGCGCCAGGTGTTCTCGCTCGTCCTGCTGCGCCACGACCAGGAGCACCCGCAGGTGATGCGGCGCTTCGAGCTCGTGAAGCAGTGGACCGACGAGGTCGTGGCGTCGATCCAAGAGGTGAAGGCCGAGGGCGACGGCCCGCTCGCGCAGCTGCTCGACCTCATGTTCTACGGCAGCATGACGAGCCTCTACCTCGCCGCGCAGGAGGGGATCGACCCCGGCCCGATCACCATCCTCGAAGAGATCAAGGCTGCGCTCGCCCAGTAAGGTTGCCGCTGCTTGCGCTGTCATGAGCGGGCCAGCTGGTCCCAGCCGAGCGATTCGTTCGTTCACCGCGCGTCGTCACGCGCATTCACGGAGGTAGCCGCTCATGGCTGACGACTTCAAAGTTGCCGACATGTCCCTTGCCGCGTTCGGGCGCAAGGAGATCGAGCTCGCCGAGCACGAGATGCCGGGTCTCATGGCCCTACGGGCCGAGTTCGCGGACGAGCAACCGCTCAAAGGGGCCCGCATCACGGGTTCCTTGCACATGACCGTGCAGACGGCAGTGCTCATCGAGACGCTCACGGCGCTCGGCGCGCAGGTGCGGTGGTGCAGCTGCAACATCTTCTCGACGCAGGACCACGCAGCCGCGGCGATCGCCGAGACGGGTGTGCCCGTGTACGCCTGGAAGGGCGAGACGCTCGAGGAGTACTGGTGGTGCACCGAGCAGGTGCTGCGTTGGCCGGACGGCGGCGGGCCGAACCTCATCCTCGACGACGGCGGCGACGCCACGCTGCTCGTCCACAAGGGCACGGAGTACGAGGCGGCGGGCGCGGTCCCCGCTCCGACGGATGACGACAGCGACGAGTGGAAGGTCGTGTTGTCGTTGCTGTCACGCACGCTCGGCGAGGAGCCCAAGCTCTGGACGCAGATCGGCGAAGGCATCAAGGGCGTGTCGGAAGAGACGACGACCGGCGTGCATCGGCTGTACCAGATGACCGAGGCGGGCACGCTGCTGTTCCCTGCGATCAACGTGAACGACTCGGTCACGAAGTCGAAGTTCGACAACCTGTACGGCTGCCGCCACTCGTTGATCGACGGCATCAAGCGCGCCACCGACGTGATGATCGGCGGCAAGATCGCGGTGGTGTGCGGCTACGGCGACGTCGGCAAGGGCTGCGCCGCGTCGTTGCGAGGCCAGGGCGCACGCGTGATCGTGACCGAAGTCGATCCGATCTGCGCGTTGCAGGCCGCGATGGAGGGTTACGAGGTCAACACGCTCGAACGGGTGATGGACAAGGCCGACATCTTCATCACCGCGACCGGCAACAAGAACATCATCTCGGCCGAGGTGATGGGCAAGATGAAGCACGGCGCGATCGTCGGCAACATCGGCCACTTCGACAACGAGCTCGACATGGCGGGACTCAACCGCATGAGCGACGTGCAGCGCGTCACGATCAAGCCACAGGTCGACGAGTACGTGTTCCCCGACGGGCACGCGATCATCGTGCTGGCCGAAGGTCGGTTGCTGAACCTCGGTTGCGCAACGGGGCATCCGAGCTTCGTGATGTCCTGCAGCTTCACCAACCAGGTGCTCGCGCAGATGGACCTGCACGCATCCGCCGAGTTCCTCGACAAGCGCGTGTACACGCTGCCCAAGCACCTCGACGAGAAGGTGGCTCGCCTGCACCTCGATGCCTTGGGTGTGCGGTTGACCGAGCTGTCGAGGGAGCAGGCCGACTACATCGGCGTCCCGGTCGACGGCCCCTACAAGCCCGACCACTACCGCTACTAGTACGAGCATGCGCGAGCTCCCGCCCACCATCGAGTGGGCGGGAGACCGCGTCCGGCTGATCGATCAACGGGCGTTGCCAGGGCGACTCGTGATCGCGGAGGCGACGACAGTCGACGAGCTGTGCGTGTACATCCGCACGCTCGCAGTGCGCGGTGCTCCCGCGCTCGGGGCGGCGGGTGCGATGGGAATCGCGCTCGCATCGGTTCGCGACGACGACGTCGCCGTCGCCGCGAAAGCGTTGCTCGCGACACGGCCCACGGCGGTGAACCTGCGCGTCGGCATCCAGCGTGCGCTCTCGGCCGACGACCCGATCGCCGAGGCGGTCGCCATCGCCGAAGAAGACGTGCGGGTGAATCGGACGATGGGCGCACACGGGGTCGAGCTGATCCCACAGGATGCGCGTGTGTTGACGCACTGCAACACGGGCGCGCTCGCGTGCGTCGGCTGGGGAACCGCTCTCGGAGTCGTGCGCGCCGCGCATGAGCATGGTCGATCGCCATCGGTCTGGGCCGACGAGACCCGGCCCTTGCGACAAGGCGCGCGGCTGACGGCGTGGGAGTGCGCACAGCTTGGAATTCCGTGCACCGTGATCGTCGACTCGATGGCGCCGGTGCTCATGGCCGGTGGCGAGATCGATCTCGTGATCGTCGGAGCCGACCGCATTGCCGTCAACGGCGATGTGGCGAACAAGGTCGGCACGTACGGGCTCGCCGTCGCCGCGCAGCATCACGGCATCCCGTTCTACGTGGCCGCGCCAACCTCGACGTTCGACGAGAGCTGTTCGTCCGGCGAAGCGATCCCCATCGAGCGGCGCGATCCGGACGAGCTCGGCGAGGTTCCCGAAGGTGTGCACGTCGACAACCGCGCTTTCGACGTGACCCCGGCGGATCTGGTGACGGCCTACGTCAGCGAAGACGGGATCACTCGGCGCCGATGACGGTCTCGGGTTCGGGGTGGACGAGGGTGAGCCGATCGAGCCAGTAGTGCACGTTCGGTCCGATCGTGACCGCGAACAGGACTGTGCCGATGCCGACGCTGCCGCCGAGGAGGAAGCCGACCGTGAGCACCGAGAGCTCGAGGATCGTGCGCACCACGCGAATCGAGTGACCCCGCGCCGCGATCGCGGTCATGAGCCCGTCGCGGGGTCCGGGGCCCATTCCGGCGCCGATGTAGAAGCCTGACCCCGGCCCGAACAGAAAGGTTCCGACGAGCAAGAACGTGACGCGCACACCGATCGGGGGATGGTCCGGCAACACCGCGAGCAACACGTCGATCGTCGTTCCGATGAACACCACGTTCAACAACGTGCCGACGCCGTAGCGCTCGTGCAGTGGAAGCCACGCCAACAGCACGACGATCCCGACGAGGATCGCGACCGTTCCGATCGGGATGCCGGTGTGGATCGAGACGCCCTGGTGCAACACGTCCCACGGAGCGAGCCCGAGGTCGGCGTCGATCATCAACGCCACGCCCGTCCCGCACAGCAACAGCCCGAAGACCAACCGAGTGAGTCGCCGGGCCATGACCGGTCGAGGCTACCGATCGGTCTTCGTGGCCCCGACCGTCATTTCATCGATCAGGATCGATCCTGATGGGGGATCGGATGACAGACGTTCACTGTCACACCCTCGCAGTACGAATTGAGCCATGTTGCTGCCGAGGACCTGCCCGCTCTGCGGTCGTGCGGGTACTGCACCGTGCGCCGGTTGTGCGGCCGACCTCGTGCGCGCGCCGGCCCTTCCGCCCCCACCCGGGGTCGATCTGTGCGTTGCGTTGCTCGCGTACGAAGACGCGGGCCGTGAGCTGATCGCTCGTCTCAAGTACCGCAACGCCCGCAGCGCGCTGCGCTGGCTGGTTGTGTCGATGGCGGCCTTGGTGCGATCGCTTCCGGTCGACGCCGTGACGTGGGTGCCGACGACACGCGTGCGTCGTCGCACTCGAGGTTTCGATCAAGCGCACCTGCTCGCGCGAGGCGTAGCGCGCGAGCTGCACGTTCCGTGTCGCGGCCTGCTCGAGCGCGCGCACGGTCCGCCGCAAACCGGGCGCTCGGGTTCTGATCGGCGCATCGGCCCCGTGCTCGCCGCACGAGTCGCACGCACGCCACGCCACGTGCTGCTCGTCGACGACGTGATCACGACCGGTACCACGGTGTCCGTCGCGGCACGGGCCCTGCGCGCCGCCGGCGCCGATCGAGTGTCCGTTCTCGCCGGAGCGCGAACACCGCTAAAGCGGCTTCAGATGCGCTCCGACACTCAGAGCAATGACGCGGGGCTTCGATGACCAGCGAGACCTGGAGCTGGTCGAAGCCCTGCTGAAGGCGCTACGCCTCGACGAGCCCACGGTGCGCGTGGACCTCGTCGAGGCCGCGCGCGGACGCCTTGCCGCGGGAACGCGACCCACCGCCTTGGACCTGGCGGGCACGGTTGTCGCAGAGTTCGCGTAACCTCGTCTCCAGAGGATCAACCCCAAGGGGGCGCGCGTGGAGATCACTGTCAGCAGCCGCCACACCGAGGTGTCCGAGCTCCTCCGCGAGAGCACGGTCGAAAAGATCGGACGGCTCGGGCGATTCGTCGAGGGCATGGACCGAGCCGAGGTCCACTTCTCCGAAGAGCACACCAGACGGAACGCTGACAAAGAAGTCTGCGAGGTGACCCTCGTCGGTCACGGCCACCACGTCCGCTGCAAGGTCTCGGCGCCCGACGGTTTCGCCGCCGTCGACCTGGCGGTCGAGAAGCTCGAGCACCAGCTCCACAAGCTGAAGACGAAGCAGCTCAAGCGCAGCCATCCCAACGGGCGCAAGGCCAACGGCGCTGCCAACGGGAACGGGACCGGCTCGATCACTGCCCTTGCCGACGACGATTCGGACGTCCAGCCCCGCATCGTGAAGACCAAGTCCTTTCAGATCAAGCCGATGACCCCCGAAGAGGCCATTCTGCAAATGGGCCTCTTGGGCCATGACTTCTTCTTCTTCACGAACGCCGAGACAGAGCGGGCCGCAGTGGTCTACCGCCGAGATGATGGAGACGTAGGCCTCATCGACCAGGCGTGACTGCCGATCGAACTAGTCTCTCCGGCTAGTTCTCCAAGGAGCACGTGCATGCCCGATGACGTCCCCGACGTGAGGTCCGACGCGATCCGCGTGCTGATCTGTGACGATCACGCCCTTTTTCGCCGCGGCCTGATCATGGTCTTGGAGTCCGAAGAGGGCATTGACGTCGTCGCTGAGGCGGAGGACGGCGAAGAGGCCATCGAAAAAGCCGAGGACGCCGCGCCCGACGTGGTCCTGATGGACGTGCGCATGCCGCGGATGTCCGGCATCGAAGCGACCCGGGCCATCGCCGATGCGGTGCCGACGGCGAAGATCCTCATGCTCACCGTGAGCGACGAGGAGGAGGACCTGTACGAGGCGGTCAAGGCCGGTGCCACCGGTTACCTCCTCAAGGAGATCTCGATCGAAGAGGTCGCCAACGCCATCAGGGCCGTCGTCACCGGCCAGAGCCTCATCTCGCCGTCCATGGCGTCGAAGCTGCTGTCCGAGTTCAACAACCTGGCCAAGCAGGCGCAGCAGAAGGTGCTCGTGCCGAAGCTGACCGATCGCGAGCTCCAGGTGCTCAAGCTGGTCGCGCAGGGGATGAGCAACCGCGAGGTGGCCGAGGACCTGTTCATCTCCGAGAACACGGTCAAGAACCACGTGCGCAACATCCTCGAGAAGCTCCATCTGCACTCGCGCATGGAGGCGGTCGTGTACGCCGTGCGCGAGAAGCTGCTCGACATCCACTGACGCGTCCGACGCGCCGCGCGGGCGCCACGAACGTCGTGGTCCGGGGTAACCGGACAAACGGCGCCCGGTAGGCTGGATCGCCTCATGGGCATGTTCGACCGTCTCCTCAAATCGGGCGAAGGCAAGAAGGTGCGGGCGCTGGCCGCGCTCGTTCCGGACATCAACGCGCTCGAACCCGAGATCGAGCGCCTGTCCGACGATGCGCTGGTGGCCAAGACGCCGGAGTTCCGTCAGCGACTCGACAACGGCGAACACCTCGACGATCTCCTGATCGAAGCGTTCGCCGTGACGCGGGAAGCGGCGAAGCGCACGATCGGTCAGCGTCACTTCGACGTGCAGATCATGGGCGGCGCCGCGCTGCACTTCGGTTGGGTCGCGGAGATGCGCACCGGTGAAGGCAAGACACTCGTCGCGACGTTGCCGTGCTATCTCAACGGCATCACCGGCAAAGGCGTACACCTCATCACGGTGAACGACTATCTCGCGCGATTCCACGCCGAATGGATGGCGCGCTTGCACCGCTTCCTCGGCCTCAACGTCGGCGTCGTGATCCCCGGCTTCGAAGACCCCGACTGGAAGCGCCAGCAGTACGCGTACGACATCACCTACGGCACGAACAACGAGTTCGGCTTCGACTACCTGCGCGACAACATGGTCTCCCAGAAAGACCAGCAGGTGCAGCGCGGGCACCACTACGCGATCGTCGACGAGGTCGACTCGATCCTCATCGACGAGGCCCGGACGCCGCTGATCATCAGCGGACCGGCCGACCAGGCGACGAAGTGGTACCAGGAGTTCGCCCGGATCGCGCCCAAGCTGATCGAGGGCGTCGACTACGAGCTGGACGAGAAGAAGCGCACCAT
>DASUCS010000349.1:0-4653 GCA_036275935.1 Acidimicrobiales bacterium
TGCTGCGTCTGATCGGTGGCGCGACCGCAACCGGCGTCCGGATCTCCGACTGGTTCTTCATCATCGCCGCATTCGGATCGCTCTTCATGGTCGTGGGCAAGCGTCACGCCGAGCGAATGAACATGGGAGAGGACGCGCACACCACTCGATCGACGCTCTCGGAGTACTCCGACTCGTACCTCGCCTATCTGCGCGCCGTGACGTCGGGAAGCCTGCTGATCGCGTACTGCTTGCTTGCGTTCGAGAAGGCGAACGCGGTCAACGCGAGCATGCCGTGGTACCAGCTGTCGATCCTGCCGTTCGTCCTGGGTGTGCTGCGGTACGCGTTGCTGGTCGACCAGGGCCACGGCGAGGCACCGGAGGAGATCGTGCTCGCCGATCGAGCGCTGCAGGTCATCGGCGTCCTGTGGGCCGTGCTGTACGCCCTCGGCGTGTACGCGTCGTAGGCCGAACGTGCGCGCACTCGTCACCGGCGTCGCCGGCTTCATCGGGTCGACGATCACCGACGCGCTGCTCGCGCGCGGCGATCAGGTCGTCGGCGTCGACTGCTTCACTCCGTACTACGACCGTGCGGCCAAGGATTCGAACCTCTCGTCGGCGAGACACTCCGACCGGTTCGAGCTCGTCGAGGCGGATCTTCGTTCCGACGCCGTCGAGCCGCTCGTCGACGGTGTGGACGTCGTGTTCCACCAAGCCGCGCAGCCCGGCGTGCGGCTGTCATGGTCGGACGGATTCGCCGACTACGTCGGGCACAACGTGCTGGCGACGCAACGGCTGCTGGAAGCGGTGAAGGCGACCCGTACCGCCAAGGTCGTGTACGCGTCGAGCTCCTCCGTCTACGGCAACGCGCCCGCGTACCCCACCACCGAGGACGATCTTCCGCGTCCGCACAGCCCGTATGGCGTCACGAAGCTCGCCGCCGAGCACTTGTGCAACCTGTACGCGGCCAACTGGGGCGTACCGACGATTTCGCTGCGGTACTTCACCGTGTACGGCCCGCGGCAACGTCCCGACATGGCGTTTCACCGATTGCTGGAGGCCGCGCTGTCCGGCAGCTCGTTCCCGCTGTACGGCGATGGTTCCGCCGTGCGGGACTTCACGTTCGTGGGCGACGCCGTCGCGGCCAACCTCGCGGCGGCCGATCGCGACACCGCACCGGGGACGGTGGTGAACGTCGCCGGCGGCTCGTCGATCACGATGCGCGATCTTCTCGAGCTGGCCGGTGAGGTCGTCGGTGCACCTGTGCAGGTGGAGCCGCTGCCGAACCAACCGGGTGACGTGGCGCGCACGGGCGGCACCATCGATCGTGCGCAACAGGTTCTCGGATGGGCGCCGATCACCGATCTGCGGGCCGGGCTCACGGCGCAGGCCGATTGGCATCGGGCGCGGCGCGCATGAGTGACCGCTCCGTGCTCACCGGTTGGGGCCGCGCCATGCCCACTGCCGCCGAGATTCGTACGCCCACCTCCGCCGACGAGCTCGCAAAGGGTGTGCTCCACGCCGGTGACCGTGGTGTGATCGCTCGAGGCCTCGGTCGGTCCTACGGCGACGCGGCGCAGAACGCCGGCGGCGTCGTGCTCGACGCGACAGGGGCGAGTGCGACGGACTTGCCGGACCCTGACGTCGACGGCGTCGTCACGGTGCTGGCCGGCACGAGCCTCGAGACCTTGATGGAGCAGTACGTCCCGCGCGGCTGGTTCCTGCCCGTCAGTCCCGGAACCCGGTTCGTGACTGTGGGCGGCGCGATCGCGTCAGATGTCCACGGCAAGAACCACCACTCCGACGGTTCGTTCGTCAACCACGTGCGTTCCATGCGGCTGGCGGTGGCCGATGGGTCGATCGTCGATGTGAGCCCCGCCGATCCGTTGTTCTGGGCGACCGCCGGCGGCATGGGGCTGACCGGCGTCATCGTCGACGCGACCATCGCGATGCGGCACATCGAGTCGAGCGCGGTCGCAGTCGACACCGACCGCGTGCCCGACCTCGAAGCCGCCATGGCGCTGATGAGCGAGGGCGACGACCAGTACCACTACTCCGCCGCGTGGATCGATCTCATGGCGACGGGTCGCCACATGGGTCGCTCGGTGCTGTACCGCGGCGACTTCGCCCCGCGCGACGCGCTACCGGAGCGACGCCGCGAGAACCCGTACGGGTTCGGTGTGCACACGATCGCGACCGCACCGCCATCGCCGCCCGGTCTGCTCAACCACTTGTCGCTGCGAATCTTCAACGAA
Organism: Acidimicrobiales bacterium; assembly: GCA_036275935.1. Lineage (GTDB taxonomy): Bacteria > Actinomycetota > Acidimicrobiia > Acidimicrobiales > JACDCH01 > DASUCS01. The sequence continues at coordinate 2,235 of DASUCS010000349.1, forward strand.
GGCTTCTTCCGTGCGAACCCGCGCCAACGGCGCGGCGAGCTGCAGACGATCACGCGCTTCTTCCATCCGCTCGACATCGTGAACCAATGGAATCGGCTCTACGGTCCGAGCGGGTTCATCCAGTGGCAGCCCGTGGTTCCGTTCGGCGCGGAGGCGACGGTCCAGCACATCGTCGAGTCACTCAGCTCGTCGGGAACGTTGTCGTTCCTGTCGGTGCTGAAGCGGTTCGGCCCGGGGAACGCGGGGCATCTGTCCTTTCCGATGCCCGGCTGGACCCTGAGCCTCGACCTCCCGGTCACGCACGGCCCGGCCTTGGGGCGGCTGCTCGACGACCTCGACGAGAAAGTGGCCGAGGTCGGTGGCCGCGTGTACTTCGCGAAGGACAGCCGCATGCGACCCGAGCTCGTGCCGGTCATGTATCCCCGGCTCGACGAATGGCGTGAGGTGTGTGCGTCCGCCGACCCCCACGGCGTGATGCAGAGCGACCTCGGCCGCCGCCTGCACCTGCGGTAGCGCACTTCCTGTTCAGTCGTTCTTGCGGATGTGGCGACCGACGAGCTCGGCGGCGACGATCGACGCCACCCCTGTGATCGCCAACGCAACCCAGATCCGCCAGTGGAAACTGAAGAAGAGGAAGTGGATCGTGACGCGATCGCGGTTCTGCACGATGAAGTCGACGGCGGCCAGACCGATCAGAACACCGATGATCAATGCCGGGCTGATCGGGCTCTTGTCCGCCTTCTGAGTGTCCTTCGCCACGCGCGAAATCGTACGGCCGGTCACTCCGGCGAGGTGCGATCCACCAGTCGGTAACCCACGCCCGGTTCTGTCACCAGGCGTGGCGCCGCGGCGTCGTCGCCGATCTTCTTGCGGATCTGGCTGGCGTACACGCGCAGGTACTGCGTCTCGCTGCCGTATTCCGGGCCCCACACCTCCTGGAGGATCGTCCGATGGGTCAGAACACGACCCGGATGGCGCGCCAGCAGTGCGAGAAACGCGAACTCCTTCGGGGTGAGATCGACCTGTTGCCCATCGACCTCGACCCGATGGTGCGGCACGTCGACGACGACGTCACCGACAACGAGGATCGGATCGGCAGGTCCACCGTCGCCAGCGCGTTGGCGCCGCAGCGCAACGCGCAACCGAGCCAGCAGCTCGGGAGTCGAGAAGGGCTTGACGACGTAATCGTCCGCGCCGATGTCGAGCGTCTCCACCTTGCGGTGCTCCGCGTCGTCGACCGTGAGCACGATGATCGGAACGTCGGACCAGCTCCGCACGCGCCGACACACGTCGGCGCCGTCCATGTCCGGCAAACCGAGGTCGAGGATGATCACCGATGGGTCGGTCACGGCGGCGGCGTCGATGCCGGACGCGCCGTTCATCGCGACGACGACCTCGTACCCTCGCGCCTCGAGTGCGGCTCGCAACGCGCGACCGATCGCGGGCGTGTCCTCGATCACGAGGATGGTCTGACTCACGGTCGGTGCACCGGAAGCGTGAAGACGAATCGCGCGCCACCGCCATTGGCGTCCTCGATCCAGATGGATCCACCGTGTGCCTCGACGATCGCTCGACAGATCGCCAGCCCGACACCGCTCGACATCGAGCCCTCCCCGCGCGAGAACGCCTCGAACACGCGCTCGCGATCGGGCGGCGCGATGCCAGGACCCTGATCGGAGACTGCAACCTCGATGAGCCCGTCGCGCTCACGCGCCCGCACGCGGATCATTCCGCCGTCCGGGGAGTGGCGCGCCGCGTTGTCGAGCAGGTTGGTGATGACTTGGTCCAGCAGCGTGTAGTCGGCCTCCGCCAGCGGGAGGGTGAACGGCACGTCGACCTGGACATGGGCGTTGCGCAACACGCGATTCAACTTGCGCACGCGGGAGGTGAAGAGCTCCTCCAGCGGCACGGCTTGAAGATCGGGCCGCAGTGAGCCCGCCTCGATGCGACTGAGGCTGAGCAGGTTCGCGACCAACCGGTCGAGTCGCTCGACCTCGTCACCGACGAGGTCGAGCAGCTCGTCGCGCACGTCGTCGTCGTACACGGCTCCGGCGCGGAGGTCGGAGGTGACTGCCTGGATCGTCGCAAGGGGGGTTCGCAGATCGTGCGACACGGAGCGCAAGAGCGCGGCGCGGTAGTCGTCGACCAGTTCGAGCGCGCGCTTCTCTGCCGCGAGTTGCGCTTGTTGTTCCTTGAGACCGCGCTGCTCCGCGTACAGCGCGTTGATCTCCTGCGCGTTCAGCTCAGCCGCAACACGTCGATCCCGCTCCAGCGCGACGAGCGTGCCGACCGCGAGCGCAACGACGGCGAACACCGCGAGTGCGACCGCGTCGTCGATGAAGTCGAGCTTGAACGTGTTGTACGGCGGGAGGAAGAAGACCTCGAGCGTCACGGTGGCGGCCGCCGCGGTGACGAGGGC
>DASUCS010000350.1:0-11149 GCA_036275935.1 Acidimicrobiales bacterium
CCGATTTCCGGACGCCGACGCTGCGAGCTCCGCAGCCTTCTGGCGGTAGTAGTCAGCGCGGAGGTCGCCCTCGGCGGCCGCGTTGTATGTCGGGTACAGCGCGCGCCGTGGTCTGGTCGAGTGGTTCGGGCCACTGCGATGCGGAGTGCGCGAATGGAACCAAAGGGTCTCCCCGGCATGCACAGCGACGGGCATCCACTCGAGTGACTCGGCGACGTCCGTCCGGATGCAGCCGTTCTCGTCGACCGGCAGCAGCTCGTGGTGGAGGTCGGACACGACCTCGAGGCAGCCGTTCCCGGGTGATGCATCGTCGACGGCCACCATGCACGAGACGTGGGTCGCGACGAACCGGTACGCCGGCGCGTCCTGGTGCGGGGCGTAGCCGGCGCCGCCCGGGAGCTTGTAGTTGATCTTCTCCTTGTAGAGCACGGCCGGCTCGCCGAGCAGCGCGGACGCGGTGGCGAGCATCGAACCGTCCGTGAGCAGTGCCCGCAGCCCCTCGTGGAAGGGAACGAAGTTCTCGGTACGGCAGAGCTTCGGGCCGGTGTCGGTCATCTCGCGGTAGTGCAACCAGTCACCCGCGCCGTCGGGCCACGTCGAGACCTCGTCCACCCAGCCTCGCAGCGCCTGAGTCGCTTCGGGATCGAGCAAGCGCTTGAGCACCCAACCGTGCGTGACGAAGTGGTCGCGCTCGGCCGTCATGTCGCGCATCAGTCGAACACCACGGTGCGACGGCCGTAGACGAGCACGCGGTGATTCACGTGAGCGCGCACGGCACGCGCGAGCACCGTCACTTCGAGGTCGCGACCCTTGCGGCGAATGTCTTCCACGTCGTCGCGATGACTGACACGGATCAGGTCTTGGTCGATGATCGGGCCGTCGTCGAGCTGCGCGGTCGCGTAGTGCGCGGTGACGCCAACGAGCTTCACGCCGCGTTCGTGCGCTTGGTGATACGGCCGGGCGCCTTGGAACGCGGGGAGGAACGAGTGGTGGATGTTGATGATCCTTCCGCTCCACGCCGCGCAGAAGTCAGCGGACAGGATCTGCATGTACCGCGCCAGTACGACGAGGTCGACGTCGTGACCGCCCAGCACCGCATCGAGCTTCGACTCCTGCGTGGTCTTGTCTCCCTCGACGATCGGAAGGTGCTGGTACTCGACGCCGTACCAGGCGGCCGTATCGGCGTGATCGGGGTGGTTGCTCACGACGACGGGGATGTCGACGAGCAGCTCGCCCGTGCGCCAACGATTCAACAGGTCGTGCAAGCAGTGCGGTTCCCTCGACGCGAGGAGGGCGACTCGGGGCCGGTCGTCCGAGAACCGCAGGGTCCATTGCATCCCGAACTTGTCGGCCACCGGGCCGAACGCGCTCGCGATGTCGGACCGAGCGAGGTCGAACGCATCGAGCTCGAACTCCACTCGCTGGAAGAACGCCCCGTCGGTGTGGTCGGTGTGCTGTTGCAGATCGATCACGTTGCCGCCGTGCGCGGCGACGAACGATGCCACCGCTGCGACGATGCCGCGCTGATCCGGGCACGAAACCAGCAGCACACCAGTCGCAGTCACCCCAGCATTTTGGTCATTCTCGAGACAACGGGGCGGACGCGAAAGCTCCCTAGGGCCTCGGGAACGGAACGCCTGAGCGGATCGGCATCGATCGTCCTATGATCCGCCGCCATGAAGAAGCTGCTTCTCCTGATCGCACTCGTCGCTCTGGTTGCCGTGGCCGCCAAGAAGGTGCGCTCGGCATAGTTGCCAATGCCTGTTTGGCACGCGCCGTGACCTTGCCCAGCGAGCTGGCCGGAGTCGCCGGTCGTTTGTGAGTCTCACGGCGCAGCCACCACCACACCCCTCCTCCGATCGCGGCGGCCGCAACGAGGGAGCCGGCGGCGGTGGTGGAGCGGGCGGTCGGCATCGGAACTCGATCGCGCAGGCGGACCCGGCGCGTGAACGTCCGGATCTCCCAGTCGTGCTCCTGCGCGGCTCGGGCCAGCTCGCGGTCCGGGTTCACCGCGACCGCGTGGCCAACGCACTCGAGCATCGGCAGGTCGGTGGCCGAGTCGCTGTACGCGAAGGACGCGGACAGGTCGATGTCCGCGTTCCGTGCGATCGCTCGCATGGCCTCGGCCTTGTTCGGTCCGTAGCAGTAGAACTCCGTCGTCCCTGCGTAGCGGCCCAGCTCGTCGATCGTGCTGCGCGTCGCGAGGTACGCGTCGACGCCGAGGTAGCGGCTGAGCGGGGCCACGATCTCTTCCGGTGACGCGGACACGATGAACACGCGCCGTCCTGCGTGCTGGTGCTCGGCGATCAACTCGAGCGCTTCGTCGTAGACGATCGGTTCGACGACGTCCTCGAGCGCTTCTTCGACGATCGCTCGAACCTTGGCCTGCTCCCACCCCTTCGTGAGCGCGAGCACCGAATCTCGCATCCGCTCGAGCTTCTGCTCGTCGGCGCCGAGGTGCATGTAGATGAGCTGGCCGTAGAGCGCGCGCAGCAGCAGACGTCGCGAGATCAGACCCTCGCGGTACAAGGGCTTGCCGAAGGCGACCATCGACGCCTTCGCAATGACCGTCTTGTCGAGGTCGAAGAACGCGGCCTCCACACGGCGACCCTATCCGGCCCACCTGTCGCCTCATTCTCGACGATTGCCTCTTGTCCACTGTCACAGGCCCTGCGTAGGGTGCACCCACGCACTGTTCACCTCGGTGAGACAGGCGCTTCCCCCGATCTTCCTCGGCCGTTCATTCGTCGCGCCCGAGGAGGTCGTTCGTGGTCGTGTGCTGTTGGTCCGCAAAGGGCGGTGCCGGCACCACCGTCGTCGCCAGCGCGCTGGCATTGTTGCTGGCGCGTCGTTCGCGGGATGGCGCAGTGATCGTCGATCTCGCCGGCGATGTCCCAGCCGCACTCGGTGTTCCCGATGATGCGCCTGCCGGCGTGAGCGATTGGCTGACCATCGGTGAGCACGTGCCCGCGGACGGGCTGGCGCGGCTCGAGCGTCCTGCGGGTGGCGGTCTCGCGATCGTGCCTCGCGGCCGCGGCTCGTTGGTCGAAGCCCGAGCGCACGCCCTGGTGGCGCTGCTCGCCACCGACCACCGGCCCGTCGTGATCGACGCCGGTGTGATCGACGGCCCGGGCGTGCCGGCGACGCTGGCCGCGTCGGCTCCGACGTCGTTGCTCGTGACGCGACCTTGCTTCTTGTCGTTGCGCCGAGCGCTGAGCGTGCCCGTGCGTCCGTCCGGCGTCGTGCTGGTGGTGGAGGACGGGCGAGCGCTCGCCGCCGCGGACGTCGAGGGTGCGCTCGGCGTTCCGGTCTGCGCGCAGGTCCTCGTCACGCCGCAGGTGGCGCGCGCCGTCGACGCGGGCATCCTGCCGTCGCGTCTGCCGCGGTCCCTCGAACGTGAGTTGCGCGATGTGGCCTGACGATCTGGTCGATCGCGTACACCGCGAGATCGTCGACCGTGGCGAAGCCGGTGAGGCCGACGTGGCTCGGATCGCGCGTCAGCGCGCGCCGTTGGCGCCGTCGGCGGTGCTCGACGGCGTCGTCGACCGCGTGCTCGCGCGCACCGTCGGCCTCGGCCCGCTCGAGCCCCTGCTCGCGGACCCTCTGGTTTCGGAGGTCATGGTCAACGGACCCGGACCGGTCTGGATCGAACGATCCGGCGAGCTCCGCGCCACCGACGTGCACATCGATCTCGCCACGATCGAGCTGCTGGTGGAACGCGTCGTCGCCCCGCTCGGGTTGCGCGTCGACCGCACCAGTCCCCTCGTCGATGCACGCCTGCCCGACGGCTCCCGTGTCAACGTCATCATCCCGCCCCTTGCCATCGACGGGCCGTGCATCACGGTTCGCCGCTTCGGTACACGCGCCATCGCACTGGCCGAGCTGTGCACTCGTGACGTCACCGAGATGCTCGAGTCGGCGGTGAGGTCACGGGCGAACGTGATCGTGAGCGGCGGCACCGGCGCAGGCAAGACCACATTGCTGAACGCGCTCGCAGCCGTGATCCCCGATGGCGAACGCATCGTCACGGTCGAAGACGCGGCCGAATTGCGGTTGCCCGGCCGACACGTCGTTCGTCTCGAAGCACGGCCGGCGAATGCCGACGGCGTCGGCGCGGTCAGCGTGCGAGCGCTCGTGCGCAACGCCCTACGCATGCGGCCCGATCGCATCGTGGTCGGCGAGGTTCGAGGCGCGGAAGCCCTCGACATGTTGCAGGCGATGAACACGGGACACGAGGGCTCGTTGTCGACCTGTCACGCCAACTCACCCGCGGACGCGTTGCGACGCGTCGAGACGATGGTGCTCATGGACGCAGCCGACGTTCCGCTTGCCGCGATCCGCGAGCAGCTGGTGTCCGCGCTCGACCTCGTGGTGCACATGGCACGTCGGCCGGACGGATCCCGTCGCGTGGTCGCGGTCGCGGAGGTCGTCAACACCCCCGAGCGAGTGCGCATGGTGGTGGACGAGCGATGAACCGCGTGCGCACTCGCGTGGCCCGCGAGTTGCTGCCGCCGAGGTCGCCACGATCGTCGTGGTGGCGCGCGGCCGTGGCGCGTCGGCGAGTGCCGTCGGTCGATGCCGCGCTGCCCGAAGCCCTCGAGGCGATGGCGAGATCGTTGCGCTCGGGCGCTTCCTTGCCGATCGCAATCGACGAAGCGAGCGCGTCGATCGGTCCGCCGCTGGCGGACAGGCTGGCCGGTGTCACGGCCATCGCGGCACGTGGCCGATCGATCGTGGACGCCATCGACGGGTGGGCGACGCACACCCACGGCGCTGGCGTCCCGCTCGCGGCGGCGGCCCTCGCGCTCGGTGCCGAGCTCGGAGGCACGGCGGCGCGGTCGCTCGACGGTGTGGCGGACACATTGCGCGATCGCAACGCGGTCCAGCGTGAGATCCGCGCGCTGTCGACCCAGGCGCGGGCCTCGGCGGCGGTCATCGCGGTCGCGCCGTTCGCGTTCTCGGCGATCGTCGCGCTCGCGGATCCGAGCAGCGTCGCGTTTCTCGTCACCTCTGGCTTCGGGATCGTCTGTCTGGTGCTCGGCATCACGCTCGATGTCGTGGGCGCGTGGTGGATGCGCCGCATCGTGGCCCGTGCAGGGCGCGAGCGCGATCCAGTCGCGGCCGAGACGGCGGACACCATCGATCTGTTCGTGCTGGCGCTCGGCGCAGGGCTCAACCTGCGCCTCGCGGTCGCCGCCGTCGCACGGCGCGCACCAGCCGGTTGGTCCGCAGCCCTCGAACGAGTTGTCGAACGCGTCGATCGCGGCCAGCGAGTCAGCGACTCGCTCGATGTCGTCCCGGACGACCTCGGACCGGCAACGCGCCCTGTCGTTCGCGCCCTCACGGGAGCGGAGCGATACGGCACGCCGCTGCTTCCCACGCTCGAGCGGCTCGCGCTCGACGCTCGTCTCGATCGCCGGCGGCGCGCCGAGGAGGCCGCTCGGCGCGTCCCGGTGAAGTTGCTCTTCCCCTTGGTGCTGTGTGTCCTGCCCGCCTTCGGGCTGCTCACCGTCGCACCCCTGCTCGCCGGCGCCATCGATGCGCTGCGCCTCTGAATCCAGCAACCCGAAAGCGAGTCGAGATGTTGAGTTTGTACGTGGCCGCGCAGGTGGCCTTGCTCCACAACCGCGGTCTGCGGGCCCGGGGTGATTCCGGTCAGGCGACCGCCGAGTACGCGCTGGTCCTGCTCGGAGCAGCAGCGATCGCGCTGCTGCTCGCGGCATGGGCGGTGAAGTCGGGGAAGGTCACCGACCTGTTCGATGCGGTCCTCGACAAGATCGCGTCGCAGCTGTGACCGGCATCGACCGGTGAGGCGGGCACACGGCGAGCGCGGTCAGGCCACGGTCGAGGCCGCGCTCGTCCTGCCCGTCGTCACGTTCTTCCTGCTCGGCGTCGTGCAGATCGGCCTCGTCGTGCGGGCCCAAGTACTCGTCACCCACGTCGCCCGCGAAGCGGTTCGGGCGGCGGCGGTCGACGCAGACCCGGAGGCGGCGCGGCGGGCGGCGACGAGCTCGAGCTCGCTCGATGCGGATCGCATGAAGGTGCTCGTCCAGGGCCGCGAGGGCCCAGGGAGCCGCGTGCGCGTGACCGTCACGTACTCGGCCCCGACGGATGTCCCGCTCGTCGGGAACCTGCTCGGTGACGTCACCTTGCAGGCCACCGCCACGATGCGTGTCGAATAACAGGGGGATGAAGCCCGGGGCTGACCCCAATCGTGACAAACCGACCCGCTACCGTGGTTGAGCTGTGGTCGTAGCCCTTGTTGCCGGTGCGTTCATCGTCCTGTTGGTCGCGTGGCAGGCGGCCGTGCTCACCGCGACGAAGGCCCGTCAACCCGCGGCAGCCGCACCCGCCATTCCGGCCGTGCCATTCCGGAAAGATCCGCAGGGCTGGATCATCAACGCGTTGCGGCGCAAGAAGTGGTTGCGGCGATCCCTGTCGTTGGGGTCGCTCGGTGCATTCGTGTTCGCGATCGGCGTGCTCGGCTACCCCTTCTACACGAACCTGGTCCAGAGCCGGATCCAGGATCGGCTCAACCATCAGCTCGCCAGCCCCGAGCTCCGCCAGAAGTACCTCGCGGGCCAGCTGCAAGAGGGTGACAGCCTCACCCGCATCAAGATCCCGGCGATCGACGTCGACGTCGTGGTCGTCGAGGGCACTGGCGAGGACGCACTCCGAGCCGGCGCCGGTCACTACAACGAGACCGCCATGCCGTGCGCGGACGGGACCGTCGGGATCGCCGGCCATCGCACCACCTACGGACGTCCGTTCGCGAACCTGGATCTGTTGAAACCCGGCGACACGATCACGTTGCAGACGCCGGTTGGGTCGTGCACGTACGAGATCCTTCCGCCGCCGCCGAAACGACAGGCGTTGAACGACACCAGTGCCGGGTTCGTGATCAACCCCAACGAGATCCAGGTGATCCAGAAGCCGGACATCGCCCGTGCCGGGGAGAACCCGCCGCCGCCCGCGCTGCTCACGCTCACGACCTGCCACCCCAAGGGTTCCGCGGCCAAACGTCTCGTCATCCAGGCGAAGTTGGTCACCGGCCAGAGCGCGAGTCCGTCGGCACAACCGGGGGCATGACGCCGTCGTCGCACGGTTCACGGATTCGCTCCGTGAACGTGCTGGCTGTTGCCGCGCTGTCGCTCATCGTGGTGACGTTCGGCGCCGGCTTCGGATCGACCCGTTCGCACGCCGCGCCGGCCCAGACGCCGGCAGATCCGTGGGAAGGCTCGTCGTTCACCTCGCCGTCGAGCTACGCGACGACGTCCGATGCCGTGTTCAGCGGTGTGTTCCGCCACACCCCGTCCGCGCCGATCTCGAAGGTGACGCTGCACGTCGAGTTCTCGTCCACCGACTCGCCCTCAGCGGGCTGCCGGCCCGCGCCCAGCGACCAGACGCAGACGTACGAAACGACGACGAGCCCGCCGACCGTCGACACCACGCCCGACACAACAGACCCTTCGACACCGACGACGCAAGAGCCGAAGCAATCATCCGAGGTCGAGTTCTCCTTCCAGGTCCCGTTCACGTGCAACGGGGTCTACGACGCAACCGCGACTGCCGTCATCGAAGACCCGACAGGTGACGTGCCCCCTCCGTTGCACAAGAGCATCAGCCTTGTCGGGGTACGCGTCGCCGTCGCGCCGCCGATGCCGACGTCGATCACCGCGACGGACGCGGGCAACCACACCGTGAACGTGGCGTGGGGTGCGCCCGCCTCGTACGCCGGAAGCGGCAAGCCGCCGCCGGACTTCATCGGCTATCGCGTCAGCCGCAAGGACGGCAGCGGATCGTTCTCGGCGATCGCCAACACCGCGCCGGACGCTCTGACGTTCGCGGACAGCTCGATCCCCGCGTCGGGTGGGGCCTTCGTGTACGAGGTCGAAGCCGTGCGCAAGTTCGCGTCGTCTGCGCCGCTGGCGACGAACGGTGCGCTCGACATCTCGCCGCCCGGCGCTGCCGCGGGCCACGGGTCCGGGTCGACGGGTGGGGGAGGCGGTGCGGCTGCGCCGGCGCCGGCCACCACCGATCCCGGCGCGGGCGGCACGGGCACGGCGTACTACGACTCGCTCGCGGACGAGGGTGCGGAGCCCGGCAGTGGCGCGCTCGCCGCGCCGGATGGTGGTGCGGTCCAACGGTTCTCCGGCAAGGACGGTGCGGGTCTGCTCAAGCCCTTCGCGGCAGCGATGAACCTCGGGGTGTGGGCGGGCTTGTTGCTCTTCCTCACGCGTCGCGCCGCCAAGGCCGAACGCGCCGCGTTGCTAGGTGTCGAGCTCGAGCACACGCCGTAGCAGTGCGATGGCTCCGGCCTTGTCGAGCGGCTCGTTCCAGTTGCCGCACTTGGGGGACTGCACGCACGAAGGGCAGCCCTCGCTGCACGTGCACGCGGTGATGACATCGAGCGTCGTCGCGAGGTGGCGCTCGGCGACGTCGTACCCGAGCTCGGCGATCCCCGCGCCCCCGGGGAAGCCGTCGTAGACGAGGATCGTCGGCAGCCCGGTGTCCGCCTGCCGCACGGTCGAGACACCGCCGACGTCCCACCGGTCGCAGATCGTGAACAGCGGCAGGATGCCGATCGCCGCGTGCTCGACGGCGTGGAGCGTTCCCGGCCAGTCGAGGGCGTCGATGCCCGCGGCGGTGAGCTCGCGCGGATCGATCGTGTACCACACGCCGCGCGTCGTGAGCCGGCTCGGCGGCAGCGTGAGCAGGCGCGTGTCCAGCACCTCGCCTGTCGTTGCGTCCTTGCGCTGGTACCCGGTGACCTGCGATGCCACCTCGATGCGCCCGAGTTGCACGAGGGCGCGACCGAGTGGACGCCACGACTCGATGCCGAGCACCCGCATCGACACCTCGGTGCGCGCCACGGTGTACTCGCCGCCGCCGCACGGTTCGACGATCGCGATCTGGTCGTCGAGGTCCAGCGTTCGCACCTCGTACGTCGCGCCCTGATGGAGGTAGACGGCACCCGGGTGCACGGCCTCGAACGCGCGTGATCCGTCGACGGTCCCGACGAGTGCGTCGTCGTCGCGGACGATGCGGTACTCCGAGTTGGAACCCGAACGCAGGCCGATGCCGTGCGCGGGAAAGCCCCGTGCCGCCCAGACCGCCGATGGCGATGGTCGTCGAGAGGTCGCGGGTCGGACTTTGAGCCGGTCGTCGCGCACCATGTCCCGTACACCGTCGTCGAGCAGCTCGGGCCACCAACGCTCGTCCGCCGGCGTCAACGGCAGCTCGAATGCCGCGCAGCCGAGATGTGGCTCGAGGATGAACGGGTTGGACGGATTGATCACCGCCGGCTCGGGCGGTCGCGTGAACACCTCGGTCGGGTGCGCCATCAGCCACTGATCGAGCTGATCCTCGCCCGCGACGAGCACGGACAAGGACGAGTCGGTCGACCGACCGGCGCGACCCATCTGCTGCCACATCGATGCGATCGTGCCGGGGAAGCCGTCCAGGACGCAGCCGTCGAGGCCGCCGATGTCGACGCCGAGCTCGAGTGCCGTCGTGGCGACCACGCCGCGGACCTGGCCGCTGAACACCTGTTGCTCGATCTCTCTGCGTTCCTCGGGAAGGTAGCCACCGCGGTACGGACGAACTCGCGCCGCGAGATCGGGCGCCAAACGGCGGCGCACGTCGGCGGCGACGACTTCGGTGCCGCGGCGGCTACGACAGAACGCGATCGACTTGTGGCCGCTCTCGATGAGCGCGGCGAGGACCGCTGCGGTCTCGCCGTGCGACGACGCGCGGGTCTGCGACCAGGACTCGTCGAGCAACGGCGGGTTGCACAGCGCGACGACGCGTTCACCGCGTGGTGAGCCGTCGTCGGTCACGGCGTCGACCGGTCCCGCCCACAATGCCGAGGCCAGCTCGGCCGGAGCCCCGATCGTGGCCGAACACGCGATGAACCGTGGATCGGCGGCGTACGCGGCGCTCACCCTGCGCAACCGGCGCAGGACGTGGGCAACGTGCGTGCCGAAGACCCCCCGGAACGCGTGCAGCTCGTCGAGCACGACGTACTGCAACCGCATGAAGAACGTGGCCCAGCGGGCGTGGTGCGGCAGCAGGCCGTAGTGCAGCATCTCGGGGTTGGTGAGCACGACGTTGGCGTTCTTGCGCACCCAGGTTCGCTCCTCCGGGGTGCAGTCACCGTCGTAGGCCGCCGCGACGAGGCCGGGGATCTCGAGCTGCGTCAGCGCCCGGAGCTGGTCGCGAGCCAGGGCCTTCGTGGGGAAGACGAGCAGGGCGGAGCCGGGTTGGATGCGGTCCGTGGCGGCCTCGGCCACAGGGACCTGGAAGCACAGCGACTTGCCCGACGCCGTCCCGGTGGCGATCGCGACGTTGTGTCCGCTCCGAATCAGGTCGAGGGCGGCTGCTTGATGCGACCAGAAGGCGTCGATCGGTAACCGTTCACGCACGCGCGTCGGTAACGGGGAGGTCGGGTCGGCAAAGCGGGCGGAGCGGGCCGGGAGGCGTTCGACGTGTACGAGGCTGCTGTTGGCTGCGAGCGCGTCGAGGACGTCATCGAGTTGCGTTCGCTCGAGGAGCGCCATAGCGGCGTCAAGCGTAGGCGTTTCAAAGCTGTAGTTACAGGGGTGTCACGAAGTGCTGCAATGCTGGTCAGGTAGGGTCGAGCGGTAATGGATCTGGGGCTCGCCGAACGTTCGAACGCGGGGTGGACCGTGTTGACGGTCAGCGGCGAGATCGACATCGCCACCGCGCCCAGCCTGCGGGAGCGACTCCATGCCCTGTTGGCGGAGGGCAAGCACCGGATCGTCGTCGACCTCGACGACGTGGGCTTCCTCGACTCGACCGCGCTGGGCGTGCTCGTCGGCGCGCTGAAGCGGGCGCGGATGGAGAACGGCGAGGTGCGAATCGCCTGCGCGCAACCACGGGTGCTCAAGGTGTTCGAGATCACGCGACTCGACAGCGCCTTCGACCTCTTCGACTCTGTCGATGAGGCTGTGCGGGGTGCACAGGAGTAAGGGACGCGGGCCATGGGAGATCACATCGAGCTCGTCCTCCCGGCCCGTCCCGAGTTCCTGGCGATGGTCCGCACCATCGTCACCCTGATCGCGGAGACCGGATCGAAGCTGCCCGGCCCGCGCATCGACGACCTCCGGCTCGCGGTCACGGAGGCCTT
>DASUCS010000351.1:0-9139 GCA_036275935.1 Acidimicrobiales bacterium
GGCTGTCGTCACTCGAGCTCGCGTGAGCGGGTTGGACGACTGCGGAGAGAGAGACGAGAGCTGTGATGAGTAGTGCAATGCATCGCCGCATGCACTCCTATTCGTGGTGGCGCGACTCCCTCCTGTGCGGTCGGACACAAAGGACAAACAGCGCGTTCACGCCGATTCGGTGAGTCTCCGGGCAATCACCTTCAGACAAAGCGTCTCATCTGCCCCTTCGAAGATGGAAAGGACACGCGCGTCGACGAAGTACCTGCTGACCGCGTACTCCTCCGCGTAGCCATAGCCACCGTGGATCTGCATCGCCTCGCGCGTGACCCACTCGGCCGCCTTGCACACGTAGGCCTTCACCATCGCGGCCTCCAGCGCACCTTCGCCCTTGGCCATCATGCGCGCGACGGCGTACGCGAACTGCCGTGCGGCCTGAATCGTCACGGCCATCTTGGCGAGCTTCGCCTTCGTCAACTGATAGTCGGCGATTGGCTTGCCGAACACCACCCGGTCGTCCGCGTACTGCTTCGCCTCTTCGTACGCCGCTTGCATCACGCCGATGGCGCGCGCTGCCGTCTGCAGCCGGCCGTTCTCGAAACCGGCCATCTGGAGGTAGAAGCCCTTGCCCAGACCCTCTTCACCGCCAACGAGGTTCTCGTTCGTGACGAACCAGTTGTCGAACGCGATCTCGTAGGAGTGCATGCCGCGGTAGCCGATGGTGTCGATGGCACGGCCTTCCATCTTCCCGCCCCGGTCGTCGGTGAACTCGAAACCGTGACCTTCACCACGCGGCTTCGGGACGATGAACAGCGACAGCCCGCGGTGGGTCTTCGACCGGTCCGGATCCGTACGCGCGAGCAGCATCAGCACGTCGCCCCGCGCCCCGAACGTGCACCACGTCTTCACGCCGTTGATCAACCAACCGTCGCCGTCGGGGGTGGGCGTCGCGGTCACTTTGATGCCGGCGACGTCAGAGCCGAAGTCAGGTTCCGTCACCGCGACCGCCGCCATCACTTCGGCCGACGCGAGCTTCGGCAGCCATTCCTGCTTCTGGTCCTCGGTGCCGCCCTTCACCAGGGCGCGAGTGAGGATCTCCGGACGAGTGATCAACGAACCGCCGGCGCCGAGCGAGCCACGTGAGAGCTCCTCGGTGGCGATGACCATCCCGAGGTAGTCGGACTCGCCGCCGGCCGCGAAGCCGCCGTACTCCTCGGGAACCGAGAGACCGAAACCACCCATCTCGGCGAGCCCGCTGATGATGTCCTCGGGGATGTCGGCGTTCGTGCGGTGGATGTGCTCGGCCACCGGACGCAGCTTGTCCTCGGCGAAACGCCGGAACGTGTCCTGCACCATCTCGAAATCCTGATCGAGGTGGCGCGGTCCGTCCGTGCCGGCCAGTGAGGCGAGGAACGCGGGATCGCGATGGGCGGCGACGAAGTCGTGGGCCGGTGCGAGCTTCGCCGGATCGGTGCCCCACAGCTGCTCGCGCCCGACGAGCTTCGCGACCAGTTCCGCGATCGCGTCGGCCACGAACGCACATGTGAGGCGGGCTTCGTCCTCACCCTTGCCGCCGTAGTCGAGCAGGGTGCGCGCCGTCTCCAGGGCGGCAGCGGCGTGCGCCAGGTCGTACGCCAACACCTGGTTGTCGTCGATGGATCCGGCCTTGGCGAGGGCAGCAACACCGTCCTGCACGACCGACTGGGCGAGGTCGACGGCGGACGCGGCAGCAGAGAGATCGGAGGTTGCCATTGCCACGAACGTTACGCGTACTGTCCTTTGCGTGACCATCTACGACCGCCCGTTCGGCCGCTACTACGAGGACTTCGAGCCGGGCGACATCTACAAGCACTGGCCGGGCAAGACGATCACGGAATACGACGATCACCTGTTCTGCATGATCACGATGAACCACCATCCGACCCACACGAACGCGTACTTCGCCGAACACGAGAGCCCGCACGGCAAGAACCTCGTCGTCGGCAACCTCGTGTACTCGTTGGTGCTGGGCATGAGCGTTCCCGACGTGAGCGGGTCGTGCATCGCCAACCTCGAAGTCGAGACGCTGCGGCACGCGAAGCCGACGTTTCACGGCGACACGATCTATGCCGAGACGCGGGTGCTCGAGAAGCGACTGACGTCGAAGCCCGACCGTGGGATCGTCGCCGTCGAGACGAAGGGCATCAACCAGCGCGGCGAAGAGGTCTGCTACTTCAAGCGCAAGCTCATGGTGTGGACGAGGGATGCGGCACCGTCCCGCCAGCGTCCGTACGACGAGTCGATCTGGGACGACGCCGAGTCCAAGTGACGGACGCGCGCATCGACCCGATGGCCGAGGCCTTCGGGGCCGCCGCTGCCGACTACGAGCGGGCGCGACCGAGCTACCCGGTCCAGGCCATCGAGACGCTCAAGTCGGAGGCGGGGATCGGGCCTGGAAAAAGGGTGTGCGATCTCGCGGCCGGTACCGGCAAGTTGACGCGGCTTCTCGTCGCCACCGGTGCGGAGCTCGTCGCGGTCGAACCGGTGCCGGGCATGCGCGCGCAGCTCGCCGAGGTCTTGCCGGACATCGACGTGCTCGACGGCACCGCGGAATCGATCCCGCTCGCTGACGCGTCGGTCGACACGGTCACGGTCGCCCAGGCGTTCCACTGGTTCAAGTTCGAGCCTGCGCTCGAAGAGATCCGACGAGTGCTCGCACCGGGTGGCTCGCTCGCGATCCTGTTCAACCAGAGGGACGAGCGAGTCCCGTGGGTGAAGACGTGGAACGACGTCATCGAGTGGCACGGCCGTCGCATCGCGTACTACCAGAACACCGACTGGACGACGCTGCTGGCAGACAACGGCTTCGTCGACGTGGGCTACCGGTCGAGCGAGTGGAACCAACCACTGACGCGTGAGTTGTTGGCGGCGCGTGTTCGTTCGGTCAGCTACATCGCCGACGCACCTCCGGCCGAGCAGCAGGACTACGTCGATCGGGTGCTCGCGCTGGTCGCTGGCTTCGAGGACACGTTTCCTCTTCCGTACGTGACGCACGTGTGGTTCGCACGCCGCGCCTGACGCAACTGCAGCGCGACCTGCTCGAGTGGGGCGCGCGAACGAGGCGCGATCTTCCATGGCGCCGGACGCGGGATCCGTGGGCGATCCTCGTCTCCGAGTTGATGCTGCAGCAGACGCAAGCGCCACGTGTCGTGCCGAAGTTCGACGCGTTCATGAAGCGATTCCCGACGGCCACCCGCTGCGCGGACTCGTCGACTGGCGAGGTGATCGACGCGTGGGCAGGGCTCGGGTACAACCGCCGAGCGGTCAACCTGCATCGAGCAGCGGTCGTCGTCCGTGACGAGCACCAAGGCGTCGTACCCGACGACCTCGCCGCACTCCTCGCGCTGCCCGGTGTCGGCCCGTACACGGCACGAGCGGTGCTCGTCTTCGCGTTCGAGCACGACATCGGCTTGGTGGACACCAATGCCGGACGGTTCGTCGCCCGGGCCCTCGCCGGCCGACCCGTCGCGCCGGTCGACGCCCAGACGCTCGCGGACGACACCGTGCCGCGAGGACACGCGTGGGCTTGGGGGCAGGCCGTGTTCGACCTCGGCGCGGCGGTGTGCACGAAGTCCGTTCCCCGCTGTCACGAATGCCCGATCGCGATCTCCTGCACATGGAACCGGGCGGGCCGCCCTGCTCCTGACCCGGTGGTCGGGTCCGCAGGCATCAGTCGCGGGCAGTCGACGTTCGCCGGATCGTTCCGACAGGGCCGCGGTCGACTCGTCCACGCGCTGCGAGCCGGCCCGCTCGCGCCCGACGCGATTGCGCTCGCGGCGGGGTGGCCGGACGATCCGGCACGCGCCGAACGCGCGCTCGCGTCGCTCGTCGCCGATGGCCTGGCGATCGTGCGGACGGACGGTACGGTGACCATTCCATGACCAAAGCGCGGGCGACGATCATCGCCCTCGCAGTGGCCACGATCATGGGCGGATGGCCCGCAGCGGGGCATGCATCCTCCGCTTCGTCGTGGGTGCCGCGAGGGAACAATCAGCGATCGCATCCGAAGATCGAACCTGCAGTGGAGCAGCAGTCGACCCCAGACGACGCACCTGTGGTCGTGCGGGTCGCGGGCGACCCCACCGACGCGAGTGCGGCAGTGTCCGATGTGGGGGGAACAGTGCGCACCGAGTCGTCGGACGCGGTGCTGGCGTGGGTGCGGCCCTCGCAGTTCACGACCCTGGCGGACGACGCACGCGTCCAGCGCATCAGTGAGCCGCGTCGACCGCGTCCGACGACGACCTCCGAAGGCGTCGCCGCCATCGGCGCGCCGACGTGGTACAGCGCTGGGTTCGACGGCTCCGGCGTCAAGCTCGGCATCGTCGACCTCGGCTTCCAGCAGCTCGCGACCGAGCAGGCCGCCGGACACCTGCCGGTCACCGCGGTGACCAAGAACTTCTGCAGCGGTGGCATCGGCGGGAACACGGAGCACGGAACCGCCGTCGCCGAGATCGCTCACCAGGTGGCACCCGGAGCGCAGCTGTATCTCGTGTGCATCGAGTTCGACGACGACGTGGCGGCGGCAGAGCAGTACCTCGCGCAGCAGGGCGTCACGGTCGTCAACGCGTCGTTCAGTGACCCGCTCGGCGGGCGCGGCGACGGTACCGGGCCCCTCGGCGATGCAGTCGCGGCCGGTCGTCAGGCCGGACAGCTCTGGTCGGTCGCCGCCGGCAACGACGCGGATCGTCACTTCAGCTTCACCGCCACTGACCTCGACGGCGACGGTGCGGTGGAGTTCGACGGCAATGGTGGGCTCACTGCCGGCCCCGACGACCGCGAGTTGTACGGGTTCTCGCTCAGTCACAACAACGCAACGGTCTCGATCGGCATCAAGTGGGATGCGTGGCCGGTCACGAACCAGGAGTTCGACCTCTGTCTGTGGACCGCGGGCGCGCCGCTCGGCACGTTCCTCGGCTGCCAGTTCGGCTCGCAAGAGCTCAGTGCCTCCGAGCCGATCAACTCGTTCACTGCCTCGGGGATGTCCGCCGGCTCGTACGTCCTGTCGGTCTCGCGCGGCGAGCACACGGTCATCGCGCCGCGGATCGACATGTACTTCGAGGGCGACGAAGTCGGGCTCCAGCGTGTGAGCTCCGACGGAAGCATCGGCGAGCCGGCGTCGTCGCCGGCGGCGATGGCCGTTGGCGCGCACAACGTGAGCAGCACGAACGTCGAAGGGTTCAGCAGCCGAGGGCCGACCATCGACGGCCGGGCGAAGCCGGATGTCATGGCGCCCGACGGTGTGAGCAACGACATCTTCGATCCGTTCTTCGGCACCTCAGCGGCCGCGCCTCACGCGGCTGGCGCGGCCGCGCTGGTCAAACAGGCGCTCCCCGGTGCGACTCCCGCGGAGGTGCAGACCTTCCTGTCGTGTCGCGCCACCGGCGGCGGATCGGACGGGCCCGAGAACGGGATCGGTTACGGCAGCCTGGCGCTCGGCGCCGCGCCCACACCGGCGCTGACCGCGGCGACGAAGCCGGCGGTCGTGGCGCACAACTTCGTGTTCGAACGGTCCGGCCTCTGCTCGGGTCACTCCGACCACCTGATGCTGTACGGCGAGCCGTCCGACGTCGTGTTGCTGTGCGACTGGGACGGCAACGGCACCCGCACGCCCGGTGCGTTCCGCAACGGGGCGTGGTACTTGCGCAACGCGCCCGGACCGGGCGCGGCCGACGTCCCCGTGTTCACCTATGGCGATCCGGGCGACATCCCCGTCTGCGGCCACTGGGGTGGCCCCGGCAAGGCCGAGACGGCGGGCGTGTTCCGAAACGGGGTGTTCTTCCTGCGCGACAGCAACACCACGGGTGTCGCCGACCGACCTCCGGTGGGCTACGGGAACCCCGGCGACATTCCCGCGGTCGGAGATTGGGACGGGAACGGCACGACGACGCTCGGAGTGTTCCGCCGAGGCGTGTGGTTCCTGCGCAACAGCAACAGCACCGGTGTCGCCGACCAGCCGCCGGTCGGGTACGGCGATCCGACCGACCTCCCCGTTCCGGGCGACTGGGACGGCAACGGCACGACGACGCTCGGTGTGTACCGCGACGGCTACTGGTTCCTGCGCAACAGCATCGGCGGCGGTGTCGCCGACCTCCCGCCGTTCCACTACGGGGGCCCGGGAACCGTCCCGGGCGCCTGGCGCTGACCGTTCTGCCGGTAGGAACGCGCGGTCAGCGCGCGTTACGACCGCACAAACGCAGGCGTCAGCTCGTCACCGCCGCGATGATGTCGTCGACGGCCGCGTCGGCGAGGGCGCGCATCTCGTCATCGGTGCGATCTTGAATCGGGTGCGGGACGAACACGCGGGCCACGTCGTCGAAGCCGAGTGCCTTCGCCTGCGTCGCGGCGGCGACGACGAACTCCGACGACGCGATGAACATCGAGGGCACGCCTCGGGCTTCCAGATCGACGATGTCGTGCACACTGCACGACGTGCAGGATCCTCAGTCGGCTAATGCTTCGATCACGACGTCGCACGTCGTCGCGATCTCGTGACGCAGGTCGATGGGCGCCGGCTTGGTGAACGTCGGTTTCGCGAAGCGCGTCACCGTCGCGTTGCGCGCCGTCAGGAGCTCTTCCAACTGATCGAGGAAGACGTTGCCGCGGGCCTTGGAGATGTCGAGCAGACCGACCTTCAGCCCTGACAGCGACGCCGGTCGTGCCAGGCGCTCGCGATGCGCGGGCGTCAGCTCGGAAGTTGGATCGAGCACCACG
This sequence comes from Acidimicrobiales bacterium, assembly GCA_036275935.1. Classification (GTDB taxonomy): domain Bacteria; phylum Actinomycetota; class Acidimicrobiia; order Acidimicrobiales; family JACDCH01; genus DASUCS01. The sequence continues at coordinate 6,739 of DASUCS010000351.1, forward strand.
CGACTCATGATCGGATCTCCCTGGTCGTCGGCTGGCTCCCGGTCTCGCCGTTCGCCCAGCCCCCGATGATCGTCGAGAACAGCCCCGCCCCGCCACCGGCGTGTACCAGCAGCAGCCCGTCGGGACGGAACTTCGGGAGCTGCACGTCTTTGAACGCCTCGGGCACACCTTCGGTGATCCCGCCGGCGCCCCGAATGATCTCCGAGCCGTCGAGCAGCGTCAGCTCGTGCAGCCGCTCGGTCAGCTGTTCGCGGGTCCAACCCGCTTCCTTGAACACCCTCCCGTGTTCGGGACCGATGATCAGGATGGCGTCGAACACCATCGGCAGCTTCGGGTGCTGCACCGTCCGAAGGCACGCCGCGAACGAGCGGGCCAGCGACTCGGGGTCGCGCGACAGCTGATCGACGAGCCCGCGCGGGCCTTCACCGGGAAACAGCGTCACCGTGCTCTGGTCCGCGGTGTAGCCGCGCGCGACGTGCAACGGCTCGAACGGCGAGCCCTCCTCGTCCTCCGGGAAGCAGAACGAGAGCTTGCCTGGGTTTCCCTGCGTCGCGCGGTCGACACCTCCAGGGCGACCACCGCCGACGTTGCGAATCGTCAGTTGAAGCGCGCGCCCGATCGTCGAGTTGGCGCGGTTGCCCTGTCCGAGGACGTTCACGCCGGCGTTCATCCCGATCTTCTGACGGATCGGACCGTTCACGATCATCACCGGCCCCACGGGCATCGTCGTGGCGAGCACACCGTGCATGTTGAACTCGTCGGTGCACGCGGCCTCGACGGCTGCGAGCACGACCGGTAGGTACTCCGGCGCGCAACCCGCGAGGACTGCGTTGATCGCAACCTTCTCGACGGTGCACTCGACGAGGTCCGGCGGCACGACGGCAACGATCTCGTCCGGCGCCCGTGTCGTGCCTTGCAGCATTCGCAAGACGCGGGTCTCGGTCGGCGGAACGACGGGCAGCCCGTCGCTCCAGCCGCGGTCGAACATCGCCTCGATGTCGTCTTCGAGATCCGCGAGCTCGACGCGCCGCGCCTTGAGTCGATGACCTTCGAAGCGCGCTCGCAGCTCGTCCACGAGCGACGGGTCGACGGAGAGCGAACCACAACCCGGACGCCAGTCCGGGAGCCCCGGTCCGAGATCACCGATGCCGGTGAACGTCTCCCACTCGTCGCGCTTCCATCCGACGATTCGCGACTGCTCGACTCCGTCGTCGACACGCAGCAACGTGGGCACTGTCTCGATGTCGTGGTGGTACGAGTACGAAAGGTCGTGGTCGTGTTGCACCGTCCTGACCCCGGACGGGAACGACGGATCGTCCTGCGTGACGACTTCGAGCGAGACGCCGGAGTCGGCGTCCAACTGCTCGAGCACCGGCTCGATCAGCGAGCAGGTCGGGCAGTCGCGCTTGACGACCGCAACGAGCTTCACCGCAGGAACTCGATGACGAGGTCGTTGTGCACCTTTGGCTGTTCGAGATGCAGGAAGTGCCCCGCATTGTCGATGTACTCGATGCGCTGGCCCGGGCCCTGCATGAACGTCTCCGCCAGCCGAGCGACCTCGATGCCCATGCAACCGTCGTCGACGCCGTGCAGATACAGGTGCGGCTGCGACGGCGAGCCACCGCACGCATCCTCTTGCGTCTGCAGCTCCGGCACGGTGTGCTCGGCCGGGTTCAACGTGGCGCGGTAGTAGCCCAGGGCAGCGGTGAGGTGCGCCGGATCGCGCAGCGCATCCTTGACGTGGGCGATGTCCTCAGTGCCGTCGTAGCCCGGCGACCAGTCGTCCCACAGCCGATCGATGAACTCGAGGTCGTTCATGCCGACGACCATGTCGGACAACGGGCTCTGGAAGAAGAACATGTACCAAGACCGACGCAGCTGCTGGTAGGTCAGGAACCCTTGCGCGACCGCGCCCGCCGGTGGGACCGCCGACGTCACGATCTTTCGGAACCGATTCGGTGCGACGACTGCAGCCCCTGTGGCGATCCGCGCACCCCAGTCGTGCCCGATGAGCACCGCGTCCCCGTCGCCGTCGAGGGCGTCGTGCAACGCCGTCACGTCGGTCACCGACGCGCCGTTCTGATAGCGGTTCTGCGGGTCGAGTCCGGTCGGCGCGTAGCCGCGCAGCCACGGTGCAACCGCGCGGTAGCCCGCAGCGGCCAACTCAGGCAACAGGTGTCGCCACGTCCACGCGCTGTCCGGGAAGCCGTGCAGACAGATCGCCAGCGGACCTTCGTCGCCGCACGCGAGGTAGGCGAAGTCGATGCCGTTGAGGGTGACGCGACGTTCCGTTGGCTCCATCGCCCGAGGATCATAAGCGTGAGTGACATCAGTCACCTGGGGGGAACCTGCAGGCAACGCAGAAGTAACCTGCGGTGAACGCAGCAGCACGCAGGGGAAC
>DASUCS010000352.1:0-4913 GCA_036275935.1 Acidimicrobiales bacterium
GCTGCCCTTGGTGCTGACGTCTCGCATCCACGGTGCGGCCGGCGCGGTCGGGCGCTTCCTCGGGAAGTTCGGCTTGCGCGGTGATCCGTTGCTGGACGAAGTCTGGGCGTCGTACACACGATTGACGGAACCGCGTACGCAACGTGCGTTCGTTCACACGATCCGGGCGGTGATCGACGTCGCCGGTCAGAGGGTGAGCGCCCGGGACCGGCTCTACCTGGCGCGCGAGGTTCCGACGTTGATCGTGTGGGGCGACCGCGACGCGGTGATCCCGGTGACGCACGCGCACGTCGCCCACGAACTGATGCCGGACAGCCGCCTCGAGATCATCGGGGGCGCCGGCCACTTCGTGCCCATCGAGCAGCCGGACATCGTTGCGGCCCTGCTGCGCGACTTCCTCCAGTCGACCGATCCGGCCCGCCTGTCGCTCGCGCAGCTCCAGGAGGCCCTCGCCGGGGCGTGACGGGCGTCATACGGAGTCGACAGCGCGCGGGCGGTTCGTCCACCATTGATGGGTGCTGAAGCGGATCGCGGACGTTTGCTATCGCCGTCGTTGGCGTGTGCTCATCGCGTGGATTGCAGCCTTCGTGCTGATGTCGGTGTTCGGCGGCGCGTTCGCCGGCGAGTTCAGCCAGTCGTTCCGGCTGCCGGCCAGCGACTCGCAGAAGGCATTCGACCTCCTCGACCAACGATTCCCGGCGCGGGCGGGCGAGTCCGCCTTCGTGGTGATGAAGGCGTCGAGTCCGGTGACGGATCCGTCGCAGCGCGGTCCGATCAGCGACTTCATGAAGCAGCTCGCGACGGTCCCGGGCGTGCGCGAAGTCCGCTCGCCGCTCGACCAGGGGGGCGCGCAGCAGATCTCCCCCACTGATCCGCGCATCGCGTTCGCCGAAGTGCAGTTCCAGGGCACGAGCAAGCAGCACCACGTGCCCGTCGCGACCGCGAACGCGGTCGAAGCCGCGGCGCACGCGGCGCAGTCGCCGACGTTGCAGGTGGAGCTGTCGGGCGACCTCTTCCAACATCAGCCTTCGCTCGGTCCGGCGGAAGGCATCGGTCTGCTCGCCGCGATCGTGATCCTCCTCGTCGTGTTCGGGTCGCTGCTGGCGATGGGGATCCCGATCCTCAACGCGCTGTTCGGCATCGGCATTGCGTTCGCGGCCATCAGCCTGCTCAACAACGTGATCTCGATGCCGGAGTTCTCCACGCAGCTCGCGGCGATGATCGGTCTCGGCGTCGGGATCGACTACTCGCTGTTCATCGTCACCCGGTACCGCCAGGGTTTGCAGGACGGGTTGTCGCCCGAAGGGGCCGTGGTGAAGGCGATGGCGACCGCGGGCAAGGCCGTGTTCTTCGCCGGTTGCACCGTGATCATCTCGCTCGCCGGCATGTACTTGATCGGCATCGAGTTCGTCGCTGGTCTCGCGTCCGGCGCGATCGTGGCCGTCGCGCTGATGATCGCGATTTCGCTGACGTTGTTGCCGGCGATCCTCGGGTTCGTCGGTATGAACATCGACAAGTTCCATGTGCCGATCGTCGGCAAGAAGGTCCACAACCGCGACGGGTTCTGGTACCGGTGGTCCCGTGTGATCCAGCGGCGGCCGCTGCCTGCCGCGATCATCGGCTTGGTCGTGCTGCTGGTGCTGGCGTCGCCGATGCTGGCGATGCAGCTCGGCAACTCCGATGCCAGCGTGCGGCCGACCACCGACACGACACGGCGTGCCTATGACCTGTTGGCCGAGGGATTCGGGCCCGGGTTCAACGGTCCGCTGCTGCTCGTCGTCGAGACGCCCGCCGGTACCACCGCCGACCAGCTCGGGCCCGTGCAGGACGCGATTGCCAAGGCCGACGGCGTTGAGTTCGTGTTCCCGGCCCGGATGAATCCGGCGGGCGACACGGCGGTGCTGCAGGTCTTCCCGAAGACGTCGCCGCAGGATCGCAAGACGATCTCGCTCATCCATCACCTGCGCAACGACGTGCTCCCGCAAGCCACGGCCGGCACGAACATGCACGCGCACGTCGGCGGGATCACCGCGGCGTTCGACGACGTGAGCACGCTGCTCGAGCAGCGGCTGCCGCTGTTCATCGGGCTCGTGCTGCTGATGTCGTTCTTGCTGCTGCTGGTGGTGTTCCGTTCGGTGCTGGTGCCGTTGAAGGCCGTGGTGATGAACCTGTTGTCGATCGGCGCGGCCTACGGCGTGCTGGTCGCGGTGTTCCAGAAGGGCATCGGGACGTCGATCTTCAACGCCGGCAAGGGTCCGATCGAGAGCTTCCTGCCGATGATGCTGTTCGCGATCCTCTTCGGCCTGTCGATGGACTACGAGGTCTTCCTCCTGTCGCGCATCAAGGAGGAGTACGACCGCACCGGTGACAACGGGCTCGCGGTGGCCGACGGGCTGTCCGCGACGGCTCGGGTGATCACCGCCGCCGCGCTGATCATGGTGACGGTCTTCGGGTCGTTCGTGTTCGGCGACGAGCGCGTGATCAAGGAGTTCGGTCTCGGGTTGGCCGTGGCGATCTTCATCGACGCCACCGTCGTGCGCATGCTGCTGGTGCCGGCGACGATGGAGTTGCTCGGCGACGCCAACTGGTGGTTGCCGAAGTGGCTCGACAAGCGTCTGCCGAACGTCCACATCGAAGGCGAGAAGGATCTCGATCACGAGATCGAAGAGCTGCTGGGTTCGTCTGGCGAGCCGGTGGTAGTAGAAGAGGGTGCCCCTCGCTGATTGGCCCGTCGCGCGGCAACTGCGAGCGCGCGACTGGTCAGGGCTGAGGTCCACAGCGCGGTCTTCTCGGACTGACGCGTTGCAGGCGCGGACGACCACGGCGGACGAGACGGTCCCGTCGATCTGCCCGTACTGCGCCGTCGGCTGCGGTCAGCTGGTGTCGGTGCGCGACGGACGCATCACCAACATCGAGGGCGATCCGGCGTCGCCGATCTCGCGGGGCCGGCTGTGTCCGAAGGGCGCGGCGACGTTCCAGCTGGTGACGGGCTCGCACCGCGAGACGCGGGTGCTGTACCGGCGCCCCGGCGGTGGGTCGTGGGAGCCGCTGGCGCTCGAAGAGGCGATGGACATGGTGGCGGCGCGCGTGAAGAAGGCGCGCGACGAGCACTGGGAGGATCGCAACGAGGACGGTGTGCCGTTGCGGCGCACGTTGTCGTTCGCCCATCTCGGTGGGGCGACGCTCGACAACGAAGAGAACTACCTGATCAAGAAGTTGTTCACCGCGCTGGGCGCCATCCAGGTCGAGAACCAGGCGCGCATATGACATTCCTCCACCGTCCCCGGTCTGGGGACATCGTTCGGTAGAGGCGGCGCGACCACGTTCCAGCAGGACCTGCAGCACAGCGACTGCATCGTGATCATGGGCTCGAACATGGCCGAGTGCCATCCGGTGGGGTTCCAGTGGGTGATGGAGGCGAAGGCTCGGGGGGCGCGGGTGATCCATGTCGATCCGAGGTTCACGCGGACGTCGGCGGTGGCCGATGTGCACGTGCCGCTGCGGGCCGGATCCGACATTGCGTTCCTCGGCGGGATCGTCAACTACATCATCGAGAACGAGCGGTACTTCCGCGACTACGTGGTGTCGTACACGAACGCGCCCGCGATCCTGCGCGACGACTTCCAGGACACCGAGGATCTCGACGGGTTGTTCAGCGAGTCCGAGACGTGGTCGTACCTCGGCTCGCAGCAGGCCGACAACACGGTCGACGAAGCGCACGAGGGCCACGCGCCGCAGATCCCGACCGACGTCGATCCGACGCTCACGCATCCGCGGTGCGTGTTCCAGGTGCTGCGCCGGCATTTCTCCCGCTATACGCCCGAGATGGTCGCCGAGGTGTGCGGCGTGTCGGAGGAGCAGTTCCTCGAGGTGTGCGAGGCGCTGTGTTCGAACTCGGGACGGGACCGGACCTCGGCGTTCTGTTACGCGGTCGGCTGGACGCAGCACACCACCGGAGTGCAGATCATCCGCTGCGCGTCGATCGTGCAGCTGCTGCTCGGCAACATCGGCCGGCCCGGCGGCGGGATCATGGCGCTGCGCGGCCACGCGTCGATCCAGGGGTCGACGGACATCCCGACGCTGTACAACATCCTGCCCGGCTACATCCCGATGCCGATCGTCGAAGCGGGGCACACCTTCCCGGAGTTCGTCGACAAGCACACGACGCCGGGCGGTTGGTGGACGCAGTTCCCCAAGTACATCGTGTCGTTGCTGCGCGCCTACTGGGGCGACGCGGCGACCGCCGACAACGACTGGTGCTTCGACTGGTTGCCGAAGCTCACCGGCAACCACTCACACATGACGACCGTGGCCGACATGGCCGACGGCAAGCTGTCCGGCTACTTCGTGATGGGCGAGAACCCGGTGGTCGGTTCGATGCACGGTGGGTTGCAGCGCGCCGGGCTGTCTCGTCTGGAGTGGCTGGTCGTGCGCGACTTCTCGTTGATCGAGACGGCCGAGTTCTGGCGTGACGATCCGTCGTGTCAGACCGAGGTGTTCTTCTTCCCGGCGGCGACGCACACGGAGAAGGACGGTTCGTTCACCAACACGCAGCGGCTGTTGCAGTGGCACGCCAAAGCAGTCGAGCCGCCGGGCGACTGCCGCAGCGAGCTGTGGTTCACCTACCACCTCGGTCGACGATTGCGGGAGTTGTACGCGTCGTCGGATCTCGAGCGCGACCGTCCGTTGCTCGACCTCACGTGGTCGTACGGCGACGACGAACCCGACGCGGTGGAGGTCTTGAAGGAGATCAACGGTTTTGTCGTCGCCGACGGCCAGCCGGTGAGTGGGTTCTCGGAACTGAAGGACGACGGGTCGACGGCGTGCGGCTGCTGGATCTACGCCGGCGTGTACGAGGGGGGTACGAACCAGTCGGCGCGGCGTGTGCCCGGCTCGTCGCAGTCGTGGGTGGC
>DASUCS010000353.1:0-3125 GCA_036275935.1 Acidimicrobiales bacterium
GCCAGATCATCTGCGAGCTCGATGACGGTGCGGAGGTCACCCTCAACGCGGGTGACACGTTCGTGCAGAACGGCACTCGGCATCGGTGGCGCAACCCGGGCAAGGAACCCGCGGTCCTGTTCGTCGCGCTCATCGGCGCGACCCGCACCTGACGTCCAGCCTCGTGCGTCGCGCGCATGCGTGCGCCGCAGTGGTCGTGATCGTGGCCTTGGCCTGCGCGTGCAGCGATGGCCGTACGCCTTCTGCCTCGTCGTCGTCGCCCTCGGCCTCGGCGTCGACTTCCGCAGCGTCGTCGACCGCTCCGGTCGCCGCGGTGCCCGCCGCGTATCAGCCGCTGTACGACCATCTCGCCAGCGACCTCGACGCGTACGAATCAGCGGTCGACGCGATGCCAGATGCACCGGCGTCGACACCACTGGTGAAGGGCGCCGAGCTGCTCGCCGCGAACGGCAATCGGCTCGCAGGACTGCTCGCGCCCAACACACTCGGTCTCGTGGACGAATCACTCGATCGCCTGCACGCGCTCCATGTAGGAGGCGTCACGCTCGGCATCAAGGTCCCGATGCTCCTCGACTCCTTCTCACCGGACGCTGGTCGCTACGCGGACTTCTACGCCACCGTTGCAGAGCACGTTCGAGCGCGGGGGATGGTCGTGTCCGTCGAGCTCGGCGTGCTGTTCTGCGGCACTGCCTTCGCCCAATGCACCAACCCGTATGGGGCCGGCACCTACCAGTCGTTCGTCGACGACACCGTCGCGCAAGCTCGCATCGTGATCGAACGGCTTCATCCCGACTACCTCACGCTCGTCGCAGAGCCCGACACAGAGGCGAAGCTCACAGGCATCCGCGTGCTCGGCACACCGACCGGCGCGGCCCGAGCTGTCGGCGACATCCTCGCGGGCATCGGCGAACGCGGCTCGACCCGCGTCGGTGCGGGTGCAGGCACCTGGCTCCCGACGAGCTTTGCCGACGCGATCGCGGCGGAGCCGGTCGACTACCTCGACACGCACACCTACCCGGTCGGTGGAGGAGTCGGCGCGAACGCCGTCGCGATCGCAGCTGTCGCGCAACGGGCACACCTGTCGTTGGTGGTGGACGAGGTCTGGTTGTACAAGACCGACCAGCCGGGGATCGCCGGCGGGCCCGCGGCCGCGGAGCAGGTCTTCCGCCAAGACGTGTACTCGTTCTGGGAACCGCTCGACGAGCGCTTCCTTGCCATCACCTCGAAGTGGGCTCACAAGGCGGGTGCGGCCTACGTGTCACCGTTCTGGTCGTGGCAGTTCTTCACCTACCTCGATTGGTCCCCTCAACTCGACGCTGCGCCGTATGCGCAACTGACTCAGGCGTTCAACCGCGTCGTCGCACCTGCGCTCACCTCCTCGCAGACGACTGCTGTCGGGCACCAATGGGGTGATCAGTAGCCTGACCCGCATGTTGTCCGCGGACGTCGCCGTGGTCGGCGGCGGCCCGGCCGGTGCCGCTGCCGCCATCAGCTTGGCGCGCTCCGGCCGCGACGTCGTGCTCGTCGACAAGGCGCGGTTCCCGCGCGACAAGTGCTGCGGCGACGGACTCACGACCGGTGCGCTGCGGCTGCTCGAGTCACTCGGGCTCGACCCGCCGTCGGTCGATTCGTGGCAGGAGGTGACGGATGTGATCGTGCGGTCGCCGTCCGGCTACCAAGCGGTTTTTCCGTTGCCGCGCAACCAGGGTCTGTTCGCCGCAGTTGCCCGGCGCGTCGACCTCGACAGCGCGCTGCTCGACACCGCTCGGAGCGCGGGCGTGAAGGTGCTGGACGGCCACGCGCTGATCGGCGCCCACAACGAACCGGATCGGATCGTGCTCGAGGTCGAGGGCATTGGCACGGTGCAGAGCCGTTACGCGATCGGCGCAGACGGCGTGTGGTCGCCGCTGCGCAAGGCGCTCGACGTGTCGGAGCCCGGCTACCTCGGCGAGTGGCATGCGTTCCGTCAGTACTTCACTGGCGTCACAGGTCCGGCGAGTCGCGAGCTGTTCGTGTGGTTCGAAGGCGATCTGCTGCCGGGTTACGCCTGGTCGTTCCCGTTGCCCGACGGACGTGCGAATGTCGGGTTCGGCATCCAGCGCGGCGGCAAAGTCGGCCGTGTTCAGGACATGAAGACGTTGTGGCCGCAGATCCTCGAACGCAGCCACGTGCGTGACGCCCTCGGGCCGAACGTCGAGCCGGAGTCGCCGCACAAGGCGTGGCCGATCCCGGCCCACGTCGACACCGCGATTCTCGGTACGGGTCGCGCGCTGTTCGTCGGTGACGCCGCTCGCGCCACGGACCCGATGACCGGCGAAGGAATCGGACAGGCGTTGCTCACCGGGATCCTCGCCGCCAACGCGATCGAGTCAGGCGGCCCGATCGATGCGCGCCGCGTGCGCGAACAGTACGACGCCGCCGTCCACCACCATCTCGTCGCCGATCACCACATGTCGATGCTGCTCGTCCGCGCGCTTCGTCATCGCAAGGGTGCACGCGCGGCGGTGCGCGTCGCAGCGGCCTCGGCGTGGACTCGTCGCAACTTCGCACGCTGGCTCTTCGAGGACTATCCGCGAGGCGTGATCACCACGCCAGAGCGTTGGCGGCGCGGCATGTTCACTGGAGCCGGCGCGTACCGCTGATAGCGGCGGATCCGTCCCTTCCCGAACAGACGACAACGGCGTACCCTCGCTGGAAATGGCGGATGGTCCCTTTGTTCGGACCCAAGAGCGCTGTCCGAATTGCGGACAACCGTTGGTCTTGGGTGAATGCGGCCTATGTGGCGCGCCCGCGGCGCGTGCCGAGACGGTCGCTCCGGAAGAACCGACCAATGGAGCGACAACCGACAGCCCACCGGCCGCGAGCCCACCGACGGGTGAGCCGGTCGCGCCGATGCCCAAGCCGGGAACGAGCGCTCGTGCGCGCGAGGTCGCGAAGAACATCCCTCCCGCCCCGGCCCGCCCACCGCGCGACCGCAAGCAAACGATTCTTGCGATCACGATCGCGCTGCTCATCATCACCAGCGCGCTGGCGTTGCTGTCGTTCATCAAGGTGTACGACCTCGAGAAGAAGCTCGACGCGGACGCCGCGGCGCGCAACAGCACCAACGACCGGATCACGATCCT
>DASUCS010000354.1:0-21220 GCA_036275935.1 Acidimicrobiales bacterium
GTAGCCCCACGCCGGCTCGAGGAGCGCGTCGAGCCGGCTGACGTCGCCGACCTCCACCCAATGAGTCCACGCGGCGCGAAGGTTGCCGAGCTCCTCGCCGAGCGCGACGAGCACACTGGCGCGCTCCGTGTAGGTGAGTCGTCGATGCAGCTCGAGCGCGAGTTCCGTGTAGTACGTGGCGTGCGCGGTACGAATCGCGTCCGCGAGCTCAGCCTCGGTGTCCAGCTGTTCGCGGGCGAAGTCGCGGATCGTCTGGAGCATCGAGAACCGAGGCCGCCCGTCGACACCAGGCGTCACTCGGACGAGGTTCTTGTCGACGAGAGCGCTGATCGTGTCGACGACATCGTTGCCGGCGACCGACGGGACCCGGCTGAGCGTTGTCTCGATGTCGCCGAGACGCGCTGGTGCGAAGACCGAGAGCAATTGGAAGACGCGCCGCTCTTCGTCGGAGAGCAAGGCGTTGCTCCACTCGATCGTGTTGCGCAGCGTCTGTTGTCGTGCCGGTAGATCACGAGCGCCGCCCTTGAGCACCTCCAGGCGGTTGTCGAGTCGGCGGCGCAGCTCGTCGACCGCGAACAACTTCACCTGCGCGGCCGCCAGCTCCACCGCGAGGGGCAGCCCATCGAGTCGCCGACAGATGGCAGCGACATCCGTCGCGTTCGCCGCCGTCAGTGTGAAACCCGTTCCGACGGCGGCAGCGCGTTCGGCGAAGAGTCGGACGGCCTCCGATTGCAGCAGCTCGTCGAGATCGACATCCGCGCTCGCGTCGCAGGGCACGGTGAGCGGAGGCACCGCGTACACGTGCTCCCCACTGACACGCAGCGCTTCGCGGCTCGTGACGATGACCGTCACTCTCGGGCAGTGCTCGAGCAGCTCGACCACGCCCGGGCCGGCCGCGGTGACCTGCTCGAAGTTGTCGAGCACCAGCAAGAGACGACGTTGCTCCAACTCGCGTTGCAGCGACTGCAACGGTGACGCCTCGGTGTCGCCTGCGATGTCGAGCGCGCGGCACACGGCGGCGAACGCGTCGTCGGGCTGCCGTTCCGCGCTGACGTCGACGAAGACGACGCCGTCGGGGTAGTCCGACAGTTCCGCGCGAGCGGCTTCGACGGCGAGGCGCGTCTTCCCCGTGCCTCCCGGTCCGGTGAGTGTGAGCAGGCGAACCTCGTCGTCCTCGAGCAGCACCGTGAGGTCTTCGATCGCCCCTTCTCGACCGAGGAAGGTCGAGGTGAAGGCGGGCAGGTTGGAGGTCGGCGGTGCCACAGGCGCGGTCTCGGGTGCGTCGAATCGCTCGGTCAGGAGCAGCGCGAGATCGTCGACGAGGAGCTCGCGCAGTTCGTTGCCGTCGGCGAAGGGCTTGTACGAGACGCTGTCCTCGCCCTCCAGCCGGCGGAGCATCTCCATGAGCCTCGGCTCCATGTCGGGCGCTGGCCGCTTCACGTAGATGAGGCGGGGCATCCCTTCGGCGAGGACGAACTCGTCCTCGAGACCGGAGATGTCCATGTCGGGTGCCACCCACCCGTACCGCTGCCAGTAGATCCCGACGAACACGTCCGATTGCGCGAGGTAGCTGCGATACAGCGCTCGCGGCGGGTGCGGGCGCGCGCCGAGCTCGAACATGATCGGCGTCAGCCGTAGTTGCTCGACCGCCGCCCGCGCCTCGTGACGCTCTTGTGCCAACTCTCCCAGCGTCGAGGAGATGAAGACGCGCAGGCGCTGGTCAGGAGTACGAATCCGCGGGTCCGCCGCGCGGGTGCTGCCGATGGCGGAATGGTAGGAGAGCCGGCGGGTACGTGTCCCACGTTGGATGCGAAGAGCGGATGCCATCACGTCGGCTGTTCCGGCTGGTCCTACGCCGACTGGCGCGGGGTCGTGTATCCCCAAGAGGCGCGTACGAGTGAGTGGTTCGGTCTCTACACCGAGCAGTTCCGCACGGTTGAGATCAACAACTGGTTCTACCGGTTGCCAGGCGCCGCGCAGGTCGAGGCGTGGGCTGCGGCGGCGCCTCGCGGCTTCGTCTTCGCGGTGAAGCTCGGGCAGTTCGGCTCCCATCGCAAGAAGCTGAGCGACGCCAAATCGTGGCTTCCCAATCACCTCGACCGCGCGGAGCGCCTCGGTTCCCATCTCGGCCCGACGCTCGTGCAGCTCCCGCCGCGGTGGCGTCGCAACGTCGACCGACTCGAGGAGTTCCTCTCGGTCGCGCCGTCGTCGATGCGCTGGGCGGTCGAGATGCGCGATCCGTCGTGGCTGCACGACGACGTGTTCGCGCTGCTCGAGCGGTACGGCGCCGCGTTGTGCATCCACGATCTGCTGCCCGGCCACCCGTGGATCCGCACGACGAACTGGACCTACGTCCGGTTCCATGGCCCGGATGCCGACACGCGGCGCTACCACGGCCGCTACGGCGGACGGAGGTTGTGGCGCGTCGCCGATCGCCTCGGCACGTGGCTCGACGACGGTGCCGACGTCTACGCGTACTTCAACAACGACTACCACGGTGACGCCGTGCTCGACGCCCACTGGCTCGACGATCGACTGGCCAAGATGGAGACCAACGCGGCATGACATCCGAGGCGAAGGCTCGCGATGCGCTCGAGGTCGTTGCCGCCGAGGCGCAGGGCTGCACGCGATGCGATCTGTTCGAGCGCGCCACGCAGACCGTGTTCGGCGAAGGCCCCGTCCGACCGGGCCTCTTCCTGATCGGCGAGCAGCCCGGCGACCACGAAGACCGCGAAGGAGCGCCGTTCGTGGGTCCCGCAGGCCGGGTGCTCGACGAAGCCCTCGAGTCTGCAGGCATCGACAGGTCGAGCGTCTACGTCACGAACGCGGTGAAGCACTTCAAGTGGACCCCGCGCGGGAAGCGCCGCATCCATGAACGCCCCAATCGGACGGAGATGCTCGCGTGTCGGCATTGGCTCGACCAGGAGCTCGAGCTCGTGGATCCGCGCGTGCTCGTCGCCCTCGGCGCGACCGCTGGCCAAGCACTGTGGGGCGCGTCGTTTCGCGTCGGTGCGTCGCGCGGCCAGACACTCGCGTTCGGTGACCGACCCGCAGTTGCGACGATTCATCCTTCGGCGTTGTTGCGCGAACGCGATGCAACGGTGCGTGACGAACGGATGCGGGAGTTCGTGGCGGACCTGCACCGCGCTGACGAACTGCAACGCACTGCGTGACAACTGCCGCATGCGGTCTGCTTGCTAACGCGAGCGGGTACCCAGTGCTGACCGCCGAATGAAGGGAGCAGAGATGCAGATCGGGCGAGTCGATGTCAACAAGTTGCGCGGCGTCGCGGACAAGGCCGTTGGTCTCACCAAGGAGGTCATCGGGGTTCTGGTCGGCAACGACCGCTGGCAGGAAGAGGGCGAGGCTCAGCAGGAGCGGGCGAGCGAAGAGCTCAAGGCAATGCGCAAGGAGCTCGAGGCGCAGCGCAAGCACGCCGTCGCGGAAGTCAGCGAACAGCGTCAGAAGGCTGCGCAGCGCGCCAAGTCCGCTTGACGCGCGTCCACAGACCCTGTCGACTCAACGGAAAGGACACAGCAAATGGGTATCTTCGAAAAAGCGAAGGGCAAAGCGAAGGAAGTCGTCGGTGACGTGACCGACGACGCGGACCTCAAGGCCGAGGGTCGCGCGCAGCGCGACAAGGGCGAGGCCGAGCACGAGGCCAACAAGGCCGAAGCCGAAGCCAAGGCGCACGAGGCCAAGGCCAAGGAGAAGGAACTCGAGCAAGAGGCCGCCGAACGGGCGAAGTAACGAACCGCCCACTCGCCAGCATGGGAGGCGATACGGCGTCGGATTTCGACGCCGCCTCCCATGGCGGGGCGACGGTCGCGCCCCGAGCGCGACCGTTGCACTCGGTTCCGGGGCCACTCGACCCCGACGCACTGCAGCAGCTCGACGCCTGGTGGCGAGCCGCGAATTATCTCGCGGTCGGTCAGATCTACCTGATGAGCAACCCGCTGCTCTCGGAGCCGCTGCGCGCTGAACACATCAAGCCACGCCTGCTCGGCCACTTCGGAACGGTGCCCGGGCTGAACCTGGTCTGGGCGCACGCGAACCGCGCCATCATCGAACGTGATCTCGACGCCGTGTTCGTCGCCGGGCCGGGTCACGGCGGGCCGGGTCCCAATGCGTGCGCCTGGTTGGAGGGCTCTTACACCGAGCGCTACAGCCACATCGCGCAGAACGCCGAGGGCATGTCGGCGTTCTTCCGACAGTTCTCGTTCCCGGGCGGCGTCCCGAGCCATTGCGCGCCGGAGACGCCGGGGTCGTTCCACGAAGGCGGCGAGCTCGGCTATTCGTTGTTGCACGCCGCTGGCGCCGCGTTCGACAACCCGTCGTTGGTCGTCTTCTGTGTGGTCGGTGACGGTGAAGCGGAGACCGGTGCGCTGGCCACGAGTTGGCACGCGCCGAAATTCTTGAACCCGCGTCGCGACGGCGCGGTGCTGCCGATCCTGCATCTCAACGAGTACAAGATCGCCAACCCGACGCTGTTGGCGCGGATCCCCGGCGCTGACCTCGAGGCGTTCTTCCGCGGTCACGGCTACGAGCCGCGCGTCGTCGCCGGTGACGATCCCGCCGAGGTGCACCAGGCGATGGCCGGCGTGCTCGATGCGAGCCTCGACGCGATCGACGACATCAGGTCACGAGCTTCTCGTGGCGAGGTGCCGGAGGCCGGATGGCGCTGGCCGCTCATCGTCCTGAAGACGCCCAAGGGGTGGACGTGCCCACCGATCGTGGACGGCGCGCAGGTGGAAGGCACGTTCCGCTCGCACCAGGTGCCGCTCCCGAACGCGCGATCGGACGACCGTCATCGCGAAGTGCTCGGGGAGTGGTTGCGGTCGTACCGACCGGACGAGCTGTTCGACGAGAGCGGCGCACCCGTGTCCTCGCTTCGGGCGCTCGTGCCCGAGGGTCCACGCCGCATGAGTGCCAACCCCGTCGCCAACGGCGGGGAGCTCTTGCAGGATCTGCACCTGCCCGACTGGCGCGCCGCTGCGGTCGATGTTGTCTCGCCAGGTCGGACAGAGCACGAGGCGACCCGCGTGTTGGGCTCATGGCTGCGCGACGTGACGCAGCAGAACCCGTCGAGCTTCCTGACCTTTGCGCCCGACGAACTGGCGAGCAATCGGCTGCAAGCGATCCTCGACGTCACCGGGCGCGATTGGCAGATCGAGATCGACGAACGCGACGAGCGTCTCGCACGCGACGGACGCGCGATCGAGGTGCTGAGCGAGCACATGTGTCAAGGCCTCCTCGAGGGCTACCTCCTCTCCGGCCGCCACGGTGTTTTCACGTGCTACGAGGCGTTCATCCACATCGTCGATTCGATGTTCAATCAGCACGCGAAGTGGCTCGAAGCGGCGAACCACGTTTCGTGGCGGCAGCCGATTCCAAGCCTCAACTACCTGCTCTCGTCCCACGTGTGGCGCCAGGACCACAACGGCAGCACGCATCAGGATCCCGGGTTCTTGGACGTCGTCATGAACAAGAAGCCCGAAGTCGTGCGCGTCTACCTGCCGCCCGACGCCAACACCCTGCTGTCGACGATGGACCATTGCCTGCGGTCGCGGCAGTACGTGAACGTCGTCGTCGCCGGTAAGCAGCCGCAGTTCGACTGGCTCGGCGTCGACGACGCGGCGGAGCATTGCGCGCGTGGCCTGGGCATCTGGGAGTGGGCGAGCACCGATGCCGATCACGGCATACCCGACGTCGTCCTTGCGTGCGCGGGCGATGTACCGACGCTCGAGACCTTGGCCGCGGCGTCCATCTTGCGCGAGCGGCTTCCGGATCTGCGCGTCCGGGTCGTCAACGTCGTCGACCTCATGCGCCTGCTGCCCGACCGCGAGCACCCGCACGGGCTGCCTGACCGCGAGTTCGACACGTTGTTCACGACGCACGCTCCGGTCGTGTTCGCCTTCCATGGGTATCCGTGGCTCATCCACCGTCTGGCGTATCGTCGAACGAATCACGGTCAGTTCCATGTGCGGGGCTACAAGGAGAACGGCACGACGACCACGCCGTTCGACATGGTCATGCTCAACGACCTCGATCGCTACCACCTCGTGATCGATGTGATCGACCGTGTCGAAGGTCTCGGCGAAGAGGTCGCCGACGTTCGCCAGGACATGGTCGACGCCCGCTTCCGAGCTCGACTGTGGACACGTGAGCACGGCGAGGACATCCCCGAGGTCAGCGGTTGGCGTTGGGATTCGTGACGGATGCGGATCCTGACCGTCAACGCGGGCTCGACCTCGCTCAAACTCGCGTTGGTCGTCGACGGTCGACGGTCGGCGGCACCGCCGTCACTCACGGAGGCACTCCACGGCGAGCCGCCCGACGTGATCGCCCACCGGGTGGTGCACGGTGGGGGTCGACGTGATGCGGCCGTCGTGGATGACGCCGTTCTCCGCGAGCTGACCGACCTCGTGGGGCTGGCGCCGCTGCACCAGCCGCCGGCGCTCGACGCGTTGAAGACCTGCCGCGAAGACCTCCCCTCGGTGCCGAACGTCGCGTGCTTCGACACCGCCTTTCACTCCACCATTCCGGAGGCGGTGCGGACGTACGCCATCCCGCGCGAGTTCCGCGCCACCGTCCGGCAGTACGGCTTCCACGGCTTGTCGTACGCGTGGGCCTCGTCGCGCGTCACCGCGCTCGCGCCCGAGGCGTCACGCGTGTTGATCGCGCATCTGGGCGGTGGACAGTCGCTGTGCGGCACGATCGACGGCCGCAGCGTCGTGACCACTATGGGCTTCACCCCGCTCGACGGCCTCGTGATGGGCACACGCTGTGGCTCCATCGATCCCGGCGCGGTGACGTGGTTGGCCCGACGCGTCGGGACGATCGACCGGCTGGAGGAACTGCTCGAACGCCAGAGCGGACTCGTGGCGCTCTGCGGTGAGGCTGACATGCGGACGATCCACGCACGAATCCGAGACGGTGACGCCGGCGCGCAGTTTGCGTTCGATGTGTGGCGCCACAGCGTGGCTGCGCACGCCGGCTCGTGCGTGACCGCGCTCAGAGGTCTCGACGCCCTTGTCTTCACCGGCGGCATCGGCGAACACGACCCCATCGCTCGCGCCGCCCTGGCCGAAGCGCTCGAGTGGCTCGGCGTAGCGCTCGATCGTGACGGGAACGAACGCGGCGACGAAGAGATCAGCGCGACGGGCAGTCGCGTGCGGACGTTCGTGATCGAGGCCCGGGAGGATCTCCAACTGGCTGCCGAAGCCGAGGGCTGTTTGACCGCGTCGTAGTGTTCCGGCGAGGTGACCGAGTGACGAAGGAGACCGACGACCGCGTTGCGCTGTTGCACCTGCTCGCGACGTACGCGGACGTCGTCAACCGGCGGGCCTGGGATGAGCTCGACGGGCTGTTCGTGCCGGATTGCGAGATCGTCATCGACACCCGGCGAGCCGAGCCGCGGACGATGGTCGGCGGTGCGGCGCTGGGCGAGTTCGTGTCAGCGGCGATCGAGCGCTTCGACTTCTTCGAGTTCGTCATCCTGAGCGCGCTCGTGTGGGTCGACGGGAGCGACGCCGCGCGCGGTCGTCTCTACATGTGCGAGATCCGTCACGACCGCGCGACACGAGAGCGATCGCAAGCCTTTGGCGTGTACCACGACGGGTTCCGGAGGGTCGGGGACACGTGGCGCTTCGCCACGCGGAAGTACCACTCGCTCGCCCGTACGCCGGCAGACGGCGGCGATGGGCTGGACGTCTTCGACTTTCCGGCCATGTGAGACCGGCGCAACGCGGTCAGGTGGACCGCGCTGCAACCTTCCACGCATAGGGGTTGCGGTCGACGGCGATGTCGACGAAGCCGGCGCGCTCGAGTCGATCGGTGAGCGTGTCGGGATCGACGGGCACGAACGTATCGTCCTTGTGGAAGTCGCGCAGCCCTGGGTCGTCGAGGCTGTCCGTGGCGGCGAACACGGCGCCGGGACGTAGGACTCGGCGAGCTTCGGCGAACAGTTGGTCCTGCAACTCAAGCGTCGGGACGTGATGCAACATCGAGAAGCACAGGGCACCGGTGAAGCAGTCGTCATCGAAGGTCAGTGCAGTCGCGTCGCCCTCGACGACGCGTACGTTCGTGCCGTCGAACCGCTTGATCAGATCGATGGCCAGCGCGGAATCGATCTCCACTGCGGTGAGGCGAGGCAGCAGTTCTTGGAACACGTCGGTCGTGGCCCCGTACCCGGGGCCGAGCTCGATCACGTCGTCGCCGAGGTCGAGTCCGCCGACCACCCACGGGATGATCTGCTCGCGAACCGTCTGGCGCCATTCGTTGCTGGCGCACGCCCACTTGTGCCCGTCGTTCACGCCCGGACAGTAGGTCAGTCGAATGTGAGTGTGACGGTCTCGTCCGCCCCAGCGTCGATCAGGCCGCGCGCGTCCGCCGACGGACCTGAGTAACCGATCGTTCGGCCTGGAAACTCCCACCGGTCGGCGTGGAAGTCGCCGGGATGCGATGACTCCACGATCAACGGTGTGCGGCCATCGCGACGGTGGTCGTGTACGAGGACCGTCAATGCGCCGCTCGTCGCTGTCGCGGACAGCGGACCACGATGCCGCAGACGTAGCCAGCCGACGGATCCGTCGGCGAGCAGCCAGTGCGCGGTCGCCGGGTGGTACTGGCCTTCGGCGCGGTATCGCCCGCCGCGCTCGCCGCCCGCCATCACGCCCGGAGCGAGCCACCCGGTCGCGAACCGTCCATCGGGTAACGACTGCTCCACGACGCGCTCGGTCGTGTCGAACGCAACATCCGTCGGACCACCACCCAGCAGCTCGACCACCGGCGCCAGCGTCAGGTCGTGACTGTGCTCGAACGGCGCGTCGAGCGAGGGGAGCGCGGGTTCCGGCAACCAGAGCCCGAGCAGGCCGACGTACGTCGCCATGTCCATGCCGTACGACCGGCTGTAGGGACCGCACAGGTTGTGCAGCTGTGGATGCCACCACCGAGCGATGTCGGTCCACAGGGTCTGCCACACGCGCTCACCCCATTCCTGAAAACGAGGTGTCGGTGGATGCAACCGCCAGAGCGCCAGCGCGTAGAGGTCGATGCCGTAGTACGTCGGGGAGCCGTACTCCGCGAACGCGCCGTGCTCGTCGAACGCGCTGACGACCGCGTTCGCACAGTCCTCGTCCTCTTCGAGCCACGCCTTCATCAATGCGATGTTCGAGTACGTCGGCGCGACGCGATTCGGCGGTTCACCGCGTATCGCGAGCGCCATGGCGGACTGCAATCGCGCCGCGAGCGAGGAAGACACGTCGAAGTGACGAAGGATGAGGCCGAACGTCGTGCCGAGGAACTGCCGCCAGTTCGGGTCGTAGTCGACCCACTCGACGGCGCCGATCTCGGGCGGGTCGGGCCACTCCGCGAATCGAGCGAACGTGCCGTTCCACACCACGCCGGGCCGGTCGTACTGCAGCAGGCAGAGCTCACCAAGAAGTCGTTCCGCTCGGGCGGTGTCGCCACGCGCCAGCAGCCCGACGGCGTACCACGCCGACTGCGGAACCATGTGCATCGTGCGCGGTGCCAGGGAGTAGTCGTCGAACGAGCCCGGCGGGTTCCAGAGCAGGCCCCGCGCCTCGTCCCACGACTCGTCCGCCCACGCGGTGACGCGCTCAGCGAGTGTCGACATACGTACCGAGGGTTCCGCAACAACCGAAGCGACGCTCGTCGGGCGGCGGCGGCATGGTGCGGACCGCGGCCGACAGCAGATGGCTCGCATCACCCGATGCGAGTGCAGCCAGTTGCGTCCCGGTGGTGTTCGCCGCGTCCAGCGGACCGGCGCGCCAGATCCCCTCCCACTCGGCCAGCGATGGCTCGACCAGCCTCTGCGCCGCGTCGTAGAAGCGGCGCAACGATGTGTCGTCCCCGGCGTTCATCGCGTCGATCATGTCGAGGAACACCGGAACGGCAAGGTCGCGGCGCCGGCGCGGCGCGTCACCTGGACCCGCGGTGGTCCGGTCATGGTCGGGAAGTGACGCCGCGCGCCAGTACGCGTCGCGGTCCGCGAGGGTCGCTGGCGGAAGAGTGATCACCATGTCGCCGGCCTCGGGCAGGCCGGCGTTCGCCATCAACACGATGATCTCGAGATCGCCATGGTTCACGAGCCGATGAATCGTCCCGGGCGTGAACCACACGAACGCACCGGGCTCCAATGGCCACACCTCATGGCCGGTGAGCGTGAGCGTGTGCACTGCACCCGAGCCGCCGACGACGACGTACGCCTCGGTGCACACCGTGTGGAGGTGCGGTGTGCCGCCGGCGAGGCCGTCCGGCGCCGGTGTGTCGTACACCCGCAGATGTGAGACGCCGATGCCACCCGGAAACGCGAACGCGGGATTCGGCGTCGCCCCTGTCATGCGTTGGTCCACCGCTGCCATTCGTCGGCGCAGCGCTCAGCACCGAACACTCCGTCGTGGACGACCACGCGAAACTCGAACGCGAGCGTGTCGCCGGCGGCGACGGTGAGCGCGTCGTCCCACAGGAACGCTGCGTTGAGGAAGTTGGACCAACCCTCGTCGCCGTACGTCGGGGCGCGCGTCGACCCGTACCAGGGCACGGGATGTCGTGGATTGCCGGGACCGTCGAGCAACAACATCCCAACCGGGGCGCCGTCGACGACGCCCGAGAGATCGCACCATGCGGAGGGCACGCCCAGGACACGCTCGTGTTCCGTACCGTCGTCGAGCAGCAGCCGCGTGTCCGTCCAGTCACCGCGCCCGCGCAGCGCCAGCCCTCCATACCCTCCCCAGGTCGTGAAGGGTGTTCGATCGAGCACGACGTCGGTCTGGGGCTCGAGTGAGATCGACCAGTCGAGCGCATATGCGTCATCGGTACCGAGGTCCGTCTCGACGATCGACCGGCGGTCGACGATCGCGACCGTTTCGCGATCGGGGCGGATCCAGTGAACTGTGTCGTCCTCGACGTGACGCAGCACGCCGTAGGGCGGCTGCTCCTCCCAGAAGTTCTCCTCGTTCACGAACTTGATCGTGAACCACAACGCGTGATGCCACGGATGATCGGGAGGTGCATCGCGCGTGAGCACGACGCCGGATGGCGTCGCGACCGGATGCAGGTGAGGTCGCTTGCGATGGTCGGCGTGATAGGTCCAGCGGGTCACGGTGCCCAGCCTTCGTAGAGGGGATGATCGTTCGACAGCGGCAACGGGACGTCCTCGTCGGTTCGGGCCGACCAGTACAACGCGGTGAGCAGCTCCAGCGAGGCACGAGCGTCGGCGAGCGTGACCGGAGGCTCGATGACGCCATCGAGTGCGTCGGCCCACCGGACAAACTGTCCTTGCCACTCCTCCGGACCGTCGACCCAGCCGGCCAGCGTGGTGTCGATCGCGGTCGCGGCGTCGGGCGTGTCCGGGATGATCGTCCATGGTTTCGCCGACGACGTGTACGCGGCGGTGTTCGACTCGGCACTGAACCCCTCGAAGTGGAAGCGGTGACGAGTGATCTCCTCGGGCGAACCGAGCGTGGCGCTGATCGTCGCCAATCCTCCGCCGGCGAGCTCGAGCGATGCCGCGACACAGTCCTCGACCTCGATGTCGTTCACGCGCGTCACCGCCCGACAGAACACGCGCGCTGGTGGCCCGCCGACGTAGGTCAGCATGTCGAGGGCGTGAATGGCCTGACTCAGCAGCACACCGCCGAGCTCGGTCGCCCACCGGCCGCGCCACGGCGCGGCGTAGTAGTCAGCTCGTCGCCGCCAGGCGACCTCGACCGACGCCGTGTACAGGCGACCGGCGATCTCTGCGTCGACCAACGTCTTCACCTGCTGCAACCCGTTGCCGAATCGATACTGGAACACCGGCATCAAGCGTCCGCTGCTGGCGTGCTCGACGGCGATCAGTTGGTCGATCGCGGCGAGCGAGCCCACGACGGGCTTCTCGCAGACGACGTGCTTGCCGGCCGCGAGTGCTGCGGTGCACTGCTGCAGATGCAGAGACGGTGGCGTGCAGACATGCACGATCTCGACATCGTCTCGCACGATCGCGTCCTCGAACGAGCACACGTCTGCGCCGATGCGCTCCGCGACGGGTCCACTGCGCGCGTCGTCCGGGTCGCACACCGCAACCACGGTGAATCGATCGCGCAGCCGTCGCAGCGCGCGCACGTGCATCGTGCCGATGCCGAGCCCGACGACAGCAACTCCGCGCTCAGACATCGACCACGACCCGCGCCGATCGCTTGGCCGCCGCCAGCTCCACGCGTTCGGGCCGAGACTTGTAGAAGTCGTCGAGCGGCCAGCAGCCGGACACGAGCCCGTTGCGAGGTGCGGTCGTGCAGTCCGAGAACGTCCGGCACAATCGGCGGGCGTCGAGTGGACGACCGGAGAGGACGTCGCGCGGCGCGTCCGGGTAGCTCAGAGCGAGCCGGCCGAGTCCCGCGAAGGCGACGCCGGTGTCGCGCACCAAGGCAGATGCGACGTGGGGCATCCACTCCTGCAGATACGACAGCCCGCTGGCCACGACGGTGAGGTGCGGCGCGGCCGCGGCGAGCTCCGTCGCGGCGCTGACGAGTCGCGCCACACCGACCAGCGGATCCTCCGGCGGCAAGTAACCGTCACTCGGGGGGAAGTAGGCGGGCCGTTGCACGTGCGGGCAGTAGTAGGGGCTACCTGCGGTGACACACGCGAGATCGACGTCGAGCAGCTCGAACAAGGCCGGCGCGTCCTCAGCGGCGAACCCGAAGGTCACGGGCGCGGCGCGATCGGGCTCGCCGACCCCATCTGCGCCGGCGTGGTGGGGCACGACATCGAACACCGACAACCGCACACCGATGGCAAGGCTGGGCGCGGCGGAGCGGACGCGGTCGATCGTGGTCTTCAACCAGCGAGCGCGCATCGGGAGTGGGTCGGGTCCGGTCAGCAGCTCGTGCTGCAAGTACCCGTGGCACGCCTTCACATCGACGAAGTCGAACCCCGCGGCTGCCGCGAGCGTCGCTGCGGCCGCGTAGTCGTCGGCGAGCGCGTCGAGCTCGTCGTCGCGCCAGGGCTCACCACGACGGCGGGAGTCGAGCAGCGGATTCGCGCGCGCCGGCCGTGGTGTCAATGCCCACCGTCCCGAGTGCGTGAGCTGCAGGCCGACCACTTGCTCCGGTGCCAGCAGGCCGCGGAGCTCGGCGAGATCACCGGCGGATGTCGGACCGACGCAGAGCTGGCGAGGGTTGGCGCGACCATCCGGCCGCACGGCGAACGCTTCGCCACCCCACACCAAACCTGCGCCGCTGGCACCGAACCGTGACCACCGCCGGCGTACGAGGTCGGTCGGCCGTCCGTCCTCGGAACCGTCCCACCCTTCCATCGGCAGGATCGCGAACCGGTTCGCGCACGAGCGACCCGCGACGTCCGTCGGCGCGGCCAACGCGTCGGCGTCGGGAGGATCGGCGAGTGGCAACGTGATGTCGAGCTCGTCGCAGCGGTCTCGCAGTGCGGCGATCGTGGTGACGCGCTTGAGTTGGGGCCAGCGTCGGGAGGTCACCACAGTCCCAACCGAGCGCCGCAGTCGCGGAGCAGCTCGAGTTCGCCGGCGTCGCGGCGCGGAACGTTCGCAGGCGTTGCGTCGGTCGTGATCCATCCCCGCAGCCGGAGGAACAGCGCCGCGGAGTGCCGGTACGCCGGGACCGGAGGACGAAACGCGACGTTCCCGAGATGCTGCAACGCGTCGTTGAGCTCGTAGAACTGCGCATCGCCATCGGCCCACAGCCGGTCGCGCTCAGCGAACAGATCGGGCGCGAATGTCGACAGCCCCAGGAGGTAGTCGCTGCCGTACACCACCATGTCGATCGCGAGATCGTTGCCGGTGAGCACGAGGAAGTCGGGTCGCTCTTGGTCGCGGAGCCGTAACCGCTCCCACTCCGGTTCACGGTGCAACGACGAGTGCTTCGCGCCGATGCACTGCTCGATGTGGAGCACCTCCTTGTACGTCGCCAGATCCCAGATCCAGCCCGACGGATGAAATGCGGGGCTCAGCTCGAAGCCGATGAAGCGGTCGACGACCTCCGCCACCTCGCGGTACACCGCGATCACCTCCCGCGACATCCGCTCGTTGGGCACCATGACCGGGGTCGCACCGCGTCGCCGGACGTCGTGCGCCTCACCGACATCGAAGGCACCCGCAACGAACTCGGCGCCGACGATGGCCGCCGTGCGGTCGAGCACGTGTGTCTTCGTCGCAGCGTCGAGCAGGTGGGCGTAGCCGGTGTCCATGTTGACCGCAGGCGTGAGGCCGGCGGCCGCGGTGCGAGCGACGTGAGCGTCGAACGAGCTCCAGTCGAACGCACCACTGTCGAGCAGTGGCAACAGCACCGCCGACATGCCGATGATGGTGCGCGGGCGGATCAGGTCACTCGGCAGCACGCAACGACGCCTCGATACCGTCCAACAGGCGTCCAAGGTTACGAGCGAAGCGCTTCTCGTCGCGCAGCGAGCTGTACACCTTCTTCCACAAGGGCCGCAGACCCATCTCGTCCGTGAGCGCGGCGAGGTGGGGGAACGCACCGGTGTCGATCAGCACCGATACGTAGTCGATCATCTCGTCTTCGTCGTCGATGGCATCGCTGCGGCGGGCGTTGCGCTCGCTGCGCGAAAAGCCGATCACGTACTCGTCGATGAGCGAGATGATGTCGAACTTGTCGGCGAGGGGGATGTCCAGCGATGCGACCGCCTCGAGCGATTGATCGAAGTGACGGACGCTGTTCGGTCCTATCGGCGGGTCGTCGTTGCTGTCGAGCGTCCACGGGTGCTTGACGAACGCGGCGCGGGTCCGGGTTGCGATCAAGGTCAGCGCCGCGCGCCAGTCGCGCGGGATGGGCATGTGCGACGGAACGACCACTTCGCCCATCACCGCGTCGTTGACGAGCGTGAGGAGCTCGTCCTTCGTGCGCACGTAGTGGTACAGCGTCATCGTCCCGACCTCGAGCTCGGTCGCGAGGCGGCGCATCGAGAGAGCGTCGAGCCCGTCGGTGTCTGCGATGTGCATTGCGGTGGCGGCGAGGTCTTCCCGGCTGAGCCGGGGGCGGCGGCTCTGCGGGGGGACACGGGTCCACAGGTCGAGAGCACTGAGCTCCTCGGTGATCGCGTCGATCGCCTCGGCCTTCATCTGCGCCTTCAGTCGGGCTTTGGCCGACGTCTTCTTGGATTCGGCGAGCGACCGCTCAGTTTGGGCCTTCTTCTCCGTCAACTTCTCGATGACCATGTCACGGAGGGCTTCGCCCAGCTGTTCTTTCTTCATCTCGTGTGCATCAGTTTCCGGTTGCGTATCGTACGACGTACGAGTATCTTGATCGTACCATGTACGCCTCAGATGTACACGATACGACTACACACGTCGGAGCCGAGCGCGTGAACAACGAGCGCACCGACGCCGTCTCGCAGCCGAACGCCATCGCCGTCGAGGTGCGCGGCTTGGGCAAGCGCTACGGCGAGCTGTGGGCCCTGCGGAACCTCGACCTCGCGGTGCCGCGGGGGACGGTGCTCGGCCTGCTGGGCCACAACGGCGCCGGCAAGACGACCGCGATCCGCATCCTCACCACGCTCGCGTTGCCCACCGAAGGGGTGGCGTCCGTGGCCGGCCACGACGTGGCGCTCGACCCTGACAGCGTGCGTCGCAGCATCGGTGTCGCCGCTCAGGAAGCGACCGTCGACGGCTTGCTCACCGCCCACGGGAACCTCGTGATGGTCGGGCGTCTGCACGGCCAGTCGGCCCGCGCCGCCCGTCGTCAGGCCCACGACCTCCTCGCGCAGGTGGATCTCGCCGACGCCGCGGACAAGCTCGCCAAGGATCTGTCCGGCGGTATGCGCCGCCGCCTCGATCTCGCCGCCAGCTTGATGTCGAACCCGTCGGTGCTGTTCCTCGACGAGCCGACCACCGGGCTCGATCCGCGGAGCCGAAACGAGCTGTGGGACCTGCTGCGCGGGCTGGTGCGCGACGGCACGACGATCATCCTCACCACGCAGTACCTCGAAGAGGCTGACCGCTTGGCGGACGATGTCGTGGTGCTCGATCACGGGCTGACCGTCGCCCACGGCACGCCGCAGCAGCTGAAGGCGCAGATCGGCGGCGATCGGGTCGACGTGTCGAGCGCCTCACCGCACGAGCTCGAGCGCATCGTCGAAGCGACGCTGCCGTTCGCCTCGCAGCCCGCGTCGATCGACAAGGACACCGGGGTCGTCACGATCCCCGTTCGTTCCGATGTTCGCCTCATGGACGTGATGCACGCCGTCGACGACGCCGGCATCGACGTCGTCGACATCAATCGCCGTCAGGCAACGCTCGACGACGTCTTCCTGATCCTCACGGAGTCGCGCCGATGACTGCCACTGTTCTCGATCCCGCGGACACAACCATTGCGCCGACGACGGCCGCGCAACCGACGTTGGCCGAGTGGTGGCGACACACCCTCGTCTTCGCCGGTCGCAACGTGCAGCACATCCGTCGGCTGCCCGAGAAGCTCCTCGACGTCACGATCCAGCCGATCATGTTCGTGCTGTTGTTCGCATATGTGTTCGGCGGCGCGATCGGCGTGCCCGGCGGCAACTACCGCGAGTTCCTGATCGGCGGCATCCTCGTGCAGTCGCTGAGCTTCGCGATGGTCGGTCCCGCCACGTCGATCGCCACCGATCTCCAAGAAGGTGTGATCGATCGCTTCCGCGCGTTGCCCGCGAAGCGGTCGGCGTACCTGTCCGGCCACTTCCTCGCCGAGCTCGGCGGCATGGCGCTGTCGATCGTCATCCTGCTCGGTTCCGGACTCGTCGTCGGATGGCGCCCGCACGACGGGATCGCCAACCTCATGGCCGGGTTGCTCCTGTTGCTCCTGTTCGCAGCGGCGATGGTGTGGATCGGGACGTTCATCGGGCTGATGGTCCGTACGCCAGATGCGGTGATGGGTGTCGGGTTCACTGTCGTGTTCCCGATCACGTTCCTCAGCAACGCGTTCGTGCCCACCGACACCCTGCCCGACGTCTTGCAGCGCATCGCGGAGTGGAACCCGATCAGTGTGATGGTTGCGGGCATCCGTGACCTGTTCGGCAACAGCGGCGGTCAGGTCGGCGCGCAACCGTGGCCGATCGAACACGCCGTCGTGCTCTCGTTCGTCGCGTGCGGCCTCCTGCTCGCGCTGGCGATCCCGTTCAGCCTCCGCCGTTACCGCAGCCGCACGATCGACTGATGTCTCCAGAATGACGTCGTGAAGCACATCGGGATCGTGGCCTGCAGCGCCGAGGGTGCGGCGCTGTGCTACCAGACGATCTCGCGGGAGTCGGTGCGGCTCGTCGGGCCGCACAACCATCCGCGCGTGACGATGGACTCGATCCCGATGGCGCGTTGGCTGCCCGCGTTCGATGGGGACGACTACGAAGGCGTGGCGCGCATCATGCTCGAGTCGACGGCGGTGCTCGCAGCCGCCGGCGCGGACTTCGCCATCTGTCCCGACAACTCCGCGCATCTGGCGTGGGAGCAGGTGCAGGCGGCGTCGCCGATCCCGTGGCTGCACATCGCCGAAGTGCTCACTGCAGAGGCCCGGCGCCGCGGCTTTCGCAAGGTCGGCGTGCTGGGCACGCGGTACACGATGGAAGGCCCCGTGTACCGCGACGCGCTGCGATCGGCCGGCATCGAGGTGGCGATCCCGACCGAGCCGGAGATGCAGATCGTCGACGACGTCATCTTCGACGAGCTCGTGAGCGGCGTGTTCGTCGAGGAGTCTCGACGCGCGTACTACGACGTGATTGCTCGCTTGCGCGACGTGGGGTGCGACTCGGTCGCGCTGGCGTGCACGGAGATCCCGTTGCTCGTGCGCGCAGACGAGTCGCCGCTTCCCACACTCGACTCGACCGCACTGCTCGCGCGTGCCGCCGTCGAGCACGCCCTTGCAGATGGCTAGCTGAACCCGGTTTCGCGCACCGTGATGCTCAGCCGGCCGGGCGGCAGCCCGAGCCCGTACGGCGCGGTGCCGTCCGCGACCTTCGGTACGCCGTGGAAGATGCGACGGTTGACGCCGCCGAACACGAGCAGGTCGCCGCTCCGGAGCTCGATGTCCGTGAACGGACCGGTGCGGCGATCGACGCCGGCCACCCGGAACGTGCAGGTATCGCCGAGGCTGATCGTCACCACCGGCGCGTCGGACGGCTCCTCGCCGTCCTGATGCAGGCCGAGGTGGGCGCCTGACGCATAGAGGTTCACGATCGCCGCGTCCGGGGCGAAGGCGTCCGCGGAAGCGGGACCGAACGTGTCTGCGACAGCTCGACGGGCCAGCGCGATCACATCGGTTGGGAGCGGCTTGACCGGCGCGCCGTCCGTGTCATCCGCGGTGCGCGAGTACGCGTACGGCTGCCAGTGCCAACCGAGGCACACGGACTGCACGCTCATCAGGTGTCCGGTCGGCATGCGTGGGTGGCGCAGACCCGCGGGCGGTGCCGCCCACGTGCGAAATGCGTCGACGAGCGCACGTTGCTCGCCGGCGTCGAGCCAGTCCGGGACATGAACCACGTCGGGCAGCGGCTCCGACCGGTGGCGGACCTCCGGCGCCACGACATCGAGTGCGAGCTGACCGAGCTGACCGACGGGACCATCGGCCGGGGGTGCGAGCACGGTCACCACACCCTTGAACCGGCTGTGGACCGCGTGCTCTCGTGCCGAGCCCATACCGGTTGAACGATACGGACGACTGTGGTGTGAGACGCGCCTACTGCTGCTCGAGCTGGAGCTCGATCTCCCGATCGTCGGTGGCGAGACGGACGGTACGCAGGTCACGCGCAACCGTGACGCCGATCCAGCCGCCGCTGTCCCTCCACGCCTCGAACGTGCAGCGCACCGGACGAACGGCCTTGCGCGTCAGCCGGGCGCGCAACGTCACGAGGTCGGCGGTGGTGAGGCAGTCCAAGACGACCGAGTTGCCGTCCACCGCCGCGGCGATCAGTTGGGCGTCGGCGATCTCGCACGACTGCTGACGTCGGGGCGAGGACAAGGGTCCGCTGGACCACCGGCCGCCGATCGGCAGACCCGGCCCCCACCAGTACGCCAGCCCCCACAGGCCCGGCAGCGACCAGATCACGGTGCGCCCGCTCCTGCGCTCGGGACGATGAGCACTGGGCACTGCGCATGGTGCAGGGCGTGCTGCAGCTTGCCGTGCACCATGAGATCGAGTGCAACATGCTCCGGCTTTCCGATCACCACTAGGTCGGGTTGCTCGTCGTCGACCACCTGTGCGATGGCGGTCGGCTGGCTGTGGTGCACGAAACGCGCTTCCCACTCGAGTCCGGCGGCGTCGAGGGGAGCGCACCACTTCTGGCGGAACGTCTCACGTACCTGATCGGTGCTCGCGGCGGCATCCGGGCCAGGAAGGCTCATGACGAACTCGCCGGTCTCGCTCATGCCCGTCACGGCGATCACCCTCGTCGTACGCGTGAGGTTCAGCGCGCACCACTTCACCCCGGCGCGGCTGGCTTCGGACCCGTCCACTCCAACCACGACCTTCTTCATGGTGCTCACCTACCCTGTGATGATTGTCCTTATGCAAATGTTAATCCGACGGATCGGTGCAGCGGCGTGCAGACTTGGGGGATGGGTAGCAGCGAGGTGGGCGACATCGTCATGGACGCGACGCGAGCGCTGGTTGGAGTGGCTGCGCAATCGATCGCCGAGGTCAGCGACGAGGTGAGCCTGGCGCAGCTGCGCGTGCTCGTCCTCCTCGACGCCCGGGGTGAGATGACGATGGGCGATCTCGCCCAACTGCTCGCTGTCAACCCCTCGACGGCCACACGGGTGTGCGACGTGCTCGAAGACAAGGGCTTTGTCATCCGGGCTCAGGACGGGGCGAACCGTCGCGTCGTGCACGTCACGTTGACGCGAGGCGGCCGGACGCTCGTGCAGCGCACCTTGCGCCGGCGCCGCAAATTGCTCGACGCCGCGCTCGGCCGGATGTCGGCCGAGTCGCAGCAACGGTTGGCTCGGAGCCTCGCCGAGTTGACCGACGCGCTCGGCGCCGCCGACGAGCACGCGTGGACCCTCGGCTGGTCAGCCGGCACCCCCCGGGACTGAGTCGTCGAAGGTGCGCGCGAGGCGCACGTCGAATCCTTCGGCTTCTGAACGGTTTGTCCGTTTCGAATTCCGGAGGGTGGATGACGCGAGCACGTTGGACGATGGTGGTGGCGCTGGTCGCGGTGCTCGCGGCGGCCGGTGCGATGACCCCGGTGTCCGCCGGGAACACGCCGAGCGCGGTCGACTGCGTCGGTCCCGCCGGCAACCCCGAGCCGGGCACGCAGGCGTGGCAACAGCGCGATCTCGCCAACCAGTACTGCGCCACGCAGCGGCTGCAGGACGAGGTGGCGAATCCTGCGTTCGGCGCCGTGTTCTCGTCCCAGACCCCCGGCATGTACGCGGCGCAGAACCTGGCGATGCTGCAACAGCCGACGCATCCGCACCTCACGTTGGCGCAGTTCATCCCCGGGGGTACCACAACCGATCCGTTCCGAACGTTGGCGCGGTGGACCGACGCGGGGCGCGGGCGAGTGCAACCGATCTCGTTCCCCGCCAAGGACGGCGCGCAGCTCAACGGCTACGTCTTCGAACCACCCTCGTCCGTGCCGGGTCCCTATCCCGGAGTGGTCATCACGACTGGCTCGATCCAGGGCTACCAGCAGATGTACTTCTGGGCCGCCGAGGGACTCGCGGAGGCCGGCTACATGGTGCTGACCTACGACGTGCAGGGCCAAGGGAACTCAGACACGTTCCCGGCGTCGTGCACACCGTCGGACTGTCCCGGCGTGCCGTTCCAGCAGTCGTACAACTTCTTCCAGGGAACGGTGGACGCGCTGGGGTTCTTCTTCAGCGACGCGAACCCGGCGCGAGCCGATCTCGACCCGGACCACGTGGGCGTCGCCGGACATTCGCTCGGCGCGTCAGCCGTGAGCCAGGTCGGTCAGGACGACGCGCGCGTCAAGGCGATCGTCGCCTGGGACAACCTCGCACCCGTGACCGACGGGACGACGGTGCACGCACCGGCACTCGGGATCAACTCCGAGTACTTCTTCAATCCCACGTCGATGAGCACACCACCCGATCAGCACAGCAAGGACGCGGCGTACGCGCAGCTCGCGACGGCCGGCGTCGACACGATGCAGATCGCACTGCGGTCGTCGACGCATCTCGAGTACAGCTACGTGCCGTACATCCTCCCGGCGAGCAGCCTCGGCGAGCGCGTCGCGTTCTACT
>DASUCS010000355.1:0-6671 GCA_036275935.1 Acidimicrobiales bacterium
CGCCGCCATCGAAGCAATCGGACTCTCGAAGCGGTTCGGCGCGGTCGACGCGGTGAACGACCTCACCTTCACGGTCGAGCCCGGCCAGGTGTGCGGGTTGCTGGGACCCAACGGTGCCGGCAAGACGACGACCGTGCGCATGATCGTCGGGCTCATCAACGCCAACGCCGGTCACGCCCGCCTTCTGGGGGAGGAGGCTCGCCCCAGCGCACCGGTGCTGCGGCGGGTCGGCTTGCTGGTGGAGAAGCCGTCGTTCGTGCCCTACCTGTCGGGCATGCGCAACCTGAAGCTCCACTGGATGGCCGGCGGGGACACATGGCCGCCTCCGGGTTTGGACGATGCGATCGAGCTCGCCAACCTCGGTGACGCCATCGACCGCAAGGTCAAGGGCTACTCGCAGGGCATGCGACAGCGGCTCGGGATCGCCCAAGCCCTGATGCACAACCCTGAGCTGCTGGTGCTCGATGAACCCACCAACGGCATGGACCCTGCGGAGACGCGCCGCATGCGCGTCGGGCTCTCCGAGCTGCACTCGCGCGGCACGACCGTGCTGTTGTCGAGCCACCTTCTCGCCGAGGTGGAACAGATCTGCAGTCACGTGCTCGTCGTCGACCACGGCACGCTCGTGGCCGGGGGGACGGTGGCGGACATCATCGGTTCCTCGCAGTCCGCGACCATCGAGGTCGACGACGTCACGACCGCCACCAACGTCGTGCGCGCGATGAAGGGCGTCACCAGCGTCTCGGCGGACGACCATACCCTCGCCGTCGAGCTCGAAGGCATCCGCCGTTCCGAGGTCGTCGCTGCCCTCGTGCACGCCGGCATCGCAGTCGAATCAGTGGTGCCGAAGCGACGCCTCGAGGACGCCTACCTGTCGATCGTGCAGGACGACGCGTGATCCGGGTCGAGTGGATCCGTCAGGTGCGCAGGGCACGGACGTGGGCCTGCCTCGCCGCGCTCGGTGCGGTGCCGATCCTGTTCACGGTCGCGTCGTACGTCGATCCACCGCGCGAACGGCGCGAGCTGAACATCTTCACGTTGCTCACCGCCAGCGGCTTGAACGTCGGCATCGTGTCGCTGTTCTTCATGAGCCAGTTCTTCTTGATCGTGGTCGTCGCGGCGTTCGGCGGCGAGAGCGTGTCCGGGGAGGCGACGTGGGGGACGCTGCGCTACCTGCTCGTGCGTCCGGTGTCGCGGACTCGGCTGATCCTGTCGAAGATGCTCGTGGCCTACGCGCTCACGATCATCGCGGTGATCGTGATCCTGGCGGCCGGGCTCATCGCCGGAACGATCGCGTTCGGTTGGCACGACGCGTTGATCCTCGATCGCGGGCTGCTGTTCCCGGTACCGATTCGCGTCGATGCGTTCGAGATGTTGCAACGGCTGTTGTTCGGTGGTGGGTACGTCGCGCTCACGATGCTCGTAGTCGTGTGCATCGGCATCCTGCTGTCGACCCTGACGGACTCCACTGCTGCGGCCGTCGTCGGGACCGTCGTCGTGGTGGTCACGTCGCAAGTGCTGACCGCCGTTCCGGGTCTCGACAGCGTGAAGCCGCTCCTGCCCACCCGCTACTGGGATGAATGGCGCGCGCTGTACACGACCGATGCGCTGGGATCGATGTGGAAGGGCGTGTGGTCCGCGTTGGGGTGGTCCGCGCTCATCACCGTGATCGCGCTGTGGCGCTTCCACCGCAAGGACGTCCTGTCATAACGCCACGTGTCTCGACGCGACCTGTCCCGTGGGTCTGCGGGCAGTGCGGCACGACCGTCGTTCCCGATGCCACCACGTGGCGGTGCGCCTGCGGCGGCGCGTACTCGTTCACCGAGCTGCACGTCGCGCCCCCGGAGTCGCTGCCGGCAGTCACGATGGGGGAGGGCGACACGCCGTTGCTCTCGCTCGATCTGTCCGGCGGGCCGGTACTCGCCAAGGCCGAGTTCGACTCGCCGTCGGGCTCGTTCAAGGACCGCGGCGCGGCGATGCTCGTTGCGGCCGCGGTCGACGTCGGTGCCACCCACCTCGTTGCGGACTCGAGCGGCAATGCCGGCGTCGCGATCGCGACGTACGCGGGTCATGCAGGACTGACGTGCGAGGTCTTCGTCGCGTCGACAACGGCACCCGACAAGATCAGCCGCATCAGCGACACCGGCTCGATCGTCGAGCTGATCGACGGCAACCGTGAGGCGGTCGCATCCGCCGCTGTGGCGCGGGTCGAGTCGTGCGGCGCCTTCTATGCGAGTCACGTGTGGAACCCGTGGTTCTTGGAAGGCACGAAGCGGTACGTCTACGAGCTCGTCGAGCAGCTCGGACGGTTGCCGCGTGTGCTCGTGCTGCCGGCGGGCAACGGCACGTTGGTGCTCGGCGCCTGGCGGGCCTTCCAGGAGTTGGAGCGAGTGACACCGATCATCGCGGTGCAGGCGGCGGCGTGTGCGCCGGTCGCTCGCGCGTTCGCCTTGGGACGGGACCACGTCGACCCGGTCCAGAACGAAGGGACGGCCGCGACAGGTATTGCGATCGCTGCACCTGTGCGCGGTGACGAGATCCTCGCCGCAGTGCGCGCCACCGGCGGCACGTTCGTGACCGTCACCGACGACGAGTTGGCCGCCGCGCAGCAGGAGCTGGCGGTTGCCGGATTCGACGTGGAGCCGACCGCAGCGGCACCGGCCGCCGCGGCGCATCGCATCGCCGACGACCTCGTCATCCCCATCGCGTCGGCCCGACAGCGTCAGCGCGCGTGAGCTGATGGTCAGACTTCGTCGAGCCAGGCCGGTGCGTGATCGACCAGGAACTCGCTGACCGCGAGGCAGCGGTCGAGCACGTCGCACAGCTGCTCTTCGCTCTTGAAGATCGCCGTCAGCGACACCTCGATGCGGGCGACGATCGTGAGGCTTCGCTCCGGCGCATCGGTGACCGCCGCGAACGAGTCGATGGCCGACACCTCCAGGGGGAGGTCCGTCCCGCCGACGCCGGCGAGCTCGGTGGCGAGCACCAACAGGTCGGGTCCTTTGGGCAACGGCGGCAACGTCCACGTGAACAGCAAGGGGAAGTGGAACGAGTCGTCGGGATCGTCGGTGTCGCCGAGACTGAGCACCGCATCCTCGAACGCGAGCAGTTGCCGAGGATCGACTTCGAGCGACAGGTGCAGGTCGAGCGGTCCGTTGCACGCCTCCTCCGGATGGAGGTCGACCTCCCAGGCCTGGCGCAACGAGTACGTCTCGACGAAGTGGCGCTCGTCGTGCACGTGGAACCCGTGATCAGCCGCGTGGTCCTTCAGATCGGCGATGAAGCCGGCGACGTCGATCACGGCCATTGGTGACCAGCCTGCCACGGCCCGCTGACAACCACGACCGCTGACAGGATGGTCACGTGGACCTGCACGAAACGCTCGACGAAGCGGCCTCGGCGATCAGGCACGCGCTCGGTGCGCTCGACGACTGGGGCCTCGCAGGTACCCGGCCGGGTCAGTACCACAGCGACATCGCCGCCGACGCCGCGGCTGTCGAGGTCCTGACCGGTCGCGGCTACGGCGTGCTCTCCGAGGAGACCGGGAGGCACTGCCCTGAACGGCCGGTGACCGTCGTCGTCGATCCTCTCGACGGGTCGACGAACGCGTCGCGCGGGATCCCGTGGTTCGCGATCAGCTTGTGCGCCGTCGACGACGAGGGAGCCCTCGCCGCGCTCGTGATCAACCTGCCAGGCGACGTCGCCTTCCGTGCGGAACGAGGCGCGGGCGCGACGGTCGACGGCCGAGCGCTCACGCCGGCTTCCCGCGCCTCGAAGACATCGATGAACGAGTCGTTGGTCGCATTGAGCGGCTACCCCCGTGAGTACCTCGGCTGGTACCAGTTCCGCGCGCTCGGCGCTGCGGCGCTGGACCTGTGCGCGGTCGCGACCGGAGCTGTCGACGCCTACATGGATTGCAGTTGGAACGCCCACGGCCCCTGGGATTACCTGGGAGGCATGCTCGTGTGTCGAGAGGCCGGCGCCGTCGTCGCCGATGCGCAGGGCCGTGAGTTGGTGACGCTCGAGTACACCGACCGGCGAACGCCTGTCGCCGCAGGCACGACCGCGTTGCTGGACGAGGCACTCGCGGCGCGCCGTCGGTTGGACCCTCCCATTGGTTAGCGACGGTCGCACCGTACGCTTGTGACCGTGCGTCTCTGGCTCCACCGCCTCGCGCTGCAGGTGTATCGACGCATGCCGACTCGGGTGCGGCGCATGGCCGTGCGGCGCGTCACGCCCTCGTTCACGGTTGGCTCGATGTGTGTGATCGAGCGCACCGACGGGCGGATGCTCCTCATCCGTCACGTGTATCGGCGGCGGTGGGGAATTCCCGGTGGTTTGTTGCAGCGACACGAGACGGCCGCGGATGCGGCGCGGCGCGAGGTGCTCGAGGAGGTCGGGCTCGACATCGAGCTCATCGGTGAGCCGATGGTGAACGTCGACGCCGATCCCCGCCGCGTCGACATCGTGTTCCGCGCTCGCCCTGTCGACGACGCAACTGCGGATGACGCCCGGCCGTGTTCGGTCGAGGTCATCGAAGTCCGTTGGTTCGGTCCGACCGAGCTGCCCGAGTTGCAGTTCGAGACGGCGCAAGCGATCCAGGCGCTCGCGCGCGCGAGCTACGCGCCGCCGGCGCGTCCCCTACTCGCCTGACGGGCCGGTGGGTCAGCCCGCGAGCTCGGCGAGCACCCGGAGGTGGCCGGGCAGGCACGGATGACGCAGCTTGGTGAGCGCCTTCGCCTCGATCTGGCGGATGCGTTCGCGGGTGAGCTCGAAGCGCCGGCCGACCTCTTCGAGCGTGAGCGGCCGCTCGTTGGCCAACCCGAACCGTAGGCACAGCACCTCGCGCTCACGAGCGTCGAGTCGCAGCAGCGAGTCGCGCAACGCCGCGGACTCGAACGACCGCGCCGCCGCTTCGTCGGGTGATGCCGCTGAAGGGTCGGCCAGCAGGTCCGCGAGCTCGGTGCCGCCCTCGTCGCCGACCATTGCGGACAACGACACGAGGTCGGGCTCGACGCGTAGCGCGTCCTCGACCTTCTCCACGGAGAACCCGCTCTCGACGGCCAGCTCGGCGACGGTTGGCTCACGTCCCAACGTCTTGAGCAGTTGCGCCGACGTGCGCGCCAGCACCGACAGCGCTTCGCCCAGATGCGCCGGCACGCGGATCGTGCGGCTCTTGTCGGCGATCGCTCGCGTGATGCCTTGGCGGATCCACCAGGTCGCGTAGGTGGAGAACTTGAAGCCCTTGCGCCAGTCGAACTTCTCGACCGCCCGCATCAGCCCGAGGTTCCCCTCCTGGATCAGGTCGAGCATCGGCAGCCCCGCGGACTGGTAGCGCTTCGCCACGGAGACGACGAGGCGAAGGTTCGCCTCGATGAAGCGTTGCCGTGCCGCGGCGGCGATCTCGAGCGCTTCGGGCGTTGCGTCGACCGCGCGTCCGGCTTCGATCGCTTGCGCGAGCTCGATCTCCTGCGCGGCGGTCAGCAACGGCTCGCGACGCAGTTCGCCGAGGTACTGCTGCACGAGGTCGCGATCACCGGAGCGATCGGATCGTTGTGTTGCGGTGGTACTCCGCCCAGCCATCGGCACCTCTCTGACGCGCGTCTGTGGTCGGGTAGGTTCGATTCGTGACCGAACGTAGTTCGCGTGACCGCCTCGAAAGGGGATGCCGAAGCGGATCCCAACCCGTTGCAGTCCCCGTTGTGGTCCCCGTTGTCGTCGTGTCGGCGTGTCTGCTCGGTGTGCGGTGCAACCACGAAGGTGAGGCGAACACGGACGCTGCGGTGGTTGCGTTGCGCTCGACACATCGCGTTGTGCCTGTGTGTCCCGAGAGCGCGGGGGGACTACCAACTCCGCGCGCTGCCGCAGAGCTGCAAGCGGACGGGCGCGTGC
Source organism: Acidimicrobiales bacterium (assembly GCA_036275935.1). Taxonomy (GTDB): domain Bacteria; phylum Actinomycetota; class Acidimicrobiia; order Acidimicrobiales; family JACDCH01; genus DASUCS01. The sequence goes on from DASUCS010000355.1 coordinate 5,893, forward strand.
GTACTGCGGATGGAACCGACGTCACGGAGTGGTTCGAACGCGGCGCCGCCCATGCCGTTCGTGTCGCGGAAGCCGTCGGCGCGACGCGTGCGGTGTTGAAGGCGCGCTCACCGTCCTGCGGATGCCATGAGGTCTACGACGGGAGCTTCACTCGCGTGCGTGTGTCAGGTGAGGGAGTGACTGCCGCCGCGCTTCGACGCGCGGGACTCGACGTGCAGTCGGAGGAAGATCTGACCTGAGTCGGTCAGCTCGCGACCGTGCCCTCCGGCACGACCGCCTTGCGCACGTGCCACATCGTGCTGCACGTCGCGCACGAGTAGTGGACGGTGTGGCCCACGAGATCGACCATGTCGACCACGCCGGCACCGTTGCAGTTCGGACAGCGCCCATCGCTGTCGGCGCCCGTGGACGGGATGTCCGTGAGGTCGACCGTCACGTCGGCCACGAGATGCAGGCCGACCGGTTGCACCTCGATGGTGACCGGGGCGAACAGTCCGGTGTTGGTCTCGGCCGCTTCATCGACCTCGGTCTGGGCGTCGAGCTCGAAGTCGGGCTCGGGTTCCGGCTCGGCCATCTCGGCCACATGGTCGACGGGAAGCACGCCCGAGTCGATCAACTGCTGCGTTCTGGCTTGCTGCAAACGGTCGGACAACGACATCCCGAGGCCCCTCCGGCACACGTCGACGCCCCGATGGTAGACGGCGACGGGATCCACCAACAGCTCATCCATCTACGCTGGCCCCTCCCCGGGCGCGTAGCTCAGCTGGCTAGAGCACCTG
>DASUCS010000356.1:0-5789 GCA_036275935.1 Acidimicrobiales bacterium
CAGATGGTCTCGACGCGCTCGCCCGAGCGTGACGTCTACCTGGCGCAGGTGCTCGAGGAGGTGCGCGACCGCCTGGCCGAGCTCCGCATCCCGGCCGAGGTCACGGGGCGACCCAAGCACTACTGGAGCATCTACGAGAAGATGGTCGTCAAGGGGCGCGAGTTCAACGACATCTTCGACCTGGTCGGCATCCGCGTCCTCGTCGACAGCGTGAAGGACTGCTACGCAGCGCTGGGTTCCATCCACGCCACGTGGAAGCCGGTGCAGGGGCGGTTCAAGGACTACATCGCCATGCCCAAGTTCAACCTCTACCAGTCGTTGCACACGACGGTGATCGGCCCGGGCGGAAAGACGGTCGAGGTGCAGATCCGCACGCGGGAGATGCACCAGCGGGCGGAGTTCGGCGTCGCGGCGCACTACAGCTACAAGGGCGACGACTCCGTCTCGGACATGCCGTGGCTGAACCGCATCATCGACTGGCAACAGGAGACATCTGACCCGAGCGCGTTCATGGAGACGCTCAAGGTCGACCTCGACCAGGACGAGGTGTACGTCTTCACGCCCAAGGGCCAGGTGATGACGCTGCCCAACGGCGCGACGCCGATCGACTTCGCGTACTCGATCCACACGGAGGTCGGGCACGCGTGCATCGGCGCACGCGTGAACGGCAGGTTGGTGCCGCTCGACTCGAAACTGACCTCCGGTGACACGGTCGAGATCTTCACCTCGAAGGTCGAAGGCGCCGGCCCCTCGCGCGACTGGCTGCAGATCGTCGCGACGCCCCGCGCGGCGAACAAGATCCGGCAGTGGTTCTCACGCGAGCGCCGTGAGGACGCCATCGACAACGGCCGTGACGAGCTGATCAAGTCGCTGCGGCGTGAAGGCCTTCCCGTGCAGAAGATCGCCGCGTCGCATCTGCTCGACGAGGTCGCGACCTCGCTCAACTACGCAGACCTCGATGCGCTGCACGCGTCGATCGGCGAGAACCACGTCTCGGCGAAGTCCGTGGCGTCGCGTGTCGCGGCGAAGCTGCGCGACGGCGACGTCGAACGCGAAGAGCAGCTCCCGACAACGGTTCGCCAACCGCGGCCGCGCAAGGAGCGCCCTGCCGCGGGCGTGCACGTCGAGGGGCTCGACGACGTCATGGTGCGACTGTCGCGCTGCTGCACACCGGTTCCGGGCGACGAGATCATGGGATTCGTCACGCGTGGGCGTGGCGTCTCGGTGCACCGCGCCGACTGCGCGAACGCGGTCTCGCTCGCCAGCGGGAAGGGTGAGCGGCTGATCGAGGTCGAGTGGGACAACGACGCGTCCGGCATGTTCGTCGCGTCCGTGGAGGTCAAGGCCCTCGACCGCGCCCGGCTGCTGTCCGATGTGGCCAAGGCGCTGTCGGATCAGCACGTGAACATCCTGTCGTGCACCTCGAACACCGGCACCGACCGCATCTCCAAGATGCGCTTCGACTTCGAGCTCGGTGACCCGTCGCACCTCGACTCGGTGGTCTCGACCATCAAACGCATCGAGTCCGTGTACGACGCCTATCGCATCGTCCCCGGCAAAGGCGCCTGACCACACCAGCCCCACATGCGCCACATGGCGCGGATCATGACGTCTCACGTCGCCATCCGCGCCAAGAGGCGACGGGACTCACAATGTGGCCGGTGGACGACGCAATCGGTCGTCATCCGCGCCAAGAGCTCGCCGGTATCGACGGACGTGCGGCGTAGAAGTGGCCGCGCCGACTTGGGGCGTGACGACGCGTCACACCTAGAGTGGTGACGCTGCTGGGGGGCGGCGGGGGAGGGTGTGCAGGATGGGGGCCGCGGGGAGCTCTCGACTACCGAACACGTTGATCATCGGAGCCCAGAAGTGCGGCACGAGTGCCCTGCACCGACAGCTGGCCGCGCATCCCGACGTGTTCACGTGCGCGCGCAAGGAGCCCCACTTCTTCAGCCACAACCACGGCCAGCCGCGTGACGTCGACGCGTACCGGCGACTCTTCGACGGCGCCGGCGACGCTCGGGTCGTACTCGAAGCATCGACGACGTACACGATGTTCCCGCTGTCGAGGAACACGCCCGAGCTGATCCGCGAGACGCTCGGCCCCGAGGTCCGGCTCATCTACTGCATGCGCGAGCCGCTCGCTCGCATCCGTGCGGGGTACATCCACAGCGTTGCCGCCGGAACGGAGTCACGACCGATCGATGTTGCGGTGATGGAGGACCTTCGGCTGCTGACGCCGAGCCTCTACGCGCTGCAGCTCGAGCGGTATCTCGCGGTGTTTCCCCGCGAACGGATCCTCTGTCTGCAGCACGAGGCGATGCGACGCGATCCTGAAGGAGCCCTCGACGAGACGTTGCGCTTCCTCGGGCTCGACGCGAGCTGGCGCCCCGACACGTTCGATCGGGTCAACGTGTCGTCGGAGAAGCGGGCGCCGCGGGGCTGGTGGCGTCGCCTCGGCGGCCTCACGTTCCGTCCGCAGTTCAGCTGGTTGAAGCCGGTGGTCCAGCGGCTCTCGACGCACACCGAGCTCGTGACCCGTCCGATCCGTGATGACGAGACAGTGATGTCCGAGGACGTCGCCGATGCATTGCTCGTCCTCATCCGCGATGACCTGCGCCGGCTGCAGACGCTGCTGGGCGACGGCTGGGACTGGAACCACCTCGCCAGCCGGGCTCGCCGACTCACGACGTCAACGTCGCCGTGAGCTCGATCTCGACGGCGATGTCGAAGGGCAGCTCGGCGAGGCCAACCGCGCTGCGCGTGTGACGTCCTGCGTCTCCGAAGATCTCGACCAACACGTCCGAGCAACCGTCGATCACCTGCGGGGTCTGGTTGAACCCCGGAGCGACGTTGACCATCCCGAACACCTTGACGATCCGCTCGATTCGGTCGAGGTCGCCGAGCTCGTTCTGCATCGTGGCGAGGATCGACAACGCCGTCATTCGGGCCGCTCGCCGCGCGTCGTCCAACGAGACGTCCCGCCCGACCTTGCCACGCATCACGGTGGAACCGTCGACCGGTCCATGGCCACCGACGTGGATCATGTTGCCGACCACGACACAACCGACGTAATTCCCGGCCGGTGGGAACACCGTCGGCAAGGTGATGCCGAGCTCGCGCAGACGATCGCTGATCATGGCCGGGATCGTATGGGACGTGATCCGCGAGTCGCCGTTGTGCCGAATGCGACGAAACGACGCGGGGAGGGCGCACGTGGGAGCAGAGCTGCTCGAACAAGCGAATGCGAGTACGGAGAAGATCCTGGCGAACGTCACCCGCGACCAACTCGCGCTTGCGAGTCCGTGCGCCTCGTGGCGGGTGCGCGACGTCGTGAATCACGTCGTCGGCAACAACTTCTGGTTCGAGGCGATCGCACGCGACGGCATCGCTCCCGACCGGCCGGACAACGCCGCGCCCGACGACGGCGGCGATGACTACCTCGAGCGCTTCAAGCTGGGCGCAGACGGCGCCGTCGCCGCGTTCGAGACGGCGAGGGGCACGACACTGACCCTGCCGTGGTCGCCGATGCCGGCAGACGTGTTCGTCGTGATGGCGTCTGCTGACCAGTTCGTGCACGGCTGGGATCTTGCGAAGGCGACCGGCCAGACGACCGACCTCGATCCCGATCTCGCCGCGCAGTTCCTCGACTTCTACCGACAGACGATCGTCGACGAGTTCCGAGGGCCCGATCCCGTCGCGCCGTTCGGTCCGCTCGTGTCGGTCTCGTCCGCCGATCCCGTCGTACGACTGGTCGCGATGAGCGGACGCACTGCCACAAGCTCCACATCGTCCTCAACCAGGTTCGGGGGCGAGCACGGCCGCCACTAACGTCGCTTCGCATCGCTGACAAAGACTCGTTCCGCGCCCCGAAGGGGACTCACGACGTCCTGCCGCCCGAGTCCGCTCGGTGGCAGGAGCTGGTCGCGCGCTTCGCAGAGCACGTCACCCTTGCCGGCTACGGACTGCACGTCGCTCCGGTCTTCGAGCACTACGAGGTGTTCGCTCGTGTCGGTGAGGCCACCGACATCGTCCGCAAGGAGATGTACGACTTCGAGGACAAGGGCGGTCGGCACATCGCGCTGCGTCCCGAGGGCACTGCACCAGTCGTGCGCGCGTTCGTCGAGCACCGCCCGATCACGCCCTGGAAGGTGTGGTACCTCGCACCCTGCTTCCGCTACGAAGCGCCTCAGGCTGGGCGCTACCGGCAGCACCACCAGCTCGGCGTCGAGGCGCTCGGATCCGACGACCCGGACATCGACGTCGAAGTGATCGCGCTGCAGAGCCGCTTCTACGAGTCGCTCGGTCTGCGGCGCGTGACGCTCAACCTGAACTCGCTGGGTGATGTCGACTCTCGGCCCCGCTACCTCGAGTTGCTGCGGGCCCACCTGGAGAGCGCGGCCGCTGACCTCTCGGCACAATCGCGAGAGACCCTCGCGGTCAACCCGTTGCGCGTCCTCGACTCGAAGCGTCCACAGGACGCGGACATCATCGCTGCAGCTCCCGTCATGACCGACGTGCTGTCCGATGCCGCGGCGGCACATTTCGAGCGAGTGCAGGCGGGCCTCACATCGTTGGGCATCGCCTTCGAGCTCGCGCCTCGTCTCGTGCGCGGACTCGACTACTACACGCGCACGACGTTCGAGTTCGCGGCCGAGGCGCTCGAGAACGCGCAGAACGGGATCGGCGGTGGAGGGCGCTACGACGGTCTCACCGAGCAGATGGGTGGACCCCCCACGCCAGGCATCGGTTTCGGCTCGGGCGTCGAGCGCATCCTGCTGGCGTGTGACGCGGAGGCGGTCTTCCCCGCGCCGGCGGCCTCGGTCGACGTCTTCGTGGTCGACGTCGTGGACGGCACGCACGCGGTGGCCCTGACCCACGAGCTGCGAGCCGTCGGCGTGCGCACCGACCGCGCGTTCGACGGCCGCTCGATGAAGTCACAGATGAAACAGGCAGATCGAACAGGAGCGCAGCTCGCGCTCATCGTCGGAGAGCAAGAGGCACACGACAAGACCGTGACCGTGCGCGACCTGGCGACGAGTCAGCAAGACGTCGTCGCCCGCGCCGACGTCGTCCAACACGTGAGGAAGATCATCCAATGATGCGCACGCACTGGTGCGGCGAGCTCGGAAGCGAACACATCGACCAGCAGGTCTCCGTGTGCGGATGGGTCGACGGACGTCGCGAGCACGGCGAGCACCTCGCGTTCGTCGACGTGCGCGACCGCACGGGCATCGTGCAGTGCGTAGTCGACGGCGCCCACGACATCCGCTCGGAGTACGTCGTGCGCATCAGCGGCACCGTCAACCGCCGCCCCGAGGGGTACGAGAACGACAAGCTCGCCACGGGCGACATCGAGGTGAAGGACTGCGCAGTCGAGATCCTGAGCGTCGCCGAGCCGCCACCGTTCCCGATCGACGATCGCTCGGATGTCGACGAGACCGTGCGTCTCCGTCACCGCTACTTGGACCTGCGCCGAGGGAGGATGCAGCGCAACCTCGCGGTGCACGCACGGGTGAACAGCGCGCTGCGGGCCGCGATGGAGCGGCAAGGCTTCACCGAAGTCGAGACGCCGATGCTCATGCCCTCGACGCCGGAAGGGGCACGGGAGTTCATCGTCCCTTCACGGCAGAGCCCCGGCTCGTTCTACGCGCTGCCGCAGAGCCCGCAGCTGTTCAAGCAGCTGCTCATGGTCGGCGGCATCGAGCGCTACTACCAGATCGCTCGTTGCCTTCGAGACGAGGACCTTCGTGCGGACCGCCAGTACGAGTTCATGCAGCTCGACTTCG
>DASUCS010000357.1:0-10186 GCA_036275935.1 Acidimicrobiales bacterium
ACCTGGATGCCGTATGGGCTCCACTCCACGGCGAGTGACTCGGTCAGGTTCTTCACGCCGGCCTTGGCCGCGGCCGAGTGCGCGAAGCCTGGTCCGCCGGTCCAGGCGTACGACGCGCCGACGTTGATGATCGACCCCGGCGTACCCGCCGAAAGGTGGCGACGGGCGAACTCCCGCGCGCAGAAGAACGTGCCGTTCAACGTGATGTCGACGACGGTGCGCCACGCGTTCGGCGACATGTCCTCCGCAGGCACCGGAAAGTTCGCCGCCGCGTTGTTGACCAACACGCCTGGAAGCCCGAACGCATCTTCGGCGGCGTCGAACGCGCGAGCGATGTCGTCGGCGTCGCGGATGTCGCATGTCGTGGCGATCACCGGCGCGCCGAGCGCTTCCATCGCCTCGCGGCCCGAGGCGAGATGCTCCTCCTTGCGGCTCGCGATCACGATCGACGCGCCCAGCCTGGCGAACTCGGACGCGATCGCCTTGCCGAGTCCGGTGCCGCCACCGGTGACGAACACGGCGATCCCGTCGAACGTGCCCGGCTTCAGAGCGGTCTCGCCGGCCGGCGGAGGCGCCGGAAGTCCGATCGGAGGAGACGTGCTCACGAGCCCGTGTACCGCGGCTCGCGGTCCTCCGCACGTGCCGCCCGGGACTCGGCGAAGTCGTCGCTCCTGTTCAGGAACGTCTGGTAGATCATCTCGTCGGCCATCGACGCGCGGATTGCGGGGACGGACAGGTGACGGATCACCTCGCGTGCGAGCTTCACGCTGACCTGCGGTGTGCTCGCGATCTGCTCGGCCATCTCGCGCACGGTGGCGTCGAGCTCGTCCGGAGGCACGACGCGGCTGACGATGCCGTGGTGCAGCGCCTCCTCGGCCGACAGCACCCGTCCCGTCAACACCAGATCGCTGACGAGTCCAGGCCCGCAGATTGCGTGCAGCACCGCGACGCCACCCGTGTCGGGGATCACGCCGTACGTCATCTCGGGGAGGCGGAACCGAGTTCCCTCCGCAGCGACACGGATGTCGCACAGCAGCGCGCGCTGGAACGAGCCGCCCATGACCCAGCCCTTGCATGCGACCAGCACGGGCGCGTCGATCTCCCACAGCTGCTGAATGCCGCGGTGCCCGCGACGCATCAGTTCGTGGTGGCTCAGATCGACCTTCAGCGTCCCGATGGCGGCGACATCGCGACCCGATGAGAACGACTTCCCCTCGCCCCGCCAGATCACGGCGCGTACGTCCGGACGTTGGCGCAGATCGCTCAGGATCTCGAACAGCTGCACGTCCATCGCGTCGTCGAACGCGTTGTGCTTGTCGGGGTTGTTGTTGGTGATGGTGGCGATCGATCCTTCGATCGTCAGCTCGACTCGGTTCATCAGTTCGGCACCGTAGTCAGGGAGCGACGAGGACCTTGACCGTGCCTGCGACCGGGTCGACCTCGACCTCGGCGCCGTCCGGGATCTCGTCGAGCGCGCCCTGCGCGCCGATGACCGCCGGGATGCCGAGCTCGCGCGCCATGACCGCCGCATGCGACAGCAGCGCGCCCTCCGTCGTCACGACGGCGCCGGCGATCGTGAGCACCGTGTTGTAGGCGGGCGTCGTGAACCGCACGACCAACACGTCGCCCGGAGCCATCGAGTCGAGCGCATCCTCGGGACTGGTGGCGACGCGTGCGGTGCCGCGATACGACTCGGTCCCGACCCCGGCGCCCTCCATCCGCTGTTTCGGGGCCCCGTCGGCCGCCACCATCCCCATGTGGGCGATCACGGCCTGGACCGCGGCGATGAAGGTCTGGTGGGCGGGGGCGAGGACCTCGAGGGGCGGCGTGACCTCGGTCGGGCCCAGCACGTTCGGCGGGGTGAGCTGTGCCGCAGCATGCCTGTCCGCCGCGCGTGCTGCGAGCTCGTCATCACTCGGGCCGGCGTGCTCGCGCACGAACGGGCTCACTTCCTCCGGCTGCAGCTCGAACACGAGCGACGCGTCGGTGAGGCGACCGGTGGCCGACGCCCGCCGTCCCGCTTCGAGCAGCGCGTGGCGCAGCAGGCCCACCGGCAACTCGACGGTGTTCGGTCCGTTGTCGTCGCGCAGATCCATGGTGCCGCGCGCCTCGGCCAGACGCTGGTCGAACCTGGCGCGATCCGCCGCCGGCACGCGCTCGCGCAGCTGGGCGGCGAGTGCGTTCGCGCGTTCCTCGTCGGCGATGCCCTCGGTGCTCGACAGCAACGCGCGCCGCACGATCTCTGGCTGCTCCTCGAGGGTGCGACCATCGAGGTCGTAGCGCGTCACCATCATCCGGCCGCGGCGTTGGAAGTACTCGTCCAGCAGCGCGGATGCTTCTGGGGAGATGGCGCGCACGTCGTCGAGCGTCTCCGGGTGCGTGGCGCTGGACGCGATCAGAGCGCGCAGCTGGCTGAGGATGCGTGCGGGTGCGGAGGTGGCGGGAGATGCACCCGACAGCGCGGGGATCACGTCGGCCGGGCTCAGCCCCCAACGTTCGCAGTCAGCGAGGAGGAAGCCGATCGGCCCGAGGTCGAACGTGTGCAGGTAGAAGTGCAACTCGAAGTTCTCGCGGATGTACTGCAGGAGGCGCTCGACGTGCGCGGCGAGCCCGTCGTCGTCGAGGGCGGCGAGGTCAACCGAGTCCAGTTCCTCGTTCGTGGCCTCGAGGCGCGGCCGGATCGTCCGCTGCCAGTCGTCGATCACACGGAGCCATGGACGCGCTTCGATGGCACGCGCCGCCTGCTTCGCCCGCCGTCGCATCTCGGGATGGATGCGCACCGCCAGCTTGAGCACCGGCACCGGCGGCAGCTTCGTCGTCGCGCGCTCGGGCGAGATGAGCGGGCGGAGCCGGGTGTACATGAAGCCGTTCACGAACCGGATGTCGAGCGTGTCCGCCGGCATCCCGATCTCCTTGAACGACGCGCGTGCGCCCTTGGCCGCACCCTCCATGAACCATTGCGACAGCGGCGTGGTCCCGCCGGGGAAGTGGCTTCGATCGAGGTTCCACATTCCCGCACCCGGCGCCTCGAACTTCGCATCGGTCATCGCGGACCCTCCTCCTCAGCGCACGAGGCGGAAGAAGCCTCGTACCTGCTCGACGAACGACTCCGGTTGCTCGAACGCGGCGAAGTGACCACCTCGATCCAGCTCCTCGTACCAACGGATGTCGGTGTAGCGCTTCTCGCACCAGCGGCGCGACGGCCGGATGATCTCTCGCGGGTAGATCGAGATGCCGGTCGGAACGGTGACCTCGCTCGAGTGGCTGGCGCGGAAGCTCTCCCAGTACAAGCGGGCGGACGACGCGGCGGTCTGCGTGAACCAGTACACCGAGATGTTGTCGAGCATCTCCTGCTTCGTCAGCGCGTTCTCGGGATGACCGTTGCAGTCGGTCCACGCCCAGAACTTCTCGGCGATCCACGCGCACTGGCCGGCAGGCGAGTCGGTCAGGCCGTAGCCGAGCGTCTGCGGTCGTGTGGACTGCTGCGTCGAGTAGCCGGTGCCCGATCGCATGTGCTCACCGAGGTCGTCGAGCGCCTTCTGCTCCGCGGGGGTGAGGTCGTCCATCATCGAGGGATCGGGCGGCGCCACCGCCATGTTCACGTGGATGCCGATGAGCCCGTCGGGCTGCTGCTCGCCCATCGTCGTCGTGATGCCTGCGCCCCAGTCGCCGCCCTGCGCGCCATACCGCGTGTAGCCGAGCTCACGCATCAACGTCGCCCACGCGGTCGCGATGTGCGGCACCCCCCAGCCGGCAACCGTCGGCTTGTCACTCCATCCGTAACCCGGCAACGACGGCGCGACGACGTGGAACGCGTCCGCGGGGTCGCCGCCATGTGCGCGGGGGTCAGTGAGTGGGCCGAGCACCTTCAGGAACTCCACCACCGAGCCCGGCCAGCCGTGTGTGAGCACGAGCGGGAGCGCGTCGGGCTCGGGTGAGCGCACGTGCAGCACGTGCACGCCGAGTCCGTCGATGTCCAGACGGAGCTGCGGGAACGCGTTGATGCGATCGGCGAACCCGAAGTCGTACTCCTCGGCCCAGTAGGCACACAGCTCCTGCGTGTACGCGAGCGGGATCCCTTGGGACCAGTCGTCAACGGTCTCGTGCTCCGGCCACCGGGTGCGGGCGAGACGATCACGCAGGTCGTCGATCTCGCGCTCGTCGATGCGGACCGTGAAGTCGTTCACCCTGCGTCTCCCTGGAGGAAGTCCATGACCTCGGGGAGGGCCCGCCGGTCTTGCGCGAAGAACGCGTGGCCACCCTCGTACAGCCGCAGCTCGGCGCCGGGCACCAGCGCGGCGATGGTCTCGCTGTTCCCGGGTGGAGCGATGCCGTCGAAGCGTCCACCGGCGACGAGCGTCGGACACGTGACCCGGTCCAGGCGGTCGCGCACGTCATGGTGGCTACGAGCGGCGAGCTGCTCGCGCTCGCCGCGAAATTGTTCGTCGCTCTTGTCGCCCGCAACGCGTCCCGCCATCGACGCCACCAAGGCACGGTCGCGGTCATGCGTCGCCAGCCAGGCCTCGTCGAAACGCGTGTCGAGGAGTGGGAGGTAGACCTTCGCCCGCTCGTCGGGGCCGAGCGTCGCCAGCTCGTGCAGGGGATACGAGGCATGGTCGGGACCACCGGGCGACGTGCAGATCAGTGCCAGCCTCTCCACTCGTTCTGGCGCGGTCACGGCCAGCTCCTGCGCAACCATGCCGCCGAAGCTGATCCCCACGACGCGGCACCTTGGCAGTTCGACATGGTCGAGCAGCGCGAGTGCATCAGCGGCGTAGTCCGCCATCGAGTACGGGCCCTTAGGTATCTCGGTTCGACCGAGTCCCCGCTGGTCGTGCGCAATCACGTCGAACCTCGAGCGGAACACGTTGATGACGAGCTCACTCGACTGCAGGGTCGAGCCGGAGCCGTTGAGGAACAACAGCGGCGGCCCGTTGCCGGAACGTTCGAAGTACACGTGGATGCCGTTCAGGCTGGCGGTCGGCACGACGCGGCAACCTACTCTGGGCGCCTTCATCCGCGGAGAGCCAGGGGGGACGTGATGGCGTCGGTACGAGAAGACGGCGAGTTGGGCGCAGGGATCGACGAGGTGTGGAAGGTCGTCGGCGACTTCGCGGGATTCGTCGAGGCGATGGGCATCCCGGTCGAGACCGACGGCGAAGGGGTCGGCTCCACGCGCACGATCGCGATGGGTGGGAGCTCGACCATCGAACGACTCGAGTCGCTCGACAACGACAGCAAGACGCTGCAGTACTCGCTGATCCAGGGACCGCTTCCGGTGGAGAACTACCTGTCGACGATGCAGCTGTCGCCCATCGGCGACAGCCGGACCCGCATCGAGTGGTCGAGCGAGTTCGACGCCGCCGGCATCTCCGATGCGGACGCGATCGAGGCCATCCGGGGCATCTACAAGGGCGGCATCGCCGGTCTCCAGGCTCGCTTCGGCGCCTGACCATTCGGACAACCCGTACGAAACGGAACTAGTTCTCCGCACGACGTGTAATCGCCCAAGTGGGCGATAGACCTTCGGGCTCGATACCCGTACCGTCACCGCTGTCGCGGGCAGCCCCGATCAACCGCGGCGCGGAGCAGCAGTGCGTTTCACCAAGGTTCTCGTCGTCGCGGTGTTCGCGGTCGCGTGCGCGTCAGCGGGAACGGCGTCGGCGGCCGACGGCCCGCACGCGCCGTGGGGCTACCACGGTGGGAGCCTGGCGGGCCCCACGCATCCGATGCCGCTGTCGCCGGCACCGCAGTCGGTTCGGCCCGGAACGCAGCTCGGCTACCTCGGTGGGCCGGTCGTGTCTCATGCGTCCATCGAGTCGGTGTACTGGGGTAGCGGCGCGTATCACGACGGCACCGGGCCCGGGGCGACGCCGATGACCGAGTTCATCCAAGGCGTCACCGACTCGCCGTACATGGACTGGCTCAGCGAGTACGCCACCACGAATCACGTGCGTCTGTTCGACCTCCCGCCGCAGACGATCGGACGCGGCACCTACCAGGGGCAGACGACGATCGCGCCGACCATTTCGTCGACCACGATCACGGACAACAACATCGCCGACGAGCTCGTCCACCAGATCGACGTCGGAGCAGTGCCCCCGCCACAGATCGACGCCAACAACCAGGTGCAGACGATCTACGCGATGTTCTTCCCCCAATCGATGACGATCTCGGTGGGATCGATGGTCGGCGGGGAGCCCGGCGGCTTCTGTGCGTACCACACCACCACACTGCGCGACGGAGTTCCGATCGCGTACATGGTGCTGCCCGACTTCGACTCGCACCAGTTCGCCACTGGCTGCGGCGACGATCCCGTCCTGTTCAACAACTTCACTGCGGTGACCTCGCACGAGATCATCGAGACGGTCACGGATCCCTTCGTCGGACTCGTCGACGGATCGACGGGTCAGACCGTCACTTCGTGGATCGACCTCGTCAGCGGCGACGAGATCGCGGACATCTGCCAGCCGGACCATGGGACCGTCGTCGGGGGCAACGGGCTCACCCACGTGGTGTCGCTCGAGTTCAGCAACGAAGCAAACGCCTGCGTCGCGTCGCGGGCCGGTGTGCCGGTCCCGCCGCGCAACGGCTACGTCGACGCGTGCGGACTCGCGAGCCGTACCGGGTTCACCGACGCGGGACTGGCCGGCGACTGCCTCAAGCAGTACGGCATCGCGCTCGGCAAGAACGACGGCACCTTCGGTGAGAACGACGGTCTCATCCGCAGCCAGGTGTCGAGCTTGCTCGCTCGACTGATCGACCTCAGCGGCATGACGTTGACCAGCACGCGTCGGTTCGCAGACGTGACCGGGCTGCCGAACACACAGGTTCAGCAGGAGATCGAGCAGCTCGCGGGCGCGGGGATCATCGCAGGCTTCCCCGACGGGCTCTTCCATCCCAACGACCAGCTCAGCGTTGCGCAGGCGGCGACCTTGGTGATGCGCACCCTTGCGTTCATCCACGCTCCGAACTTCACGGACAACGGCTCGACTGCCGCGAACTACTTCGAGGCGGTCGCCTCCGCGGTGCTGAATCCGTACGCGTCGAACATCCGTGGGTTCGGCTACGCCATGAACGCATCCGACGTGACCGATCGCGGCCTGCTGGCCGACATGCTCGCCCAGAGCATCCAGCGGCTGGTCGACTCGAGCATCGTCAGTCGGGCTTGAGCCGCAGTCGGGCCTGAGCCGCGACAGGTTCGAGCGTCAACCGGTCAGCAGCTCCAGACCGCGGCGAAGGAAGTCGACGCCGGCCTCGAACGGGTCACGCTCGGCGTTGACGGCTGACCGTGTGAGCGCAGCGCCGAACGGTGCGTTCCAGTAGGACGCGTCGCCCGGCCGGCGGTCGGACCACGGACCGACGTAGAGGTAGGGCTCGTCGCTGAACGCGTCACCCGGCGACGCGCCGAGGTTGCAACGCTCGCCCTCGTCGATGGCGACCGACGTACCGACGTCGAAGTGTTCGGGCCACAGCTGAACCGTCATCGCGTCGGCGCTCGCTGACGCGACCGCGTCGATGGCGCGCGTACCGAATTGCCACCAGTCCGCCAGCACTGCGGCCTCGGCGGCGTCCACGGACATCCGAGCGTGCGCATCACCGATCGGCGGCGTCGCGTCACCCGCACTGAACGCCGTCGAGAGATCGACCCCGGCGAACGCGGCAAGGTCTGCGAGCGTGGCTCCGTCGAGTGGCATCGCCGACGCGTGTGCGCCACGTTCACGCACGAGCGCGGTGCCGGCGATCCGCAGGCACTGGTCGTCGAACATGGGTGTGCCGATGCCGCCGGGCGTGACGCGCAACCCGAAACGTCCGGTGGCGTCGTACCGGGCGCGAGCGAGCACGTGCGTGGCGGTCCGGTGCAACGCCGTGCGGGTGTCGTTCACGGTGAGGATTCTGCTGCGGATGAGTCGGCGGGTGAGACGAGCACCTCGCGCAGGCGGCGATCACGATGCCGATGCTGGAACCAGAGCAACGCGAATCCGGCCGCGATGCACGGGAGCCACGTCGCGGCGACGCGATAGGTGGCAACCGTCAGGCTTGCTTGGTCGTCGGTGGCACCGGCGACGATGAGCACCCCGGCCAGACCCGCCTCGACGAACCCGACGCCGCCGGGCGTGAAAGGGATCATCCCCGCGACGTTCGACACGATGAACGCGGCGAGGGCGGCGGCAGGGTTGACGTGAGCACCTGTCGCCCGCAACGCGAAGTACAACGCGAGGTAGTCGCCGAACGCCCGCACGAAGTCCACGAGCAGGACCTGCACCGGACGGTCGCGCAGTGCACGAGCGATCAGGTCGCGCTCCGTCAGCATCTTCGTGCGCAGCTCTGCAGCGTCGGACTCCCGGCGGAAGCGACGCTGCACCGAAGCGATGAGCCTCGCGAGCCATCGCCACGGCGCATCCCGGGTGACGGCAATCGCCATCGCGATCAGCACGATCAGCAAACCGCCGGCACCCGCCCACATCCCCCCGACGAGCGCGGGATCGACGTCGGAGCCGAAGGCACTCGCGATCAACACGATGATCGGCAGCACGATCAAGCCGGAGACGGCCCCGATGACGCTCACCGCACCGAGGGCCGTCGCGGTGCGTGTCATCGAGAAGCCCGCCACGCTCATCATCCGGAGGTGGACGCCGGCGCCGATCGCGTTGCCGCCAGGGAGCAGGTGGCTGGCGGCGTTGCCCGTGAGCTGTGCGGCGGCGATGTCGGATCGGTTGTCCGTGCGCAGGATCATCCGGTGCAGCTCCCAGTTGGCGAACAGCTGCACCGTCACCGCCGTGACGATTGCCAGCAGCCACCACGGCGAGAGCGCGAACGCGGCGCCCAGCTCGCTGTAGACACGGATGAGCACGGGTGACACGAGCACGAGCGCGACGATGCTCACGGCGATCATCACCAGGCGGCGGGCGCGCATCGCATCCATTGTTTCCCGGCTGGCCGGGTCGGGAACGGAGCGTCAGTGCCGGCTGGTCTTCAGGACACCCTCGGCGACGTGTACGCCTCGCTGAGCACTGCGTTCGGGACGAACCTCGTGCTCGTCATGGTGGCGCTCGGCTGCTCCGCGCTGGGATTCGTCTCGGCCTGGGCGCTTCAGCGGGTGACGTTGCGCCTCGATCGATGGAGCGACGTGGCCGGTCCGCAACTGGCGGGCAACGCCGCCAGCAACCTCGTTCCCGCAGGGTCGGTCATCGGTCTCGCGGTGCAGCTCCGGATGCTGCGCCGGAAGGGGGTCGACCTCACTCGGGCCGTGACCGGGCTCACCGTCTCCGGGTTGCTCACGACGGTCGCGGGGCTGTGCGTCTTTCCTGTGCTGGTCGTGCTGCCCGTGGGTGACGCGCAGGGCATCGATCTCGCGAGCGCAACCCGGGCCGGGGTCATCGCGCTCGCCGTCACTGTGCCGGTCGCGGTTGCCGTGTTGCGGAGCGACCGCGTGATGAGGTGGGTCGGGCGTGCCTGTCATAGAGCCGTGAGCATCGTGCCCCGGTGTCACCCGCCAAGTGATCTTGCGGTACGAGTGGTCGACGAGCGCGACCGCGTGCGCGAGGCACTCGGTCGACACAAGGGCGTCGCCACCCTCGGAGCGTTCGGCCACAGCGTGGGGGAGTACTTCGCGTTGTACGCGTCGTTGCTCGCGGCGGGCACGCGTCCGAGTCCCGTCGTCGTGTTGGCGGCCTACGTCGCCGGCAATGCCGCCGGGATGATTCCGTTCACGCCGGGCGGGATCGGCTTCGTCGAGGCCGGCGTGGCCGCGGTGCTCGTGCTGTCGGGAGCGGGCGAAGCCGAGGCCCTGGCCGGCGTCACGGTCTACCGGTTGGTGACGACGTGGATACCGGTTGTCGCAGGTGTGGTCGCGTACCTGTGGTCGAGCACGAGGCGCATCAAGGTGTCACCGCCGCCCGTTCCCGTCCTCGAACCGGCCCCGGTGCTCTCGTGACGTGAGTCAGAGATTCGCTGGCGATTTCGACGGCCAGATGACGCCGAAATCGCTGCGTCCTCCGCCTCGAAGGCGCTGGTGGCTGACTTCGTTGTGCGTCCTTGCGCTCGGCGTCCCTGGCTCGCCGAAATGCCTACCGACTTCTGACTCACGCCACTAGAACCTGCTACGCCTCGAGCGTGGACTTCGAGACGTACGACGCCAGGACCGCCGAAGCTGTGCTGAAGGGCAGCACGGGGATGACCGGGT
>DASUCS010000358.1:0-4626 GCA_036275935.1 Acidimicrobiales bacterium
CGGGTGCGTCGATCGCCCATCCGCACGGACAGCTGCTCGGCGTCCCGTTCGTCCCCGGCGAGCTCGCGGAGGAGCGATCGGGTTTCGTGCGCTTCGAGGGTTCGTGCCTGTTGTGCACGATGAACGACGCCGAGACCGCAGCCGGTCATCGGATCGTCCACGAGGACGAACGTGTGCTCGTCGTGTGCCCGTTCTGGAGTGGCTCGCCGTTCGAGATGCTCGTCGTCGCCAAGCAACACGAGACGCAGATGGCCCGCGCCACACCGCAGGACGTGGTCGCCGTGGGGCGGGCGCTCCGTGACGTGCTGGGTCGGCTACGGCGAACCGTGGGGGACGTCGCGTACAACGTCGTGTTCCACACCGCGCCCCACCATCAGCACGACGAGCACTTCCACTGGCACGCGCACATCCTTCCGCGCATCACCAGCATCGCGGGGTTCGAGCAAGGCACCGGCGTGCTCATCAACATCGTCTCGCCGGAGCTGGCGGCCCAACAGCTGACCGCGTCGGACTGAGTCTGCGGCCGCGGCCTATGCCGCGATGAGAAGGAGCTCGAGCTCGGGGATGTCGCGCTCCTCCGGGATGCACGGGCACGGCGGGTGCAGTTCGCTGCAACCGATGTGGAAGCTGTGCAGCTCGTGCGCCAACTCGCAGGTGTGGTCCATGCATTCGGTCGAGCCGTCGGCGTGCTCGATCGACACGCCCTGGCACTCGTAGATCTCGATGTCGTTCGTCTCACGCATGTGGACACTGTGCACGGGGGGTGTGACAGTGAACGATGGCTCGGATCCGGGTGTCGACCACCATCGACGCCCCTCCTCGTGACGTCTGGGCGGCGATCGAGGACGTCAGCAGCCACGTGACCTGGATGAACGACGCGGTGGCGATCCGCTTCACCACCCGACGCACCCAGGGCGTGGGGGCCGCCTTCGAGTGCGACACGAAGGTCGGACCGTTCCGGCTCACGGACCTGATGGCGATCACCGAGTGGAAGCCCGGACGGGTCATGGGAGTTCGCCACGAGGGTCTGGTGACCGGCTCCGGACGGTTCACCTTGCGACGGCGGCGAGGAGGCCGCACCCGGTTCACATGGGACGAGCGGCTGCGGGTGCCGTGGAAGCTCGGGGGTCCGATCGGGGGCGCAGGTACCGCCGTGATCCTGCGCCGCGTGTGGGCCAAGAACCTGCGCAACCTGAAGCAGATCGTCGAGGGCGACGCCTGCTAGAGAAGCCAGCTAGAGAATGGGCGCGGAGGCGTTGGCCGCGAGGATGCCGCCGACGAAGCACGCGGCGCCGAGGGCCACGCACAAACCGATCGGCACGGTGTGGTTCTTGATCCTCGGACCCACTTCGTACAGCAGCACGCCTGCGAGGTAACCGCCGATCAATCCACCGATGTGTCCGCCGACCGAGATGCCGCTGACGCCGAACGTGAACGCCAGGTTGATCAACAGCACAGGACCGAGCCCGCTGTGCCAGATGTTGATGCCCTGCGAACGTTGGGCGGCGAGCGCGAGTCCGAGCAGTCCGAAGATCGCGCCCGATGCACCGACGGTCGGCTCGTGCGGGCTCACCAACATCACGCCGAACGAACCGGCGAGCAGCGACGTGCCGTACACGAGGCCGAATCGCAAACGGCCGATCGCTGGCTCGAGCTGTGAGCCGAGGATCCACAACGCGAACATGTTGAGCCCGATGTGCAGCAACCCCGCGTGGAGGAAGCCGCCGGTGACGAGCCGGTACCACTCCCCGTGCGCGACGCCGACCGGCGTGATCGTGCCGTTGACGTGGCGGGCGAACGCGCTGCCCAGCACCCCGTAGTCGTCGATGAACGAGTTCGAACCACTGGCGAACGCGTCCCCGGACTGACCGAGCCCGATCAAGAAGACGAGCACGTTCACGGCGATCAGCGCCTGGGTGACGATCGGTGCGCCGCCGCGGAACAACGTGCGTGCCGTGTACACGCGTTGGCGGCCCTCCTTGGAGCACTCGGGGCAGTGGAAGCCCACGGAGGCCTGCGTCATGCAGTTCGGGCAGATCGGGCGATCGCAGCGCTGACAGGTCACGCCGGCGCGCCGATCCGGGTGTCGGTAACACGTCTGGATCGGCGCGGCCATTGGGCCGAGGAATCTACTGGGGGATGGCGATTCCCAATGCGTCACCCAGCCGGCGGATGCCGTCGTCCTCCCTGCCGCTGGTCAGCGCCGCGAACACCAGCTCCTGGGCCCGTTCGACGTCGATGGCGAGGTCGAGCTCCTGGGTCAGGCGCAGCAGGCCGAGTGCGGCATTGACCCGGTCGTCACTCGCCCCCTCGAGCGCCCGCTCCACGGCCGCCCGCACGGTCCGGCTCATGAGCTGGGCTGCTTCCGGTGTCGCCAGCTGCAGGCCCAACTGGCGGGCCTCACGCACCACGTCCCGCGCCGCATGGAACGAGCCGGCACCGGCGTCGTCGACGGCCCGGGCGATCTCGGTCTCGAAACGGCGGGCCAGCGCCAGTTCGGCCGGTGTGCGCAGCTCCGGCGGGAGTGGATACCCGGCGCGGGCCAACGCGCTGAGGCGGCTGCGGTGGTCGGCGTACAGGTGCTCGTACGTCGCACCGAAACGCTCGGACAGCTGACGGGCGGCGCTCGCCACCAGCTCCTCCGCGGCGTCGGGCAGCGCCGATTCGAGGCCAAACTCCCGCGGACCGACACCCTCGGCCAGCAGCCGAAGCACCGTGGGCACGCTCGCTCCGGACTCGACGGCCTCGGCCACTTTGTCGAACAACGCATCGTCGCGTCCCGGATCCGGGGCGCGGGTCGCACCGAAGACCTCGAGCCCGCCGAGGTGCACGACGGCGTACACGTGCTCGGTCCGGCGACGGGTGCGTCGATGCTGCAGCGTGACCCTGCCCCCGCCCCCGACGATAGGGCCTCGCTCGACGAGCGAGCCCTCATGGCTCAGGACGTCGAACGGGCCGACGGGTGCCGCCGGCTCCTTGCGCTCGAGCACTCGCATCAGCGCCAGGTGCCCCACGACGCGCTCGGCGTCGACTCGGGTCGGCACCACATGGCGATCCCAGATGTCGCGGCCGCTGCCTTCCCGCGGGTCGTTGCTGACGGCTTGCGCCAGGATCTCGAGGAACTCGTCGACCGGAGGCGATTCGCCGATCTCCTCCAACAGGTCGATGCAACGCGCCGCGTAGCGCAGCACCTGCACGGTCTCGATCCCGGCCAGATCGTTGAAGAACCAGCCGCACGACGTGTACATCAACAGCGCGTGGCGCTGCGCCTCGAGCAGCGACAGTGCGACGACGTCGTCGCGCTCGGACCCAGCGTGTGCGGCCAGGAAGTCGTCGATCGTCTGTCGTCCCAGCACGACATCGATGTAGGCGTCGCGCGCCATCCACGGATCGCGCAGCACACGGCCACCGCGTTCTTCGAACACACCAACCGCGAAATCACGGAGATGGTCGAGCGCACGGCGCAGCGGCGCGCGCCACGCCTGGTTCCAGTCGGGCTGACCACCGGTGCTGCAGCCACAGTCCTCGTGCCAGCGGCCGACGCCGTGGACGCACGACCACGAGCTCTCACGGATCACGACGTCATCGATTGGCGCGCACTCCTCGACGAACGCGGACGCACTCATCACCCGAACGCCGGCCGCCGGTGCCTCGTGCGCGAACGCGTACGACAGCGCACGTTCGGCGAACGTGTGATGGTGGCCGAAGGTCTCGCCGTCCGTCGCGACGACAACGGCCGAGTCGTCGGCGGCGGCATCGATGACGCGCTGGACGAGCTCCTGACTGGACAGTCCCGTGAGGCCGAAGGCCAGATCGTGCGAGATGGGGCCGTCGTAGAACACGATGGCGATGGACCGGTCGTGGTCCTCGGGATGCACCCACCGGTACGGACCGGTCGTCACCGGGCCGTCGGCCTGCGATGGCGCCAGGATCGTGAACCGCACGCCTTCGTCGACGAGGATCCGCAACACGGCGTCGTTCACCGCCGTCTCGGGCAGCCACATTCCGGCGGCACGGCGACCGAACCGATGCTCGAAGTCCGCGAGGCCCCAGCGGACCTGCGTGCGTACATCGCGCTCGTTGGCAAGCGGCAGGATCATGTGGTTGTAGGCCTGCGCCACGCCACCGTGGCCCTCTCGGTCCGCCTCGAGTATGCGGGCGTAGACGTCCGGCGCGTGCGTCTCGAGCCACGACAGCAGCGTCGGCCCGACGTTGAACGACAGGTGTGCGTAGTTGTCGACGATGTCGGTGACGCGACCGCGCTCGTCGATCACGCGCGCCCACCCGTTCGGCCGGTAGCACTCCGCGGTGATGCGTTCGTTCCAGTCGTGGTACGGCGCGGCGGATGGCTCGGTGGCGATCTCCTCCGTCCACGGGTTCTCACGCGGTGGTTGGTAGAAGTGCCCGTGGACGACGAGCCGCACGTCTCCCATCAGCTTTTGACAGTACCGGCAACACAAAACTGTGTTGCCGGTACTGCAAGAACGGTCAGGCGGGGGCGAGCCAGACGACGCCGAGGGGCGGGATCGTGAGGGCGACGGACTGGTCGTGGCCGTGCCACGCCACGCCGTCGGTCCACACCTCGGGCGAGCCGATGCCACCGCCGCCGAACTCGGCGGCATCCGT
>DASUCS010000359.1:0-5800 GCA_036275935.1 Acidimicrobiales bacterium
GCGTAGTCTTGGGCTCGTGCTCGTCGAACGCTGCTGGCTCTGTCTCGAACAGCCGGCCGTGACGACCATCCACACGGCAGATGGCCGGGATCTCCCCGCCTGTGACGTGTGCGCCATCGAGCACCCGAACGGCCCGGACCCGGCCAACCGGACGATCACGGACGACGACCTCCGTCGCATCGTCGGCGACCTCAGCGCCTGATCCACCCGGCAGCCGCGTGGCTGCGCTGAACTCTCCGATCGGTGATCAAGTACCTCGGATCCAAGCGCAGGCTCGTGCCGGCGCTGGCCGCGATCGCCCGAGCCGCCGAGATCCGAACGGCGATCGACCTGTTCACTGGCACAACCCGGGTCGCACAGGCGTTCAAGCGTGACGGCGCCCAGGTCACGGCAGTCGACTCTGCTCGCTACGCCGCGACGTTCGCTCGCTGCTACATCGAGACGGACGCCGCGGCGATCGACCGCGCCGAGGTCGCGCGTGTCATCGACCATCTGAACCAGTTGCCAGGCCGGCCTGGCTACGTGACCGAGGTCTTCTGCGAGCGTGCTCGCTTCTTCCAGCCGGCCAACGGGGCACGGATCGACGCGGTTCGCGACGTGATCGCCGCTGACTGGACCGGCAGCGAGCTCGAGCCGATCTTGCTCACGAGCCTCATCGAGGCGGCCGACCGCGTCGACTCCACCACCGGCGTGCAGATGGCGTACGTGAAGCAGTGGGCCGCGCGGTCGTACCACCGGTTGCAGCTTCGCGTCCCGGACTTGCTCGCCGGTACGGGCCGGGCGCTGCACGGTGACGCCGTCGCGCTCGCGCCGATGCTCGGACCGGTCGACCTCGCGTATCTCGATCCGCCGTACAACCAGCACCGCTACACGGCGAACTACCACGTCTGGGAGACGCTGACCGCGTGGGACGCGCCCGAGCACTACGGGGTCGCATGCAAGCGCGACGAGCTCCGCGACCCGTCGACGCGTTCGGTGTTCAACGCACGGCGCCAGATGCCGCGTGCACTGCGAGGGGCGATCGAGGCACTCGACGCCCGCCTCGTCGTGGTGTCGTGCTCGAACGAGGGGTGGGCGTCGGTGGACGAAGTGCGCGAGTGGTGCGCGTCACGTGGTCACGCCGAAGTGCTGGCCTTCGATTCCCGGCGCTACGTCGGCGCGCAGATCGGCGTGTTCAACCCCCGCGGTGATCGGGTGGGGGAGCCCACCCACCTCCACAACGTCGAGTACCTCGTGCTGAGCGGAGATCGTCAGGACGTCCAGCGCTGTACGGACGCGGTGGCGGAGAGCATGGCGCGTGCCTCGTCGTAGCTGTGCCATCATGCGCGCTCTGTCGGGCGGATCGACAACAGAAAGGTGGGCATGGTGGGTAGACGAGGAACCAGGCGACTTGTCGCGGTCCTCGGAGCGGGGCTCCTGCTGACGATCGGGTTGCAGGCCTGTTCCAGTGACGACAACAAACCCGTCTCGCTGACGGTGAACGCGAGCGAGCCGAGTGCGGACCAGTTCAAGTTGGATCTCCCTGCGTCAATGGACGGCGGTGTGGTCAAGATCGACTTCAAGAACACCGGCAAGCAGGCGCACGAGCTGCAGCTCGTCCACGTGAAGGACGGGACGACGCCCGATCAGTTCACGAAGGATGTGCTCGAAGCCCAGGATGCTCCGATTCCCGACTACTTGCTCGGCGCGGGTGGCGTCGGCGCGATCGGTCCTGGGCAGTCGGCGACGACGACGCAGAAGCTCGAGCCTGGCTCGTACATCTACTTCTGCTCACTCGGCGACGGCGACGCGGTGCACTACAAGCACGGCATGCTCGGATCGCTGAAGGTCGACGGGGACAAGGGCAAGGGCGATCTGCCGAAGGCCGATGCCAGTGTCAAGGCGCGCGAGTACGGCTTCGATCTGTCGGGTCTCAAGGCCGGCAGCAACACCGTCAGCTTCGAGAACACCGGCAAGGAGTTCCACCACGCCGTCATCGCGCCCCTTGCGCCGGGCACGACGTTCGACCAAGCGAAGGCCGCGATGAGCGCGCCACCCGATCAGCAGACCGGCCCGCCGCCGATCGAGTTCGACAAGGCGGCGAGCCTCTCGGTACTGACGCCGGGCGGCAATCTGGTGCAGACCAACGTGAGCCTCTCGAAGGGCACGTACGTGGTGCTGTGCTTCCTCACGGACAAGACCGGCGGCCCTCCGCACTTCACGAAGGGCATGTTCCAGGAGCTCGACATCTCGTAGCGCTCACACGAGCAACGACGTGACGAGTGCGTCGACGTCGGCCAGCGGGATCACCGCAGCCGGCGCCGGCGCACTCTCGCGTTCGGTGTCCGTGCGATCGCCCTCGCGCTGCATGGTGGCGAGCACCGCGTCGGTGACGAACCGGCTGCGTTGCGCGTAGCTGTGGCGATCGCTCATCCGAGCGCGGCCGAGGCCGACGTGGTAGCGCAGCGGCAAGTAGCACCAGAGGCGATCGCGAGCTCGGGTCATCGCGACGTACAGCAGTCGCCGTTCCTCTTCGATGTCGTCGTCGCGACCGGTGGCCATGTCGGACGGAAGGCTCCCGTCCGCGAGATGAATGACATGCACCGCGTCCCACTCGCAGCCCTTGGCCGAGTGGATCGTCGAAAGCGTCAGCCAGTCGTCGTCGAGCGCAGGCGGACCGGCGAGCTCGCCGGTGGATGACGGGGGATCGAGCACCAGCTCGGTGAGGAACCGCTCCAGACTCGGCGCGCCTGCTGCTGCCACGGTGAGGGCGTCGAGGTCGGCGATGCGGGCCGATGCGTTTGCGTGCTGACGTTCGATGATCGGCTCCAGCCAGACGCGGACCCGTTCGATGGCCGCGCTCGGGCCGTGATCGTGGGCGACGGCCCGTGCCTCGTCGAGGGTGGTCAGCAGCGTGTCCGCGCCGGGCAGGTCGATGGCGCCGGCCAGGGGTGCCAGCTTGCGCGCGGTTGCCGGTCCGACGCCGTCGATCAGCTGCAGAACCCGGAACCACGCGAGCTCGTCGCCCGGATTGAGCACCAGCCGCAACACGCAGACCAGATCCTTCACGTGTGCGGCCTCGAGGAACCGCAGACCTCCGTACTTCACGTAGGGAATGCGGCGCGCGCTCAGCTCCAGCTCGAGGAGGTCGCTGTGGTGGGCGGCGCGGAACAGCACCGCTTGCTGCTTCAACGCAACGCCGCGATCGAGCTGCTCCAACACCCGCGTGCACACCGCCGCGGACTGCGCGCCTTCGTCCGCGCACTGCACGAGCGCGGGTGGGGGACCGTCGAGCCGCGTCGACCACAGCACCTTGTCGTGACGTTCCTTCGCCTCCGCGATCACGGCGTTCGTCGTCGCGAGGATCGACGGTGTCGATCGGTGATTGCGGTCGAGGACGACGACGTCAGCGTCGAACACGGACGGGAAGTCGAGGATGTTTCGCTGCGTCGCGTTGCGGAAGCCGTAGATGGCCTGCGCGTCGTCGCCGACTGCGGTGATCGTCGCACCTCCGCCGGCCAGTGCGTCGACGATCTCGGCCTGGAGCGTGTTGGTGTCTTGGTACTCGTCGATGAGCACGTGGTCGAACTGCTCGAGCATCGGCGCGGCGACGGGCGAGCGTACGAGTGCGGACCAGCACAGCAGGAGGTCGTCGTAGTCGAGCACCGCGGTCGCGCGCTTGCGGGCGGTGTACGCCTCGAACGTGGCCTTCAGCTCGTCCTGCTCGTCCGCACACCATGGAAAGGTCTCGTGCAGCACCGTGGACAGCGGCGTGGACGTGTTCACGATGCGGCTGAGGATCGCCGCCATCGTGTCCTTCTTCGCCCGTCGGCGTGACGACGGGTCGAGTGCATCGTGCGCGAGGAGCTCGGAGCGCACCAGGGCGAGGAGGTCCGCCGCGTCGGCCTGATCGAGCACCGTGAAACCGGGATCGAGACCGAGCAGCGCGCCGTGACGTCGCAGCACGCGATTGCCAACGGCGTGGAAGGTTCCGCCCCACACTCGGCGGGCGACCTCGTGCCCGACCCGCGCCTCGGCCCGGCGCAGCAGCTCCGACGCGGCCCGGCGACTGAAGGTCAGCAGCAGGATGCGCTCGGGGGAGACGCCGCGCTCGATCAGGTCCGCCAGTCGGGCCGCCAGGGTGGTGGTCTTGCCCGTGCCGGCTCCGGCGACGATCAACAAGTTGCCGCCCGCGTGCCTGGCGGCCGCGTGCTGCTGGTCGGTGAGGTCGGGGAACACGTGTTCGACTGTACCAATCGAGTTGGCGGGCCAGAGCGATCCCGGCAGGATGAATTCCGTCATGGCGAACGCGGACGAGCGCCTCATCACGCCCGCGTTCATCCGGATCACTGGCTCGGCGCTCGCGTACTTCATCGCCATCGGCGTGCTCGCGCCGGTGCTGCCTCGGTACGTCGAGGATGTCCTCCACGGCAGTGGTGCCGCCGTGGGCATCGTCGTCGGCGCCTTCGCAGTCTCGGCCGCCGCGCTGCGGCCGGTCGTCGGCCGGATCGGTGATCGTCGAGGTCGACGCATCCTCGTGCTGGGTGGCGGCGCGATCGCGGGTGTGTCCGTGCTGGGCTACGCGGCCGCAGACAACCTGGCGTGGATCATCGCGATGCGCTTCCTCACTGGGGTCGGCGAGGCGGCGATGTTCGTCGGCGCGGCCACTGCGGTGCAGGACCTCGCACCCACGGAGCGGCGCGGCGAAGCGACGTCGTACTTCTCCGTTGCGGTGTACGGCGGGCTTGCGATCGGCCCGCTGTTGGGTGAGGCCTGCCGCACGACCTGGGGCGTGCACTCGGCGTGGTTCGTGAGCGCGGCGATGTGCTTCGTCGCGGTGCTCGTCGGCGTGGGCATGCCGACCGCTCGTCCCGAGGTGCCCGCGGGCCCGCTCCCTCGGCAGCGCTTCCTGCATCCCGCCGCCGTGCGACCAGGTGTGATCCTCGCGTTGTCGACGACAGCGTTCGCCGGCTTCTCCGCGTTTGTGCCGCTGTACGTCACGCAGGTGGGACTCGAGAGCTCGGGGCTCGTGTTCGCCGAGTACGCCTTCGCGGTGCTCGCCGTTCGCATCTTCGGCGCACGCCTGCCCGATCGGCTCGGCTCGATCCGCGGCGCGTCCCTCGCGATGACATTGCAAGCCGTCGGCCTCATGGTGATGTGCGCATGGAACACGGCGGCGGGGTTGTACGTGTCGACGTTCGTCTATTCGATGGGCGTGTCGCTGCTGTATCCGTCGCTGTTCCCGCTCGTGGTGGACAACGCGCCGGAAACCGAGCGCAGCCAGGCGATCGCGACGTTCACCTTGTTCTTCGACGTGTCGCAGGGGTTGGGCGCGTTCGTGCTCGGCATCGTCGTCACCCTGTCGAGCGAGCGGTGGGCGTTCGGTGCGGCGGGTCTTCTGTCGCTCGTCGGGCTGGCGATGCTGCGGACAGCGGCTCGTCGCCAAGGCGCGTTCGGCGCGCGCCCGGGCGGGTCTTCCTACACCGCGACCCGTTGAACGAACACTTGTTGCGCGACGGTGCGCCCGAGTGTGCGGTCCTGCCCGTCGACGCGCAGCACGAGGGGACCGTCGAAGGGGTGCTTCTCGCGAACCTCGACGCGGCCGCCCGGGCGTAGGCCGAGGGTGTCGAGGAACGCAACCACCTCCGGATCAGTCGATCCGGGTACCGCGACCACGGCGATGTCACCGGGCTCGAGGTCGTAGAGCGGGGGCATGTCCGGCAGGTCGTCGGACATCGGCGCCGGGATCGGGAACCCGTGCGGGCACGTCGCCGGACGGTCCAGTGCGATGAAGATACGCGTCTCGACCTCGTCGGGCAGG
>DASUCS010000360.1:0-5632 GCA_036275935.1 Acidimicrobiales bacterium
TTCACCTACGGACAGCCCGGTGACATCCCTCTCGTTGGGGACTGGAACGGCGATGGCATCGACACCCCTGGGGTCGTGCGAGACGGGCAGATCTTGTTGCGGGACTCGAACACGTCGGGGCCGGCCGACACCTCGTTCACCTACGGCGATCCCGGCGACGCGGTCGTGACCGGCGACTGGAACGGCGACGGCGTCGACACCGTCGGGGTCGTGCGCGGGACCCAAGTGTTCCTCCGCAACAGCAACACGAGCGGTCCGGCCGACGTCTCGTTCACCTACGGCGACGCCGGCGACCGACTCGTCTTCGGCAAATGGCAGTCCGGCGAAGCGGACACGGTCGGCGTCGTCCGTGGCGCGGTGTTCCTGCTACGGAACTCGAACACGTCCGGGCCGGCTGACATGTCGTTCACCTACGGCGATCCCGGCGACGCGGTCGTCATCGGCGACTGGAACGGCGATGGCGTCGACACCCCGGCGGTTCGACGAGGTGCATCGTTCTTCGTTCGCAACTCGAACACGTCGGGAACCGCGGACACCGGCTTCGTCTACGGCGATCCGAATGACGCGTTCGCGCTTGTCGGTCACTGGTCGTCGAGCACGAAAGCGTCGGTGCAGGGCCCTGGGATTGCCCGATGACGTGCGGCCGAGCACGACTCCCAGATGTCGCGGGACTTCACGACGTTTCTGCAGAATCGATCGCGACGAGCAGTACGGGCACGTGACTGCGGTCGAGGATCTCGCGTGCGGTGGCCCCATGATCGCCACCCGCCGACTGCGGCCATCCGATGGCCAGCAGATCGGGCGCCGCGACGTCGGTGACGTCGATGACTTCATCGGCGGGCGCTCCGATGCGCAACTCGAGACGAGCACGTGGTGCGCCATGGAGGTAGCGCGCCAGGAATTCATGGGCGTAGGCATCGGTCTCGTGCGCGACCTGGTCGGAGAAGCTCGGGATCGAAGACTCGTCGTCGACGTGCACCACGGTCAGGTGGAGATCGGCGCTGGAAGCGACATCCACCGCCGCCTTGAGATGTCGCGTCTTCGCCGGTGTGCCCTCCATCGCAATGACGACGTGGTGGAGGTGCGCGGGCGGGACGGTCTCCGGTGGAACCACGAGCACGGGTTTGTCGATGACGTCGGCGACCTGCCTGGCGAGATGGCCGACGTGGTGACCCGACGGTTGCTGGCGGGCGCCGATCGCCACCGCGACGACGTCGTCCGCCTCGGCCGCAGCGCGGATGCACTCGAGCGGATCGCCACTGCAGCGACGAAGCTCGAGGCCGAGGCTGTCCGCACAGGCGCGCGCGGTCTCGCCGTCGTCGTCGCTGACGTGCAACGGCTCGACGGTTGCACCGAGGACTTCCGCCAACGCCGTCGCCATGAGGACGACCGGGCGCGCTGCAAGAGAATTGTCGATGGCGGCGATGACCTTCGTCATGCGATCACCTCCCAGGCGCGGCTGCGCCGTGTGAACTCGAGACCCGTCGAGTCGACCGTGTAGGGCAGCGTGTCGATCGTGATGGCGGTCGGTCGTTCGGCGTCGACGTGGAGAGAGCCGTGCTCGATGCTCACTCGCACACGGCTCCCGTGGAAGCGCACCGTGAGCTCGAGTGCGCCCCAACTGTGCGGCAACCGAGGGTCGATGGAGAGGCGGCCTGCGTGCGCTCGAAGACCGCCGAACCCGAACGCGAGCGCCTGCCACAGGCTGCCCATCGTCGCGACATGTAGCCCACCAGCCGTGGTGTCAGTGAGGTCGTCGAGGTCGATGCGGCTGGCGATGCGCAATGCGTCGAGGGCCTTGTCGTAGTCGCGCGTCCGAGCGAAGAGCTCGGCGTGCACTCCCGGCGACAGCGAGCTTCCATGGGCGGTTCGAGGTTCGTAGAAGCGCAGGTTCGGCACGAGGCTGTCAGGTTCGACCGCATCGGGCACGAGGTGGTGGAGCATGAGCACGTCCGCCTGCTTGAGGACTTGTGCGCCGTGTACGCGGTCCGGGCCCAACCAGAGGTCAGCGGCGATGGGGCGCTTCGGGGCGATTTCCTCGATGACGAGTGGCTCGAGCTTGTGGAAGCCGGCGAACTGTTCGTAGATGCCGGTGTCGGGGTCGTAGCCGTCGACCAGCGCGTCGGCGACCGCCCGCCACTCCCGTGCCTCCGCCGACTCAGGCGTGTCGATGAGTTCGACGGCGTCTGCCGCAGCACGCAGGTTCCAGCGCGCCATAACGTTCGTGAACGCGTTGTCGTCGACCGGCTCGTGGTACTCGTCCGGCCCGATCACACCGAAGATGTGACCGCCATCGGATTCCATCCGCACTCGCGATGCCCAGTAGCGCGCCGTCTCGACAAGGAGCTCACGGCCGGGGCCGTTGATGAACTCCTCGTCACCGGTCCAGTCCGCGTAGAAGGAAGCGGCCCAGGCCACCTGCGCCACGATGTGTTCCTCGAGCTGCCCAGTGCGGATCGGAACGAGTTTGCCGGCGCGGTCACGCGCCGACGTGGGTGTCACGTCCTCGCCGGTGCGCGCCGATTCCCACGGGAAACGTGCGCCGAGGCGGCCACGCGCCCGCGCGTTCTCGCGCGCCTGCGGGAGCCGGCGAATGCGGTACTCGAGCATCGCCCGCGCCGACGCAGGATGCGTGGCCGCGAGGAACGGGAGCGTGAAGGTGTCGGCATCCCAGAACACGTGGCCGCGGTAGCTCGTGCCCGTCAGGCCCCTTGCGCCGACGGCCGCCTCGCCGTCGTCGGGCACCGACGCCATGAGGTGGAACAGTGCGTACCGGGTCGCGACCTGCAGATCGTCGTCGCCCTCGATCACGATGTCGGCATCGCGCCACCGCGTCGCCCACGCGTCGCAATGCTCGGTCAGCAACCTGTCCACGCCCGCGGCTGTTGCATCCTCGAGATCGTCGAGCGCAGTCTCGGGATCGGGCAGGCGATCCGCGTCGGCGAGGTACACGGAGATGCGATCGAGCCTGCGGCCGGTCTCGTCGACGACGTCGGTGGCAGCGGCGACAATGCCGCCGGGGTTCGCCGCGACGCGCATCCACGAGGCGGAGCCGCGCGCTCCCTGGTCGAGGACCTCGTCGTCGGCCGGCGGTAGCAACAGCGGCGCGTTCCTGGCCGGAGTCGGACACTGCGCCCGCGCGATCATCACCTCAGGGCGAGCCAGGGACCGGAAGCGCAGGCTCGTGAGCAGGCCCTCGGTCGTGTCGACCTCTTCGTACAGCACACCGGTGCGCAGATCGACGACGCGGCGAAAGTGCGGGTCGTCCACCATCTCGTACGGCAACTGCATCGCGACCGGGCCGGTCAGCAGATGCGTCTCCGGGCCGTCGAGCACGTACACGTTTCCCGCCACCACCCAGCGGCGGATGCCCTCGCGCGTCGCCAGGGACGCGCCGTTGCTGCCGAAGCGGCCATTGGCCAGCGCGAACAGCGAAGCGTTCACGCGCAGCTTGTTCGGGTCGAAGCCGGTGATGTCGAGCACCCACCCGGGCTCCCCCGCGAAATCCTGTTCCAAGAAAGACAGACCTGCGTCGCGTTGCACAGGAATCGCAGTCATGACGGCGTTCCTGTCACGCAGACCTCGCCGAGGTCGCGCACGACGACGTCCGCGCCGTTGAGGTGCAACTCGTCGGCGTGGCCGGTGCGATCCACACCGATGACGAGTGCAAAACCCCCGGCTTTACCGGCTTGGACTCCGGCGATCGCGTCCTCGACGACCACCGCTCGTTCGGGCGCCGCCCCGAGCCGTCGCGCCGCCTCGACGAAGATGTCCGGTGCCGGTTTGCCCCGGAGCGACAGTTCTTCGGCGACGATGCCGTCGACCCGTACGGTGAAGAGATCACCGATGCCGGCGGCTGCCAGCACGTCGCGGCAGTTGCGGCTGGCGGACACGATCGCGGTGCCGATGCCGTGCGCCTGCAGACGGCGCACGAAGCCCACCGAGGTCGGGAAGGCCTGAACCCCTCGTTCTCGAAGCGTTCGTTGGAAGTCGCAGTTCTTGCGGTTGGCCACCCCCCACACGGAGTCCCGATCGGGTGGGTCGGTGACCGCACCTCGCGGTAGGTCGATGCCCCGTGAGGCGAGGAAGCTGGCGACGCCGTCGTCGCGGTGCTTGCCGTCGACGTACGTCAGGTAGTCGTCGTCGGTGAACGCTTCCTGCGTCGCGCGGTACCCCGAGGACCACCCCGCCAGGAACGCATCGAACGTGCGCTTCCATGCCGCGGCGTGCACCGTGGCCGTGTCGGTGATGACGCCGTCCATGTCGAGCACGACGGCGTCATACAGGTCGCCGGTGACCGCCACCATGGCCGTGTTCACTGCGCGTCGTCATCGTCGCGTCGCCTCGAGAGAGCTGAGGTGTTCGTCCGCAACATTGCGCGCCGGTGTCCTGATCACGGTAGGGCCATCTGTCACAGGACACATGACCTGCTCCCCACCCTTCGTCCGCCGTACGCTCGGCGTGCAGTGACCGAGTCCGACGACGGCCCACTGAACTTCAGGTCCGAGAGCGCGTCGCTGCTGCCAGGGGGCTCGGGGGTCACGCTCGTCGAGGAGTCGTCGTTCTGCCTGTCCGACGCGTTCGGCGACATGGACCCTTCGCGACCCGCGGGCTTGTTCGTAGGGGACCTGCGGATCCTCTCGCGCTGGCGACTGGCGTTGAACGGTTCGTCTCCGGAGTTCCTCGGCTCAGGCGAGGTCGATCCTTTCGCCGCCGTGTTCGTCCAGCGTCATCGCTTCGGGCCGGGCGGTGAGAGTCAACTCTTGATCGTCCGCACCCGCGAGCTGCTCCACGGCGCGATGCGCGAGACGATCACGCTCCGCAACATCGGAGCGCTTCAGTTCGACGGCTCGCTCTCATTCGACGTCGGCGCGGACTTCGCGGATCTGTTCGCCGTGAAGGAGGGCAGAGCGCGTGCGGACGCGGGAGTTCCCCGTGACTCGGCCGATGATCGATCGTGGCGGTACCGGCACGACGGCGGCAGCGGGCGCGGCACAGAGCTCTGGTTCAGCGAGCCGGTGACGGATCTCGCCGGGGCAGCCGCCTTCTCGGTCCGCCTCGCGCCCGGCGACGAGTGGGACGTCACCGTCGACGTCGCGGCCATTCTCGGCGGGCAGCGAGTCGAGCCGACGCACCCGTGCGGAGGGCTCTGGCGCGGCCTGTCGCCTGGTCAACGCCTTCGTCGGTGGCGATCAGAGGCGCCCGTCGTCGACAGCGACTCCGTTGCCCTCG
The DNA here is from genome assembly GCA_036275935.1 of Acidimicrobiales bacterium. GTDB lineage: Bacteria > Actinomycetota > Acidimicrobiia > Acidimicrobiales > JACDCH01 > DASUCS01. The sequence continues at coordinate 5,233 of DASUCS010000360.1, forward strand.
TGGAGGCCGTCCGCCGCAGCATCGACGACCTCGGCGCGCTCCGCATCTTCGATCCCGAAGATCCCGAACGCGTGGTGATCGCTGCGGGCGCGCCATGGTTCATGACGTTGTTCGGACGCGACTCGTTGCTCACGTCCTGGATGACGTTGATCGTCGATCCGGAGCTGGCGGTCGCCGTGCTGCGAACGCTCGCGCGGCTGCAGGGCGACAAGGTCGATCCGGTGACGGAAGAGCAGCCCGGACGCATCCTGCACGAGGTCCGCTTCGGAGATGCGGTGTCCCTCGCACTGGGTGGCGGGTCGATCTACTACGGCAGCATCGACGCCACACCACTGTTCGTCATGCTGCTCGGCGAGCTCCGCCGGTGGGGACTGGTCGAAGACGAGGTCGCCGCGCTCCT